>CBFHXE010000012.1:0-49532 GCA_965659715.1 uncultured Paracoccaceae bacterium | reverse complement strand
GTTTAGATCTGAGCCCACGAGGTATTCGTGAGCACCTCGGTTTAAACAAGCCAATCTACCAGAGAACAGCTGCCTATGGCCATTTTGGTCGTGCACCAGAGGCAGACGGTGGCTTTAGTTGGGAAAAAACCGATTTAGTTGAAGCGTTGCAAAATGCCATTTAAATGCGGTGGCTTTAGTTAAAATGCTGCAATTTAAAATAAAGGTCCCGCCTTATTCATAGAGGCGGGACTTTCTCTCGTGATTAAACAAATTTAGACGAATTCGCCCATGTCAAAGTTTAAGTGTTTGGCAACGGTAAAGATGTCTTTGTCCCCACGGCCACACATATTCATACATATAATATGATCTTGCGGCAATTCCGGCGCAATTTTCATCACATGGGCCAATGCATGACTTGGTTCAAGAGCCGGAATGATGCCTTCTTGTGTGCAGCAAAGTTGAAAGGCTTCCAATGCTTCTTGGTCCGTGATCGACACATATTTTGCCCTTCCAATTTCATGCAGCCAGGAATGTTCTGGTCCGATCCCAGGATAGTCGAGCCCTGCAGAAATCGAAAAGCCTTCAAGGATTTGGCCATCGTCATCTTGCAGAAGATAGGTGCGGTTACCATGTAAAACACCTGGGCGACCGCCTGTAAGCGATGCGCAGTGCTCCATCTTTTCATTGACGCCTTTTCCGCCGGCCTCAACCCCGATGATAGAAACAGTTGCATCATCAAGAAAGGGATAAAACAAACCCATAGCATTAGAGCCGCCACCAATAGCAGCAATAATTGTATCTGGCAGACGGCCTTCAGCACCCTGCATCTGTTCTTTGGTTTCTTTGCCGATGATTGACTGAAAATCGCGTACCATTGCTGGATACGGATGGGGACCCGCAACTGTACCAATACAGTAAAACGTATCGCGGACATTTGTTACCCAATCGCGAAGCGCATCATTCATTGCGTCTTTGAGTGTCCCTCTGCCAGAGGTCACAGGAATAACTTCGGCGCCCAAAAGTCGCATCCGAAAAACATTAGGGGCCTGACGCTCTACGTCATGAGCGCCCATGTATACCACACATTTCAGTCCGAATTTAGCACAGACGGTTGCTGTTGCTACGCCGTGCTGGCCAGCCCCGGTTTCGGCGATAATCCTATTTTTTCCCATTCTACGCGCAAGGATAATCTGACCTAAAACGTTGTTAATTTTGTGTGCGCCTGTGTGGTTTAACTCATCACGCTTCATATATATTTTTGCGCCGTTTAAATGATTTGTGAGGCGCTCGGCAAAGTAAAGGGGGCTAGGGCGTCCAACATAATGGGTCCAAAGATCATGCATTTCGGCCCAAAAGCTATCGTCTGTTTTGGCGCGCTCATACTGCTCTTCCAATTCTAGGATAAGCGGCATCAGAGTTTCCGATACAAAGCGTCCACCAAAATCACCGAACCGGCCATTTTCGTCTGGACCAGTCATAAAGCTGTTGAAGAGTTCGTTGGGCATTTTGCCTCTCCCAGTAAACATATTTTACCTGATGTAGCTTTGTTCTCGGGGCGCGTAAAGTCGCGGACAATAAATTATTTATATCGCAGCTAAACTCTGTGTTTGTGCTGCCCTTACAAAGGCATTGATCTTTTGTGTATCTTTTTCTCCAGGACGGATTTCAACACCCGAGGATACATCTATTTGCTGCGCACCTGTGATTGCGATCGCTTGAGCAACATTTTCGGGATTTAAACCTCCTGCAAGCATCCAAGGGCCCGTCCAACGCCGCCCTTGCAACAAGCTCCAGTCGAAGGCAAAACCATTGCCACCGGGCAAGGCTGCATTTTTTGAAGGCTTTGCATCGACCATTAGCTGATCTGCAACAGTTGCATAGATATCCAGTTTTTTTAAATCGTCTTGTGCTGCGAGACCGATAGCCTTCATGACAGGTAAACCTGTCTTTTGTTTTATCTCGGTGACTCTTTGCGGCGTTTCACTTCCATGAAGCTGGATCATGTCAAGTGGAACTTCGCCAGTTAAACGTTCCAAAAAACTATCACTTGGGTTGACCACCAGTGCCACTTTCGCCAAGCCAGTTGGTGCTTCAAGTGCAATGCTGCGGGCCTGCTCCAAAGTAAGGCTACGCGGCGATTTTTCAAAAAAGACCAATCCGGCATACTGGGCACCAGCGTTTCCAACTTCCCGCATTAACTGTCGGCTGGTTACACCGCAAATTTTAACCCTTACGGGATTTGACATAGGATTTATCTCACTTCCTCAAGCATCGCCAAAACTTCGTCTTGGTCTTTGTATTTTTCGCCTTTCAGATCGCGTAATTCGCTTTCCAGCTTGCGCAACTCACGGCTTTTGTGAGTCACCTCCGCACGATGCTTATATTCCCGCAGCCACTCCCAAACAAAGCCAACCAATACACCAAAGATTGTGCCACCTAAGAAAATGACAAAAACGGGGAGATCAATCGACCAGTTTACCCCAAGCAATTGGGACAAATCCGCGGGCAGTAGGCTAAGCTGCGTTATCGTCCGATTTGCCACGGCCACAACGACCATGACAAACGCAAGGCTGATTAAAAACGCATATCGCAGATATCGCATTGCATTAGGACTTTCCGTTCAGCCGATCTCGCAAAAGCTTTCCAGTTTTGAAAAATGGAACGTGCTTTTCGCTGACAGACACACTTTCGCCGGTTCGCGGGTTCCGCCCAACCCTTGCATCGCGCTTTTTGACAGAGAATGCACCGAAGCCGCGTAGTTCTACACGATCTCCATTCGCCATAGCATTTGTGATTTCATCAAACACTGTATTTACAATGCGTTCTACATCACGCTGAAAGAGATGCGGATTTTGATCGGCGATGATCTGAATGAGCTCCGAGCGGATCATTTTTCCCCCTAGACGTTGTTTGGCGATAGATATCATACGACTATAAGAAGATTAGAAAGAATGGGAAACGCTTTGTGTTTGGAAAGTCGAAATTGTTTGTAGTTGAAGCAAAAATAATGGGTCTGAGATTATTAATTGCGATAAAATCGATGCTCAGACCCCAAGTATCGAAATTTTAGGTCGGGAAATTTCACTTACAGCGAATCGTTTGACCATAAAAAAGGCTCCCCGATCCTTACGGAGGGGAGCCTTTCAAGAGTAATTGCAACTGAACTATTCGTCGCCCTTGAGGGCCGCTCCGAGAATGTCGCCCAGTGATGCACCCGAATCCGAAGAACCGTATTGCTCCACTGCTTCCTTTTCTTCCGCAATCTCGCGCGCTTTGATTGACAAGCCCAATTTACGGGTCTTGCTGTCTATGTTTGTGACACGCACGTCGACTTTATCACCTACAGAAAAACGCTCCGGGCGCTGCTCGGCGCGATCACGGCTAAGATCAGAGCGTCGGATAAAGGCTTTGGCTCCTTCATATTCGACCTCAATACCACCATCTTCAATTGCAGTAACCGCAACTGTGACGATCGAGCCGCGTTTGACGCCGCCTGTGGCTTCGGCAAATTTGTCGCCGCCCATAGCTTTTATCGAAAGACTGATGCGTTCTTTTTCTACATCAACCTCAGAGACAACAGCTTTGACTGTGTCGCCTTTGCGGAAGTTTTGAATTGCATCTTCGCCGCGTTCGTCCCACGAGATATCGCTGAGGTGAACCATGCCGTCGATTTCGCCTTCCAGACCAACAAAAAGACCAAACTCGGTGATGTTTTTAACCTCACCTTCAACTTGTGTGCCTTCAGGATGTGTTTCTGCAAACACTTCCCAAGGATTGCGCTGAGTTTGCTTCAGTCCTAGGGAAACACGCCGTTTGGATCCGTCGATTTCAAGCACCATCACTTCTACTTCTTGGCTGGTAGAAACGATTTTTCCAGGGTGAACGTTCTTTTTGGTCCAAGACATTTCAGAGACGTGAACCAGACCTTCTACGCCGGCCTCTAGCTCAACAAATGCACCGTAATCGGTGATATTTGTCACAACACCGTTGTGTACAGACTCCAGAGGATACTTGGCAGCAACGAGATCCCACGGATCTTCTTGCAGTTGCTTCATGCCAAGGCTGATCCGATGAGTGTCTTTGTTGATTTTGATTACTTGAACATTGATCGATTCACCAATGGTCAAAATTTCTGATGGGTGATTAACACGGCGCCAAGCCATGTCGGTCACATGAAGCAATCCATCAACACCGCCCAGATCAACAAAGGCGCCGTATTCAGTGATGTTTTTGACAACGCCTTCGACAGCCATGCCTTCAGCCAAGTTGCCAATCACTTCTGCGCGTTGTTCGGCGCGGCTTTCTTCCAAAATAGCGCGGCGCGAGACAACAATGTTGCCGCGGCGGCGGTCCATTTTCAAAATTTGGAATGGCTGCTTGAGGCCCATCAAAGGACCAGCATCGCGGACTGGCCGCACATCAACCTGAGAACCGGGCAAAAACGCAACAGCCCCGCCAAGATCAACAGTGAACCCGCCTTTGACACGGCCAAAGATGGCGCCTTCAACACGGGCATCATCAGCATAAGCTTTCTCAAGGCGATCCCATGCTTCTTCGCGGCGGGCCATTTCACGGCTGATAACCGCTTCACCTTTTGAGTTTTCGACCTGACGCAGAAAGACCTCGACCTCATCGCCTGCAGCGACTTCTGGGGCTTCGCCGGGATTTGCAAATTCTTTTAACTCAACGCGGCCTTCCATTTTATAGCCGACATCGATGATGGCATATCCTACTTCAACTGCAATGACTTTGCCTTTTACGACAGACCCTTCTTGGGGTGTGTCCATTTCGAAGCTTTCGTTCAGGAGGGCTTCGAATTCCTCCATAGATGTATTTTGAGCCATGTGGTCTCAGTTTCCTTTACTAGTCATTTACGGGCCAAGCGGTTGTCTCCGCCGGTCTTGGGTTTTATTGGTCTGCTTGTTTCAGACTTTTTGCTCGAAAAGCTGCCCTGTGGACAACAAAGACGCCGCATACGATGTTTAGTGCAATAAATCAAGGGCTGTGTGGGCCATAATGGCTTCTTTTACAGTCCAGTTCCGTGCAAATTTCTAGACGGGAAAATAAAACCTTAGGTGCTACGGATGCTTTGTGCGTTCAAGTGCAATCTCGACCAGTTTGATTGCAGTTTTTACGGCTGCTTCAATCGTAAGCTCGGTGGTATCAATTGTGATCGCGTCAGAAGCGGCTTTCAATGGCGATGCATGACGCGTTGCATCCCTTTCGTCACGTTCTTTCACATCTTTGAAAACAGCCTCAAGAGTGACTGATTTATTCCCATTTGCCAACTCTTCAAAGCGACGTTTTGCACGGGCTTCAGGGCTTGCGGTTATATAGAGCTTTACAGCAGCATCTGGAAAAATGACTGTACCAATATCACGTCCATCGATCACGGCCCCGCTGTCTTTTCCGGCAAAATTCCTTTGAAAGTCAAAAAGCTCGGAGCGGACTTTTGAAATTGCGGCAACTTTGCTCGCCATTTGGGCAATCTCTGAAGACCGCAAATTTAACGCATTTAGATCCTCGATATGCAGCGTCGCCGCCGCTTGTTCTGGGGCAGATCCTCTTAATGTCTTTGCTGCAACTGCTCTGTAAAGCAGTCCGCTATCAAGGTGTGGAAATCCAAAATGATTGGCAACAGCCTTGGCAATTGTTCCTTTGCCAGCTGCCGCCGGTCCGTCAATTGCCACAACAAATTTCATTTCTTGTAACTGCCCTTTGGTTAGTGGTTGTTTCGAGTTATCGCGCCGCCGAGGTCCGTCATTAGGTCTTCAAAGATAGGAAACGATGTTACGATTGGGGATCCGTCATCTATTTTGACTGGGTTTTCACTAGCCATCCCCATGATAACAAACGACATTGCAATTCGGTGATCCAGATAGGTGGCGCAAAGCCCCCCACCGCGCACTTTTCCGCTTCCTTGGCCCGAAACAATCCACCAGTCTTCGCCCTCTTCGACTTCTACCCCATTGGCGCGAAGTCCCGTGGCCATTGCCTCAATCCGATCGCTTTCTTTAACCCGCAACTCTTTCACGCCGCGCATTACAGTTTTGCCAGATGCAAAGGATGCGATCACTGACAGGATTGGATATTCATCAATCATGCTTGCTGCTCGTTCGGGAGGCACTTCAATGCCTACCATGTTTGGTGAAAAGCGGGCGCGGAGATCGGCAACGGGTTCTCCGCCCTCGACCCGCTCGTTTTCGTAGCTTAGATCCGCGCCCATCTCGCGCAGCGTAGTGAACAATCCTGCCCGTGTGGGGTTGAGGCCTATATTCGGCACCAACACATCAGAGCCCTCGCAGATCAGGGCAGCACAAACTGGAAAGGCAGCAGAACTGGGATCGCGAGGAACGGTTATATTTTGGGGATTGAGCTCTGGCTGGCCGGTCAGGGTAATTACGTGCCCTTCTGGGCTATCTTCCACCGTGATTTCGGCGCCAAAGCCTGCAAGCATGCGCTCGGTATGATCACGGGTCGCTTCCGGTTCGATAACCACTGTTTTACCTGGCGCATTAAGACCGGCCAGTAACACAGCGGACTTTACCTGCGCTGATGGCACAGGAACTTTGTATTGGATTGGAACAGGGTGCTTGGCACCTTGAATGGTCATTGGCAGGCGTCCACCTGTGCGCCCATGTGCTTCGGCCCCGAAAAGTGCGATAGGGTCAGTAACGCGGGCCATAGGGCGCTTATTGAGGCTGGCATCGCCTGTAAATGTCACAGAAATCGGATGAGTTGCCATCGCCCCCATCAAAAGCCGCACACCGGTTCCGGAATTTCCGCAATCAATCACTGTTTCGGGTTCACAAAGCCCGCCAACGCCGACACCATTAACGCTCCAATTGCCGCCGCCATGATCGGTCACTGTGGCACCGAACGAGCGCATCGCTTTGGCCGTATCAAGCACATCTTGTCCTTCCAAAAGCCCTTCGATACGGGTCTCTCCAACAGCCATAGCTCCAAGGATCAGTGAGCGATGCGATATTGATTTGTCGCCCGGTACATTTGCAATGCCCTTCAGAGGCCTTGACTTACGCGAGGTCATTGGAACTGGGGTGCCATGTGCGGACATCGTTGACTTCCTTCATCTATTGCGCGCTTGATAGCGTAAGGTGAAACCAGCGTCCATGCCCGTTTGAAAGTACAAAAGAAAATTTATGGAAGCCGAGTTGATCCCTAGTTGACGAATTTTTAGTGCTTTCTAAAAGTCAAATAATGCGGCACTCGATTTTCCCTTAAAGCCTTTTGTTCGTAACGGGTTGAATGCCAGTCAACCCAAGGATCGCGCCAATCTTCTGGGCTCTCCGCAAGCCATTCAAAGCCTTGCCTGGGCACTTGCTGCAGGGTTTGGCGTACATAATCAGGTATATCAGTGGCCACTCTAAAAAGAGCATTAGATGCTAAAACACGTGCCAGTGGAGCCAAATGTTCGGGGGTGACGAAGCGGCGGCGGTGGTGGCGTTTTTTGGGCCATGGATCTGGGTAGAGCAGGAAGGCCCGCTCAATGTTGGCCTCTGGCAGCACGTCAAAAATATGGCGCGCATCGCCGGGATAAATGCGGATATTCGTGACCCCTGCAGCGCGGATTTTACCCAAGAGCATGGCCACCCCGTTGATGTAGGGCTCGCAGCCGATAAAGCCGACATCCGGGTTCATTTTGGCCTGATGCAGCAAATGCTCGCCGCCGCCAAAGCCAATTTCAAGCCACACCGGCGCATCCTCAAAGAGCGCCTTTAAGTCAAGCGGCGTTCGGCCCGGGTTTTCGTCCCAATCCACTGCGCCCGGGGACAGCTTTTGCAAATCCTCTGCCAAAGCCTGCTCTTGCGCTTTGCGCAATCCCTTGCCCTTGAAACGGCCGTAAAAATTACGCCATGGTGCGCCAGAAGGATGATGGCCTTGGGTCATCTTTAGGGCCTTATCCGAGCTCGTCTAAGCGCACCATTGCAGCGCGTATCTGGACCTCTTCGTCTTCTCGCAGAGCAAGGTTCTGGCGGGTTTCTTCAACCACTTCAGCAGGCGCACTTTCAACAAACTTAGGGTTTTTAAGCCGCCCGCGCAGTCCGCCCAGCTCTTTTGACAACTTGCCCATTGCCTTTTCCAGGCGTTCTTTTTCTTCTTCAATATCAATGATTTCCGCTAAAGGAAGTCCAAAGTTCGCCCCCGCAACCGCCAGTGTGACACAGCCTCTGGGAAAACTGTCGACCTGCGTCAGCGTTTCGATCCGTGCCAGCTTTTTAATCAACTCTTGATTGCGGTCCCATGCTGCTTTGGCCGGGCCGTCAAGCGCGCTCACCAGCATCGGTATTTTTGCCCCTCCAGGAACGTGCATCTGGGCGCGTACCGAGCGGATTTCTTCGATCAGACCAATCACCCAGTTCATTTCAGCATCGGCGTCTGGATCAACCAATTCGTGCCCATAACTTGGCCAATCGGTATGGACCAGCATTTTGTCACGCGGCGCCAAAGTGCCCCAAAGCTCTTCAGTGATAAACGGCATGATGGGATGTAAAAGGATGAGGCATTGGTCCAGAACCCAGCCCATTGTGGCGCGGGTTTCGGCCTGTGCATCCATATCTGCGCCATTTAGAAGCGGTTTGGAAAATTCCACGTACCAATCGCAGAATGTGCCCCAGATAAAGCTGTAAAGCGCATTGGCTGCATCGTTAAAACGATAGCCCGTCAGCGCTTCATCCACGGTCACCCGCAGCTTGCCGGTTTCGCCAATGATCCACTTGTTCAAGGTCTGATTTGGCACGTCGGTAACGCGTCGGTTTTGCGGTGGTATCGCGGTGGTGCTGTAAACCGCGTTCATTTCGGCAAAACGGGCGGCATTCCACAGCTTGGTGCCAAAGTTCCGATAGCCTTTGATGCGGTCCACCGACAGTTTAAGAACGCCGCCTATTGCGGCCATCTGCGCGAGGCTAAAGCGCAATGCATCGGCTCCAAACTCATCGACAATTTCCAGCGGGTCAATCACATTGCCGCGGGTCTTCGACATTTTCTGGCCTTTTTCATCCCGCACCAGTTGATGCAGATAAACCGTGTGAAACGGAATTTCATCCACCACGGCAAGTTGCATCATCATCATCCGGGCTACCCAGAAAAACAAAATATCCTGTCCGGTGACAAGCACATCGGTGGAGTGGTATTTTTTCAGCGCTTCGGTCTGCTCGGGCCAGCCCAAAGTGCCGATCGGCCAAAGCCCCGATGAAAACCAAGTGTCCAGCACATCAGGATCGCGGGTCAGGGTTTTATCCGCGCCCGCCATCGCTTGGGCTTCCGCTTCGCTTGCGGCGCACTATTGATTGCCGTCTTCGTCAAACCAAACCGGTATTTGATGGCCCCACCACAGCTGACGAGAAATACACCATGGCTCGATATTTTCCAGCCAGTGATAATAGACTTTTTCGCCGCTTTCCGGCATAATCTTGGTGCGCCCGTCGCGCACGGCATCCAGCGCGGGGCCAACGATTTTAGCGGTATCCACAAACCACTGATCGGTGAGCATGGGTTCGATCACCACGCCTGAGCGATCGCCAAAGGGCTGCATGATCGGTTTGTCCTCGACCATAATCATCAGGCCTTCGCCATCAATATCGGCCACCACGCGCTTGCGCGCTTCAAAGCGGTCAAGATCGCGGTACTCTTCTGGCACCAAATTGATCGCATCAACCTCGGCTTCGGTAAAGGCGCCGCCGGCGGCAAGGCCTTGGGCTTTTGCCACTTCTTCGCCATAGGCTGCGCCATCACCGCGCATAACACCGCGCGTGTCCATCAACCGGTACATGGGGATCTTGCCGCGTTTGGCGACCTGATAGTCATTTGCGTCATGAGCGCCGGTGATTTTCACCGCGCCAGATCCAAAATCGGGATCGGGATAATCATCGGTGATAATCGGGATCAGCCGGCGATGCGCTTTCGGGCCAACCGGAATTTCACACATTTTGCCCACAATTGGCGCATAGCGGGCATCATCGGGGTGCACGGCCACCGCGCCATCGCCAAGCATGGTTTCCGGCCGTGTGGTGGCGATTGAAATATAATCGCGGACCTCTTCTAGAATGACGTTCCCATCCTCATCCTTTTCGATGTAAGTATAGGTTTCGCCATCCTGAAGCGGGTATTTGAAGTGCCACATATGGCCGTCAACTTCGATGTTTTCCACTTCAAGGTCAGAAATAGCGGTTTCAAAATGCGGATCCCAGTTGACCAGCCGTTTGCCGCGATAAATCAACCCCTTTTGGTACATATCGACAAAGACTTTTAGCACCGCATCATGAAAGTTGGGGCTGTTTTCATGGCCTATGCGCGGATCACCGGGCGCACCGGCCATGGTAAAGGCATTGCGCGACCAGTCGCAGGATGAGCCAAGGCGTTTGAGCTGATTTATAATGGTGCCGCCGTATTCGCCTTTCCATTCCCAGACTTTTTCAAGGAATTTTTCGCGCCCCAGATCACGGCGGCCAATATTACCCTGCTCGGCGAGCATTTTTTCCACCTGCAATTGGGTGGCAATGCCGGCATGATCCTGACCGGGTTGCCAAAGCGTGTCAAAGCCGCGCATCCGGTGCCAACGGGTCAAAATATCCTGCAAAGTATTGTTAAAGGCATGGCCAACATGCAACGCGCCAGTGACATTGGGCGGCGGGATCATAATGCAAAATGTTTCCGGCCGCGATGCGTTCGCGCCGGCTTTAAAGCATCCGGCCTTTTCCCACGCGTCGTAAAGCCGGTTTTCGGCGCTGATTGCATCAAAGGTTTTTTCCAATGGCATTGCTGGCTCACCCGTTAAATTTGTGTTCACTGGCAGATAACGGCTAACCACATAAAGGAAAAGGCCAAAGGCGCAAGTTTCTTTAGCTTTCGTCGGGGCGCGTTCCGATCAGCGGCGCGCGGGCGCCGCTGCGAATGACCTTTGGATCATAGGGCGTGCGGGCAAATACCGAACGCACCATATCGGTGAAAAACTCAATCGGCTTACTGTCGTAATTGGGATCAAAGCTGGCTTGGTCCCAGCGCTCGCAAAATGCGGCACAATCCTCAAAATAGGAATGGCCCTTGTAGGCATCGCGTTTGTGCGGGTTGCCGCCCACATGGTGGCCATAATAAATCATCTGAAAATCACCATGTTTTTCCACCACCCATGTGCATTGCTCGCGCACGAAAGGGCGCAAAATGGTGGCCGCATATTCATCATGGTTATGGGGCGCATAGATATCGCCGATATCATGCAGCAGCGCCGAGACCACCCAGTCATCATCGGCTCCGTCGCGCCATGCGCGGGTGGCCGATTGCACCGAGTGGCCCAAACGGGTGATTTGATATCCAGACAGACTTTCATCGAGATCAACCAAGGCTTTGAGCAATCGATCTGCCGTGCCTTTGGTGTATTCGGTTTCATGCGCGGTCAGAAAATCGTAATCGTCTTTGTCGCCATCTTTCATCTGGGTGAATTTGACATGATCCATGGTGCTGTGATCCTTTGGTTTCGCCCTGCATCGGATTATTTCTGCCATGTTGCGGGCAAAAGTCAAAATCTAATTTGCACTCTATCGCATCGGCCGAAAATTGGCGGAAGAACTGTTACGCAGACCGATCGATTTTGGTGCTCAGATGGATGAGGCTTTCTGAGCTTTTGACCCCGCGCGCGGCGCCGATATCATCGAGGGTTTTGTCAAGCTCTTCTGTAGATTGGGCGCTTAGTTCAACCACCAAATCAAAGCGGCCGGATGTGGTATGGACCTTTTCCACCTGCGGCAGGGTTTTAAGTTTTTGTAGCACCGCCGCGCCCGCGCGTGGCTCGACCGATAAAAGCGCCGAAGCGCGCAGCACCGGGCGCGCCGATGGCCCCTTTCGCAGGGTATAGCCGGCAATATAACCGGTGTTTTCAAGTCGTTCGATCCGCGCCTGAACCGTGGTGCGCGCAAGACCCAAGGCGCGCGCAAGATCGGAAACCGAGCTTCGGGCGTTTTCGGACAGCAAAAGCAATAACTGCCTATCTTTTTCGTCAATTTGCATTATTTTATAGTAATAAAAACCAAAGTTATTGACAATATAGTAAATATGGCTGGTTTATCGCTCCAGACTACGGCGCATACTAAAAGAAAACAGAACTGAGGTGCGGCGATGAATGAGCAATTTTCATGGATTTGGGACACTCCAAATGCCCATTTTTCAACCCATTTACCCGATGAACCGATTGGTTATTTTTCGCCCGATGGGCTCAAGTCAAAGGTGTCCGCTTTTCAATCGGGTTTTGAAGGCCTGCTGAGCTATGCGGTCAAAGCCAACCCTGATCCCGGCGTCTTGCGCTGCCTGTCGCAAAACGGGGTCTCTATCTTTGATGTGGCCTCAACGGCTGAGATCGAAATGGTGCGCGCCATCCTTCCAGAGGCCAAGTTAAATTATCATAACCCTGTGCGTTCAACCCAAGAAATAGCCCAAGCAAAATCGCGTGGCATCGCCTCTTGGTCAGTCGATGCGGTCAGCGAATTGGACAAGCTTGGGGATTTGCCTGAGGAAAGCGAAATTGCAGTGCGGATAAAGCTTCCGGTGGATGGTGGGCTTTATAATTTCGGTGAAAAGTTCGGCGCTGCCCCCGCGCAGGCAGTGCCGTTGTTGAAAGCGGTTGCGGCGCGCGGGTTGCGGCCCTCGATCACATTTCATCCGGGCACGCAATGCACCGTGCCCGGTGCATGGGAAAGTTATATCGAAGCGGCCGCGCAGATTGCAAAGGCCGCCAGAGTTCGCCTTTTATCGCTTAATGTCGGCGGCGGCTTTCCAGCCGACCGCGCTGCACAGTCGGTGGATTTAGAGGGTATTTTCAACCGGATCAAAGCTGCGAAAGAGCGCTATTTTTCAGATCATGATCCGGTGCTCATCTGTGAACCCGGCCGCGGGCTGGTGGCCGATGCCTTTGCGCTGCTGCTCAGGGTTAAGAATATAAGGCCGGATGGCGCTTTGGTGCTAAATGACGGAATATATGGCGCTCTGGCTGAATGGCGTGATATGCCGCCGGTTCACCCCCGTCACATCGCTGTTTTCAATCCCAAAGGCGCCAAGCGGCGCGGCAAACCGGCACCGCGCATTGTCTTTGGGCCAACCTGTGATAGCCTTGATCGATTGGGTGAACCCGTGGCTTTGCCTTCAGATATTCAAGAAGAAGACTTTGTTCTAATCCAAGGCACAGGCGCTTATAGCGCGGTGCTGACCAGCCGCTTTAACGGCTATGGCTGCTCCAAACAAATTTATTGTCGTGCCTTAACCAGCACCCCTAGACATTTATAGGTGTCGGGTTAACTTGCTTTGCAAAGGCTAGATGAGGCAAAGAAGTGGAAAAGTTTGGCAAAAGCCAGTCCGTTTTACGGACAGAGGATCACAGATTTTTGACTGGTAAAGGTCAGTATGTGGATGATATCGCACCTGAAGGTGCTCTGTTTGCATATGTTTTTAGATCCCCTGTTGCGCATGCTGAAATTATGTCGCTGGATGTTGATGATGCGCGCGCAAGCACAGGCGTTAAGGCTATTGTGACGGCGCCGGATTTAAGGTCTGCTGGGATTGTATCAGGCATGGCTGCCACCGTGCTGCAAAACCGTGATGGGTCCAAAGCGGCCGCGCCGCGCCGGCCAATTTTGGCGGAAGATCGGCTGCGGTTTCTAGGTGAACCTGTGGCTGTTGTAATTGCGGAAACTTTTGATCAGGCATGTGATGCCGCAGAATTGATAATTCTTGATTATCAAGAGCTTGACGTCCATCTTGAGCTTAACGAAGGCGGCGTTCAAATCCATAAAGAAGCGCCTTTAAACCGCGCATTTGATTGGTCTTGCGGCGCAGAAGCAGAGACAGCAGATGTTTTTGATAAAGCGGCCCATCATGTTCGGTTAAGCATTGCCGACAACCGCATTATTGCAAGTTCACTAGAGCCGCGCGGCTGTTATGCCGAATGGGCTGACGATCGGCTGCATGTATGCGTTAATGGCCAAGGTGTTTGGGGGACAAAGTCCCGCTTGGCCAAAATTCTTAATCTGCCAGAGGCCAAAATTCGCGTCACCAACCCTGATGTTGGGGGTGGGTTTGGCATGAAGGCGATGGATTATCCAGAAACCTTTATCTGCGCCCATGCTGCACGGCAGCTTGGCCGGCCAGTGCGCTGGATGTCCGGGCGCAGTGAAGCCATGACAAGCGATAATAGTGGCCGTGATTTGGTTTCAATAGCCGAACTGGCCTTTGATGGTGATCATAAAATTATCGGCTACCGGGTCAGCACATTGTGCAATCTTGGGGCCTATAATTCGCAATACGCGCAACCAATCCAAACCGAACTTTTCGCCAAAGTGCTGACCGGGCCCTATGATATTCCAACCGCCTTTTTGTCTGTCAAAGGCATCTATACCAACACCACTCAAGTGGATGCCTTTCGCGGTGCTGGCCGGCCCGAGGCTATTTATGTGCTTGAGCGGGTAATAGACCGGGCGGCGCGCGAGCTGGGAATAGACTGTTGGGAACTGCGCCGCAAAAACTTTATTGCGCCAGATGCGTTTCCGTATCAAACGGTGACAGGCGCGCTTTATGATGTGGGTGATTTTTCAAATGTGCTGACATCGGCTGAGCGGGTAGCGGACAGGCGCGGCTTTTCCGTGCGAAAATCAAACAGCCAAGCCAAAGGCCGGCTGCGCGGGCTTGGCTTATGCTATTATATCGAAAGCATCCTTGGCGATCCAAGCGAAACCGCCAAAGTGCTGTTCAAACCGGATGGAACTGTTGAAATTTTTGTCGGGACACAGTCCAACGGGCAGGGGCATGAAACTGTCTTTGCCCAGTTTTTGGCGGATCAAACGGGTATTCCAGCCCATCTGATCAAGGTGATCCAAGGCGATAGCGACCGGATTTCCAAGGGCGGGGGAACCGGCGGGTCGCGTTCAGCAACAGCCCAAAACAACGCCACCTTGGCAGCCGTCACAACCATGATTGAGGCCTTTGCCAATTATTTAGCGGACAAGTTCGGGGTTGAGCCGCATGAGATTACCTTTGATGATGAACAGTTCCGCGTTGCCGGATCAAATTTAACACCCACTATGCTTGAGTTGGCAGAAATGGCGCGCATTGACGGCCGCGATGATTTGCTATCGCATCAGGCAACAGCAAAGCTGAATGCGCAGTCGTTTCCAAATGGCGCACATGTGGCCGAGGTCGAGGTCGATCCGGACACCGGTCAGGTCGAGTTGATAAGCTATGTGGTGGTGGATGACTTTGGCCATATGCTGAACCCGATGCTGGTCGAAGGTCAGGTTCACGGCGGTGTAACCCAAGGTGTTGGTCAGGCGCTGTGCGAACATGTTGTATATGATCCGGACGGTCAGCTTTTGTCAGGTAGCTTTATGGACTATGCGCTCCCACGGGCGCGCGATGTGCCGTTTTTTCAATTTGAAACACAGCCGCTGCCCTCGACAGCTAATGTTTTGGGCATTAAAGGCTGTGGGGAAGCCGGAACTGTCGGGGCGCTTGCCGCCGTGGCCAATGCCGTTCAAGACGCGCTATGGGATCAGGGCGTAAAACAAGCTGATATGCCCTTTACGCCGCTGCGGGTTTGGACCCTTTTAAATACTCATGACTTGGCTGCAGAATAGAATAAAAACCGTTTTTGACCGCTTTCGGGCGGATCGGGATCCTGGTCCCCCGCGCCGCCGCTCGTCGCGGGGGCAAAAAACCCATGTAATTATCTTGGACGGTACACTGTCTTCGTTTGAGCCCGGTTATGAAAGCAATGCCGGTTTGCTTGCCAAACTTCTTGACGAATTGGGCCCGTCGATAAATGTGTATTATCGCCCAGGTCTGCAATGGCACAGTTGGCGGTCAATTAGAAATGTGCTGTTTGGTGGCGGGTTGGATCAACAAATTCGCGATACTTACGGGGCTTTGGCCACACGTTATCGACCCGAAGATCGGATTTTCCTTTTTGGCTATTCGCGTGGGGCATTTGCCGTGCGCTCACTATCGGGCCTGATTGATAGAGTGGGATTGCTCAAAGCTCAACATGCTACCCCGCGCAATATTGAACAGGCTTGGCGTGCCTATAAAAATCCGCCGACGCCGGAAACACCGGCCAAGTTTCACGCCTCCTATTGCCATCAGGAGGTCAGTGTGGAAATGATCGGCGTCTGGGATACCGTGCGCGCGCTTGGATTGCGGGTGCCATTTTTCTGGCGCTGGATGCCGGACGGCTATGGGTTCCACAATCACCATCTTTGCAGGTCGGTCAAAGCCGGCTTTCATGCTTTGGCCAAGGATGAAACAAGGCTTGCATACCGGCCGGAAAAGTGGCGGGCCAATCCCGACCACCCAGCACATCTTGAACAGGTTTGGTTTCGTGGAACCCATGGAGATATTGGTGGCCATCTAAGCGGATTTTCTGCCGCGCGGCCCTTGTCCAACATTCCTCTTGTATGGATGTTGGAGCGCGCTGATGCCTGCAATTTGCCGCTTCCAAAGGACTGGGCGTCGCGGTATCCCACTGATGCAAACGCGCCTTCTATCGGGCACTGGCAGGGATTTTCCAAGCTTCTTATTTTGCGCCGTAGGCGTGTAATCTCTGTTGGCCCCACCGAATGGATACACCCCTCTGTTGCCCAAAGTGAAGACGTGAAACTGGAAGTCCATGAAGAAAAAAAGACTAAAGTAGACATTTTGATAAAACTGTGATTTTATGAATAATATTCTGTAAGCGGAAAAAAAACATAAAAATGCATGATTTTGCAAGTGAATTTACCCAAGCTGTCCACTTAATCCTGTCTGGGGATACTGCGTTATGGGCAATTGTTGGGCTGTCTTTGCAGGTGTCAATCTTGGCTGTGATGTGCGCTGCAGTAATGGGCTTTCCTTTAGGTGCGGCGCTGGCTGTGGGGAAATTTCCCGGGCGGCAAGTGGTGATTGTTTTGGTTAATGCGTTGATGGGAATGCCGCCGGTTGTCGTTGGATTGGTGGTCTATTTGCTGCTGTCGAACGCAGGACCATTTGGTGTATTGGGATTGCTGTATTCCCCAGCGGCAATGATTATTGCGCAAACTATTTTGGTAACGCCTGTGGTGGCTGCGCTGTGCCGCCAAAGCATTGCATTACTTTATGAAGAGTACCGCGATCAGTTAAATTCCCTAGGGCTCACTCCGTGGCAGATGGTGCCGGTCCTTTTATGGGAGGCGCGCTATGCTTTGATGACCGCCGGATTGGCCGGCTTTGGCCGCGCTATTGCCGAGGTTGGCGCAGTCATGATCGTGGGCGGAAACATCAATCACGTGACCCGAGTTATGACCACTGCCATTGCACTTGAAACATCCAAGGGCAATTTAAGCCTGGCTTTGGCATTGGGGGTCATACTGGTTTTGATGGCGCTTGGGGTGAACGCGGTGGTGGCGGTCATTGGCGGACGCCGGCAAGAGGCCATGCATGTCTAAAACAGCGATTAGTTTGAAAGACCTGTATCTGGTGGTTGGTGGTAAGTTGCGATTGAAAATTCAACAAGCCAATCTTGATCCCGAATTACCAACGATGATTTTAGGACCGAACGGGGCTGGCAAAAGCCTTTTGCTGCGGGTTCTGCATGGGCTCACCCTGCCACAGGGTGGGCGCATCACTTTTCCGGGAAATCTTGGCCAGCAACAGCACCAGGCGATGGTGTTTCAACGTCCGGTTTTGCTGCGCCGCAGTGCTATGGAAAACGTCGCCTTTGCACTTCGGGCCAGCGGCACAGACCGCCACCAGGCCCTCGATATCGCGGGTCACTGGCTTGAGCGGGCAGGTTTGGGTGATCTAGCCGACGCGCCGGCGCGTAGACTTTCGGGCGGCGAACAACAAAGATTGGCCATGGTGCGCGCGCTCGCTTGTGATCCAAAGTTAATTTTCCTTGATGAGCCTTGCGCCAATTTAGATCCGCGTGCATCTGTGCAGGTCGAGCACCTTATCGCATCGGCTGTTGCATCCGGTGTAAAGGTAATCATGGTCACTCATGATCAAGCGCAAGCGCGGCGCTTAGGAGCCGAGTTTATTTTGATGCACCAAGGTCAAATCGTCGCGCAAGAAACCCGAGAGCGATTTTTCCGCCCCACTTGGCACCCATTGGTAGATGCCTTTCTTGCTGGTGAGCCGCTGCTTACGCAAGCACAGGATTAAATATGATGCGTCAAATGAATAAATACTGCCCTTATGTCGTATTTTGTTGTTTAATTATGATCCTGTGGTGCAGCAAAGCGATTGCTGCTGATTACATCATTATTCAGTCGACCACTTCGACCCGTAATTCAGGATTGTTAGAAGCGATTTTACCCCAATTCACCCAAGAAACCGGGTTTCAGGCCCGCGTTGTTTCTGTTGGAACAGGTCAAGCGCTGAGAAATGCCCAAAACGGGGACGGGGACGTGCTATTAGTGCATGCCAAAAATGCCGAAAAAGAGTTCGTCGCCCAAGGATGGGGATTAGCCAGACATGATGTAATGTATAATGATTTTATTATCGCGGGTCCGCCATCCGACCCTGCGGCAATAGCAGGAGATCGCGACGCGGTCGCCGCGTTTGTAAAAATTGCCAAAAGTAAAGCTCTGTTTGTGTCGCGCGGGGATGACAGCGGGACACACCGCGCAGAGTTGCGGCTTTGGCGTGCCACCGATATCGATCTGAGGTCTGCGTCAGGCTCGTGGTATCGTGAGACCGGTTCAGGCATGGGCGCAACGCTCAATATGGCCACATCTATAGGCGCCTATGTGATGACAGACCGAGCAACTTGGTTAAGCTTTGCAAATCGCGAAAATCTAGAGGTTTTGGTCGAAGGAGATGCCAGATTATTCAATCAATACGGGGTTATAGCCGTTAATCCTTCGCGCCATCCAAGGGTAAATGCAGCCGGGGCCAAGGCCTTTGTGAACTGGATAACCGGCCCAGAGGGGCAAGCTGCGATCGGCCGCTATAATTTGGACGGAAAAGCGCTGTTTTTCCCTAATGCGAAGCGTTGAAATGAATATGCCCAAAATTGGATAGATCATAGCCAGACAGCGATTTTGCCTGATCTTTGAATATATCGTTTTTACAAAACGCTAAGAATTTTTGAAACGCAGGGTCAAACCAAACTTTGCGCCAGATTAAAAGGTCAAGCCGTTCAGTCATAATTGGAATAAAATCAAGGTTTTGGGCAACAGCTTCGGATTTAAGCCCAAAGGCGGCCTCGGCACGGCCTGATTTCACCTCAAGCGCGAGATCGCTTTCAGAGCGTGCAATACTTTGCCCTGCAAAGGCCATATCAGCGTTGACCCCCGCGTCTGACAGCAAGTGTTCAAGCAATTTCTGACCCGCTGCGCCCTCTTGCCGGCGGGCAAGCCGACGGCGCTTTAGATCATCTAAGCCTCTGATACCTAGAGGGTTTCCTTGTGAAGCGATTAGACCGCGTTCCCGTTTGCAAAATTCCACCAAGACCACAGGAAGGTCGTTAAATTCCGCTGACACGCGGTTGGTATTCCATCCCTCGTCTTCATGGATATGCAATGCGCAGAGCGCCGCTTCCTTGCCGCGCACACGCGTAAGCCCGTCTTCGCTGCCATCAAAATAGCCCGCAAGCCCGCTACCCGATTGCCGCAATGCCCAGTCGAGCAGCGGATCATGGCTGCCGGCGATAATCGCTGGCAGGTTAAGAGCGGCCTCAAGGGTCGGGCCAGAATGGGATTGCTTGAGCCAAGCCTCAACCGCACTTCGCTCAAACAGCAGCTTTCCACCAGCGCGCAAGCAGGGAATTTGCTCGCTAGAGGCAAGATCATAAACCTTACGTTCACCAAGGCGCAGCAGTTGAGCAAGTTCTTTGGTTGTCAAATACGGGCTGCTTGGGTGCATCATACCCTCACCTAGTCATAAAGCTTTGAATGTTTCGAGACTATGCAGTAAGTCAGGACCAAAGAAAAGAGGCTGCGCGTGTCTAACATTTATTCCCATCGCTATTTGCACAATATTTTAACCCGAACCAAAGTTATTGCAGCGGTCGGGGTTAGCCCTAACCCAATCCGCCCGAGTTATTTTGTGGCCCGGTATCTAAGTTTTAAAGGGTACCGCGTAATCTCGGTTAATCCTGGGCATGCCGGTAAAATATTATTTGGTGAAAAGGTTTATGCACAGCTGTCAGATATTAACGAACCCGTTGATATGGTTGATATTTTTCGTAGGCCTGAGGCAGTGCCTGCAATTGTCGATGATGCTCTGGCCTGCTTTAAAGGTCTTAAAACAATTTGGATGCAAATCGGTGTTGAGCATCCCGATGCTGCCGCTATGGCCGAAGCGCAGGGCATTGATGTGATCCAAAACCTTTGCCCCAAAATGGAGCGTCAGCGGCTTTTTGGCGAGCTGCGCAAATATGGCGTGAACACCGGGGTGATTTCATCCCGGTTGTTTTGAGGCCAGCTTTTTGCCGTGCTAAAAGCGCTTTACTTAACTGGAAAATAATCTTCGCAGCTGCCTTCGCGGTAAACATCTGCAGTGCAGCAATGCAGCCCGCCGCCAAAGGCATAGGCATCGCGCAAATCAACCTCAACCACTTCCATACCGAGCTTGTCCATTTGTTCAGCTTGATAAACTTCGGATTTTTCAACGCAAACCGTTTTGGGATCGAGCACCAGAACATTCATGCTCAGCCACGTCGATGAATAGCATAGGGGCGGCGGTGTATTATGCGCCGGTTGCGATGCATCCACAATCTGCCAGTCATTTTTTTCAAACATGCCGCGCTGCTCATCGGGCAGGCGCCGCTGTGGGTTGTTTAGGATTAATCCGGGCCGCAGCGGTGTAAAGGTTGCGTCAATATGGATCGGATAGGGGTCGCCCGGAAAATTCACCGTGTGCACACGGTGATCGGGGAAATGCCGGCGCAGCCATTCAATGCCTTTGAGGTTGGTGGTAAAGCCATGCTGCACCACCAGATCGCGGCCAAATCGAAGCACATCTGCTGCATCAAACAGTGGTTCTTGCTCGGTGGTGACAAAAAACTTCTCTGCCGCCCACTTAAGCCGCTTTTCGACCCCGATTTTATCAGAAAGGTAATCGGGGTGATAATCTTCGTCTGTCAGGCGCGGCTTTGGGGCCGCTTCATGGCGAAAATTGGGGTCTTCTTCCCAGTAGCGCTCCATCAATGGCCGGTAACAAAGGTACTCAAACCAGCGGCACCGGTATGACATGGTTGCTTCAAGAATTTCGGATCCAACCGTCAGTAAAACATCACGCGGTGGCATGCAGCCAAACTGGCTATCGGTGTGAAAATCGGGTGTTGTGGCCGGTTTGGAAAAATCAATCGGCGTTGGCCGATCTACCGTAACCCCCCGTTTTTCCAACATATTTGCAAAGTTATCGAGCAACTCATTGGCGCGGTCGATGGTTTCTTGCGGCCGGCGCCCCCATTGGCCGCGCATATCGCTATCTTCGGGCACCTTGGCATCCAGCGCGGGCTCTTCTGGCGGGATGTGGCAATCATCGGCGCGGCCGACAATCACATGTTTCAATGGATCCCATTCATTCCAACTGTTGACGATTGTGGTCATGCGATACCCTGTTTTTCTAAGCCGTTGCAAACAGCAATACCATCGCCAGAATTTATCCTTTTGCAATCAAAAAATGCAGCTCATGGCAACAATTATCGCGCCGCTATTCCTGTCATGGGCGTGTCATGCCGCTTATGTTTTATGCGCCAGTTTTAAAATCGGCGGCCAAACGCAGCTCGCGCAGCGGGCGCACAATTTCTATGGCGCGCTGGTATGTGGGATGCTGTTTAAAGGCTGCGAGTGCGTCAGTATCTTTAAATTCGCCATAAACCAACCAATCCACAGGGTCTTGTTCAATTGGGTCGATCGCAAAATTGCGTTCAACCTCAAGTATTTGAACATGCGGGTTATCCTGCAAAATTCGCAAGCCATCGCCAATTTTATCAATGTCTTCTTGGTTTTTGGCACTGAAAAAAACGATATGCCGGATCATGTTTTGCGTGCAGCCTTTTCAGCTAGACCTGATTGGGACTGTCGCCTATCCAATTCGACCATCACATCGGCAAGCGCGACATCGCGTGATTTTAGCATTACCAGTAAGTGGTAGAGCACATCGGCGGCTTCTGCGGTTAAAGCCGAACGGTCGCCTTTCGCGGCCTCGATGATGGCCTCGGCGGATTCTTCGCCGAATTTTTTGGCGCACTTCTCAGCGCCTTGCGATAAAAGTTTTGCCGTCCAGCTTTCTGACGGATCAGCCTGTGCGCGGGTTTCGATAATTTCAAAAAGCTCTTCAAGCGTCATGTCTCTAGCCTCATCGGGATGCCGGCCGCGGCCATATGCGCTTTGGCTTCGGCAATGGTAAATTCGCCAAAATGAAAGATTGAAGCCGCCAGCACAGCTGATGCGCCGCCTTTTGTGACACCTTCTACAAGATGATCAAGCGTACCGACACCCCCAGAGGCGATCACAGGAATGCTCACTGCATCTGAAATCGCGCGGGTCATAGGCAGGTTAAATCCCGTTTTGGTGCCATCGCGGTCCATCGAGGTTAGTAAAATCTCGCCTGCGCCTTTGGCGGCAATCAATTTGGCAAATTCAACAGCGTCAATACCTGTGGGTTTGCGGCCGCCATGGGTGAAAAGCTCCCATTTTCCGGGGGCAACGGTTTTGGCGTCAATGGCGCAAACGATGCACTGGCTGCCAAATTGATCTGCGGCTTCGGCCACCACATCGGGATTGGCCACAGCGGCGGAGTTAAAGCTTACTTTATCGGCGCCTGCCAATAGAAGCGCACGGACGTCTTGGGCGCTGCGCACGCCGCCGCCCACCGTGAGCGGAATATAGCACTGCTCAGCAGTGCGCTGCACCATATCAAACATGGTTGTGCGGTTTTCATGGGTGGCGTTGATGTCCAGAAAACAAAGCTCATCGGCGCCAGCTGCATCATAGGCCCGCGCTGCATCAACCGGATCACCGGCATCGCGCAGGCCGACAAAGTTCACCCCTTTGACCACCCGGCCATCTGCGACGTCAAGGCAGGGAATGATGCGGGTTTTAAGCATTGAGCGCCTCTAAGGCTTGGCCAAGATCAAGCGCGCCATCATAGAGCGCGCGGCCTGATATCGCCCCGTTGAGCGCTGCCCCGCAATCGCGCAGCGCGATCAAATCCGCAAGCGAGGATACGCCGCCCGATGCAATCACGGGGATGGAGACAGCCCTGGCCAGCGCTGCGGTGGCTTCAACGTTTGGCCCCTGCATTGCCCCATCGCGGTTAATGTCGGTATAGATGATGGCCGCCACACCCGCGTCTTCAAATGAGCGTGCAAGATCGGTCACAAGTACATTGGTTTCTTCGGCCCAGCCTTTGGTGGCAACACGGCCATCGCGGGCATCAATCCCGACGGCAATTTGGCCGGGAAATTCTTTTGCTGCTGTGCGCACAAGATCAGGGTTTTCCACTGCAACCGTGCCCAAAATAATCCGTGCAAGGCCTTTGCTTAGCCAGCGCTCTATGGTTTGCATATCCCGAATGCCGCCGCCTAACTGTGCGGGGGTGTTGGTTTGCTCTAAGATAGCCTCGACCGGGGCCGCATTGACCGGTTCGCCTTCGAACGCGCCGTTCAGATCAACCAGATGTAGCCATTCGCAACCTTGCTCAACAAAGGCCATGGCTTGTGCAGCAGGATCAGTATTGAAGACGGTTGATTTATCCATATCGCCGCGCAAAAGCCGCACTGCATTGCCATCTTTTAGGTCAATCGCCGGATAAAGGATCATCTTGGGTCTTTCTTGGTATTGTGCGAGTGAGAACTTACGCGCCATTTGGCATGCCTAGATGCAAAATGCAACGTGACGCAACTAGAGCCTTGTCAAGATCGCTTAAATTCAGTCATGCTAGGCACATTGACGGGAGGACCGAACATGAAAAGAGAATTTTGTGCAGTTTTAGGATTGTTTATTTGCGTATCTGCCGCAGCGGCGGATCCACTTTACGGGCTCTGGAAGACGATCCCGGATGACAATGGAAATTTTGGACATATTAATGTTCAGGACTGTGACGGGACGATCTGTGGAGTTCTGGTAAAGTCTTTTGACGCAGATGGAAAGTCAGTTGAAAGCGAAAATATTGGCAAACGGATTATTTGGAATATGAAAGCCAAAGGGGGCGGAAAATACGGTGGCGGCAAAATCTGGGCGCCAGACCGTGATAAAACCTATGCCTCTAAACTCGAGCTTGAAGGCGACATGTTGAAAGTATCGGGCTGTGTCTTTGTGATTTGCCGTGATGGCGGCACATGGATGCGGGTCAAGTAAACGTCACCTAAGGCGCCCAGCGCAAGAAATTGGCGATCAGCTTAAGACCGGTTGCGGCGCTTTTTTCAGGGTGGAACTGGGTGCCAACCATCGTGTCTTGCCCGACAATGGCAGTAATTTTGCCGCCATAATCAACATGGGCAAGGCGCTGCTTGGGATCGGCCATTTCCATCTGGTAGGAATGCACAAAATAGGCATGATCACCGGTTTCAATTCCGTCAAGCAATGGGTGCGGGGCGTCCACTACCAAATTGTTCCAGCCCATATGTGGGATTTTATATGTTGAATCGTGGGGCTTTATGCGTTGAACTGATCCGTTGATCCAACCAAGCCCGGGCGTTTCATGGTATTCTTCGCCGCGCATGGCCATAAGTTGCATACCGACACAAATCCCTAAAAAGGGCCGACCGCGCACCACAACTGCTTCGTTCATTGCCGCATAGACATCAGAGGCCAGCAAGGCATCGCGGCAGGCCGGAAAAGCCCCGTCGCCGGGCAAAACAATACGGTCTGCGCGTGCCACCACATCAGGGTCGCTTGTGACAGTCACCGAACCTGTATCGGTTTCTGCCGCGATCCGCTCAAACGCTTTGCGCGCGGAATGCAGATTGCCGCTTTCATAGTCAATAATAGCAGTTTTCATGACGGGCTAAAGCGCCCCTTTTGTAGAAGGCAAAGCGCCGTCAAGTCGCGCATCGGTTGCAACCGCCATCCGCAAAGCCCTTGCAACGGCTTTAAATGCTGCTTCCGCAATATGGTGACTGTTGATCCCGTGCACTTGATCAATATGCAGTGTTATGCCGCCATGGGTGCTAAGGGCCTGAAAAAACTCACGCACCAATTCGCTATCAAAACCGCCAATTTTTGCGCTCGGAAAGTCAACATTCCATATCAGATAGGGGCGCGCTGACAGATCGAGCGCGCAGGCGATTTGGGCATCATCCATCGGCAAATTGCAACTGCCGTACCGTGCGATGCCTTTTTTATCGCCCAAAGCCGCGACGAGCGCCAGGCCAATGGCAATGCCCGTATCCTCAACAGTATGGTGATCATCGATATGTGTGTCGCCTTCTGCGCGAATGGTCATATCAATCAACGAGTGGCGTGACAGTTGATCCAGCATATGGTCAAAAAAACCGATGCCGGTCTGGTTGTCATAAACGCCGGTTCCATCCAAATTCAGAGCCACGCTGATTTTGGTCTCCGAGGTGCTGCGGTCGAGCTGAGCTGTGCGCATCTTATCTGTCCATCGCTGTGTTTCCCGCCCTTATAGAGCGCTAAGCCGCGTTCGCCAAGTCCTTGCATACGCACACCGCTTGTCAGGCGTGATTTGGCAGGGCATAACAGGTATGACATGGATGAAAGCTGAGGATCTAATGAGCACCTGCGTCTTTATACAACTGCGTTGCAAGCCGGGCACCACATATGAGGTGGCCAATGAGATCGCGTTGCGCGAACTACACTCTGAGCTGTATTCAACCAGCGGAAATTACGATCTACTGCTAAAGCTTTATGTGGATGAAGATAGCGACGTGGGCAAATTTGTTAATGATAACCTTTTAGATATACCCAATATTGAACGGTCTTTAACAACCCTTACATTTAAAGCATTTTAGTGCCTGATAACCGCTTTAGCGGTCTTAAAACAGCACGCAATCGACCTTTGAGCGATTTGGGGCTTGCACTTATGCAATTCGCCTCTACGATTTTCCCACCATAAAAAAAGTTACTCAGGGAGAGAAACATGAACATTTTTAAATGGGCAGCTACCGGAGCAAGCCTTGCTGCGCTGGCATTTGCGGCCAATTCAACAATGGCAGGAGGCCACGGTGATGGCCTAAAAGTTGGTATGATCACGACACTGTCGGGCGGCGGTGCCGGCCTTGGGATAGATGTGCGTGACGGCTTTATGCTGGCGGTCAAACAGTCCGGCAACAGCAATATCGAGGTGGTGATCGAGGATGACCAGAGAAAACCTGATATCGCAGTCCAGCTGGCCGATAAAATGATCCAGTCTGAAAAGGTCGACGTGATGACCGGCATCATTTGGTCCAACCTGGCGATGGCTGTTGTGCCTGCGGCCACAGCGCAGGGAAAAATCTATCTTTCTCCCAATGCGGGACCATCGCCTTTGGCAGGTCGCGGGTGCCATCCCAATTACTTCAATGTAGCGTGGCAAAATGACAGCCTGCACAATGGGGGCGGGGCCTATGCAACCTCAGCAGGGTATAAAAATGTATTTATAATGGCGCCGAATTATCCCGCCGGTACGGACGCTTTAAATGGGTTCAAAGCCCTTTATGAAGGCGATGTGGCGGCCGAGATTTATACCAAGCTTGGTCAAACCGATTACGCGGCCGAGATTGCTCAAATCCGTGCCAGCGGCGCAGATGCGGTCTATTTCTTCTTGCCTGGCGGCATGGGGATTTCATTCTTGAAACAATATTCGGGCAGCGGCGTTGATATACCCCTTATAGGGCCGGCGTTCAGTTTCGATCAGGGTATCTTGCAAGCGGTGGGCGCTGCGGCGCTGGGCGTACGCAATACATCCCAATGGAACAAAGATATCGATACTCCGGCCAATCAGGCATTTGTCAGCAGCTTTGAAGCTGAGTACGGAAGATTGCCGTCGCTCTACGCTAGCCAAGGCTTCGACACCGCCAACCTGTTGCTGAGCGCGATGGACAGTGCCAACATAAGCGATATGGATGCCTTCCGTGCGGCGCTTAAAGCGGCTGACTTTACCTCGGTACGGGGTGATTTCAAATTCGGGTCTAACAATCACCCGATCCATGACGTGTATATCCGCGAAGTGGTCCAGGAAGGCGATATATTCACAAATAAAATCATCGCCAAAGTTCTTGATGATCATGGTGATCCTTATGCCAAAGATTGCCAAATGTAACCGCGTTGGGGATATTGCATTTCTTTAAGACTAAAGCTGCGTAGTGAAAGCTGCGCAGTTTTTTCGTATTTTACGGGGTATTTATGGTTCGGTTGTCAGCTAATATTTCTATTTTGTTTCAAGAGCTTGAGTTTTGGGATCGGTTTGAAGCGGCCGCAACGGTGGGCTTTGGAGCCATCGAGATGCTGTTTCCCTATGCCTATGCACCGGATAAGATTGCGAAGGCTCTGAAGGCGCATAATCTTCAGGTTTCCGTGTTTAATCTTGCTCCGGGCGATTGGAGCGGCGGCATGCGCGGTCTGGCAGTTGATCCTGCGCACCGCGACGCGTTTCGCAAATCGGTTGTGCAAGGTTTGGAATACGCCGAGGCCCTGCAGGCACCACACGTGCATGTAATGGCAGGTATTGCAGCGCCTCATGAACAAAATAGGAAGTGCTATATTGAAAATATCGCATACGCTGCGGACCGGTTTTCCGCAGTTGGACGCCGCGTTTTGATCGAACCGATCAATGCGCGCAGCATGCCGGGGTATTTTTTAAATTCTACAGATCAGGCTTTACAGCTTTTGGCTGATATAAACCACCCGGCCGTCGGTTTGCAGTTCGATATTTTTCACCACCAGATGAGCCGCGGCGATGTGTTCAACAGCTTGCAAGCGGCTTTCCCCGAAATCCGTCATATCCAGATTGCAGGGGTGCCAGAGCGCCATGAGCCTGATTTTGGAGAGTTGAATATCCACGCGGTTTTGGATCATCTTGACGCGCTGGGATATAAAGGCTGGGTTGGCTGTGAATATCGGCCCCGCACCACAACGCAAGAGGGGCTTCATTGGATGCAACGCTATATCGAGCTAAACACCGGCCAAGCAGATTAGAAATACACGGCGCTTGGCTTTTGACCTAGCTATGGGTTAAATAATGCCAAGGGTTATTTAGAAAAGTGATCGGTGACAGGTAAATGAAGCAGGGTATAGTAGCGATCGTTATCATTGCAGGCTTTGCTGCAGGGTTTTATTTTGCCATGCCCTATATCAAAACTAACACCAAACCCAAAAACTGGGAAACCGGCTATGAAACGCCGGTCTCACCCCGTTTGAAAAACACGCTAAATGGTTTGGGAAAAGGCTTTTGACCCAAGCTTCAGCAGTGAAAAAGTTTGCTGAAAAAACTTATTTCCATTCACTCCCCACAGTCTTTGTAATCGCTACTCATACATTTCCTAGCCATGGCTTTGGCTGTAAAGATTTCTTCTGAGGTCATTTTGTTAACGATTTCATTTCTATTTTGGCCGCCCAAGTCATTCCCATTAGCAGCGCTTAGATTGTACCACATATGAGCTAAGGCATTGTCTTGTAGAACGCCTAGGCCATTCTCGTACATCACCCCCAGAGCGTATTGGGCTATGGCATACCCCTGTTTAGCAGCTTGCTTGTACCGCTGAACCGCTTGCTTATAGTCGTTCGTAGCGCCTTCGCCTTTTTCATAGATCACACCCAGTGCATATTGGGCTAAAGCATACCCTTGTTCAGCGGATTGCCTGTACCACTTGACAGCTTCTGTGGAGTCTTGCGTAATGCCTTCACCCAAATCGTACATCACACCCAAAGCGTACTGAGCTAAAGCATAATCTTGTGCAGCAGCTTGCCTGTACCATTTAAGAGCTTCCTTGGAATCCTGCGAAACACCTTCGCCTATTTCATATATGATACCAAGATTGTATTGCGCCAAAGCATACCCTTGTTCGGCAGCTAGGCTGTACCATTTAATGGCTTCCTTAGAGTCTTTAGCGACACCTTCACCCAAATCGTACATCACACCCAGAGCGTATTGGGCAACCATGTTGCCTTGCTCGGCTAAAGGCCGCCACTCGTTCATGGCGGCGACATAATCACCAGACCTATAAGCATCAACGCCCCTATTAAAATCCTGTGCTGAGATTGGAACAGCAAAGGCTATAAACAATGCAGTTGTCAAAATGGTGCGCATAAAGAATACTCTGATTTATAAGCTACTGAGTTTAAAACTAGGTAATAAGCCGAAACACATCAAGTTTCGACATCTATATTCCTAGCTTTGGCTAAACCTTGAATGGGAATAATAGAAGACCCAAACGGATGGGATACGACCCTCACTTTAATTTAAAGCTTGAAAGGCATTGATTTTTGGAGCGGGCGATGAGATTCGAACTCACGACATTTACCTTGGCAAGGTAACGCTCTACCCCTGAGCTACGCCCGCGTCCTTGGGTGAGCGAGAGATATAAACAACCGGCGCAACCTGCAAGAGGAAAAACGCCGAATTGTTATTTTTTTCAATCTCCCACCTTGGATGGGATTGTCCAAATTGGAAAAATCCCTCGATTGAGCCTTGGAAGCTTTAATTCTAGCTTACTCCAGTTCAATCAAAAGGTCCTTGGCATCGATTTGCCCACCAGACTGCGCGTGCACCGATTTGATCGTTGCGCTACGCTCGGCATGGATGCCGGTTTCCATTTTCATCGCTTCTATTGTCAGTAGCAGATCGCCCTCGTTGACTTTCTGGCCAACAGAAACGGCAACCGAAGCAACCACGCCCGGCATGGGCGCACCGATGTGATTTGGATTGCCCAGTTCGGCCTTGGGCCGTGCGGCGGTTTGGGATTTGACCAAGCGATCGGGAACGCGGATCACGCGCGGCTGGCCATTGAGTTCGAAAAACACCTTCACCTCGCCGTTTTCATCGGTTTCCCCAATGGCTTGAAGGCGTATTTCAAGTATTTTACCCGGGTCGATTTCAGCTGTGATTTCTTCACCCGGTTGCATGCCGTAAAAGAACGTCTTTGTGGGCAGAGCGCGCACCGGTCCATAGGTGCGATGGCGTCCCATATAGTCCAAAAAGACCTTTGGATACATCAGATAGCCGTTCAAATCTTCACTATCGACAATCTTGCCTTCAAGCTCTTTTTCAAGCTCGGCTTTGGTCTGCGCAAGGTCAATAGGCGGCAAATGCGCGCCCGGGCGTTCGACAAAAGGCTGCTCCCCCTTTAGAACTTTGTCGATGATCCTTGATGGAAATCCGCCCGGAGGCTGACCAAGATTTCCGCGCATCATGTCTACGACGCTATCGGGAAAGGCAACATCTGTGTCGGGGGATTCGACCTGATCCCGGCTTAGTCCTTGTGATACCATCATCAGGGCCATGTCTCCGACCACCTTGGAAGACGGGGTTACTTTGACGATATCACCAAACATCTTGTTCACATCGGCATAGGTCCGCGCCACCTCGGGCCATTTTTCTTCCAAACCCAAGGAACGGGCTTGGGCTTTTAGGTTCGTAAACTGACCACCGGGCATTTCATGCAGATAAACTTCTGAGGCAGGCGCCGCCAATCCGCTTTCAAAAGCTACATAATGCGCCCGCACCTGTTCCCAGTAATCACTCATTTGGCGTACTGCTTCAATGTTCAAACCGGTGTCACGGTCTGAGTTGCGCAGGGCCTCGACCACCGAGCCCAAGCAGGGCTGCGATGTGCCGCCGGAAAACGCGTCCATCGCCACATCCACAGCGTCGACACCTGCATCACTTGCCGCCAAGATAGTCGCGCCAGCAAGACCTGATGTGTCATGCGTGTGGAAGTGGACGGGAAGGCCCACTTCTTCTTTCAAAGCCTTTACCAAAACCCGGGCTGCGGCCGGTTTTAGCAAGCCTGCCATATCTTTTAGCCCTAGAACATGCGCTCCGGTCGCTTTAAGCTCTTGGGCCATGGTCACATAGTATTTTAGATCATACTTTGACCGCTCAGGGTTCAGGATATCGCCCGTGTAGCAGATGCTTGCCTCGCATATCTTGCCGGACTCAATAACCGCATCCATCGCAACGCGCATGTTTTCAACCCAATTGAGGCTGTCAAAGACGCGAAAGACGTCAATGCCCTTTGCTGCCTCTGCCACAAAGCTTTGCACAACATTGTCCGGATAGTTTGTATACCCGACCCCGTTGCTGGCACGCAGCAACATCTGGGTCATCAGGTTGGGCATATGGGTTCGTATATCGCGCAAGCGTTGCCACGGGCATTCTTGTAAAAACCGATAGGCAACGTCAAATGTCGCACCGCCCCAGCATTCGACGCTGAATAAATCCGGCAAATTGGCCGCATAGGCCGGCGCTGCATTGATCATGTCAATCGACCGCATCCGCGTTTCCAGAAGCGATTGATGCCCATCGCGCATCGTCGTGTCGGTGATCAGCAATTTCTTTTGCTCAAGCATCCAGTCGGCCACGCCCTGAGCGCCTTTGGTTTCAAGCAATTGCCGCACACCGTCGGGAACATCAGGGGAGTGCTGCGGAGGCACCGGCGCTTTAAGATCAGGATCTGGCGCTGGCCGGTCTGTGGTTTCGGGATGCTTGTTGACCGAAATATCTGCGATATAGGTCAGAACTTTGGTGCCGCGATCCCTGCGCTTTTTGAATTTAAAGAGATCACTGGTATCGTCGATAAATTTGGTGGTGTACTGATTGCTTAAAAATGTCGGATGTTTGAGCAGATTTTCGACAAAGGCGATGTTGGTGCTAACTCCGCGGATGCGAAACTCACGCAGGGCGCGATCCATGCGGGCGATGGCTTTTTCGGGGGTGGGCGCCCATGCGGTGACTTTTACCAAAAGCGAGTCGTAATAGCGGGTGATCACACCGCCGGAATAGGCTGTGCCGCCATCCAGTCTTATGCCCATGCCGGTGGCACTGCGGTAAGCCGTGATGCGGCCGTAATCTGGGATAAAATTATTTTGTGGATCTTCAGTGGTAATGCGGGTTTGCAGCGCATGGCCGTTGAGTTTGATGTCATTCTGGGCCGCTTTGCCGGTTGCTTCGGCCAAGGGTTTGCCCTCTGCGATCAAAATTTGCGACTGAACAATGTCAATTCCAGTGACTTCTTCTGTGACCGTATGTTCGACCTGCACCCTTGGATTGACTTCAATGAAGTAAAATTCGGCGCTGTCCAAATCCATCAAAAATTCAACTGTGCCCGCGCATTCATAATTTACATGCGCGCAGATTTTACGGCCCAGTTCACAAAGTTCGGCGCGTTGCGCTTCGCTTAGATAGGGGGCAGGCGCACGCTCGACAACTTTCTGGTTGCGGCGCTGAACTGAGCAGTCCCGCTCCCATAAATGATAAATCTCGCCGTGTTTGTCGCCAAGGATCTGAACTTCGACATGGCGCGCACGGGTGATCATCTTTTCAAGATAGCCTTCACCGTTGCCAAAAGCGGCTTCCGCTTCGCGGCGCCCTTCCAGGACTTTTTCTTCTAGCTCATCCGGTCCAAGGATAGGCCGCATTCCGCGGCCGCCACCGCCCCAAGACGCCTTTAGCATCAACGGATATCCAACATCTGCGGCCTGTTTTCGGATGAGGTCCATATCATCGCCAAGCACATCAGTGGCCGGGATCACAGGGACCCCCGCCGCAATTGCAAACTGCCGGGCAGACGCTTTATCTCCAAGTGCGCGCATGGTTTCGGCCTTGGGGCCAATAAAGGTGATGTTATGGGCTGCGCAGGCCTCGACAAAATCGGGGTTTTCCGAAAGCAGACCGTAGCCAGGGTGGATCGCATCAGCGCCGCATTCTCGGGCCACGCGGATAATTTCATCAATCGACAGATATGCTGCCACCGGGCCCATGCCCTTGCCAATACGGTAGGCTTCATCCGCTTTGAACCGATGCAGGCTGAGCTTATCTTCTTCAGCGAAGACCGCGACGGTTTTCTTTCCCATTTCATTTGCGGCACGCATGACGCGAATGGCAATTTCTCCACGGTTGGCAATCAGAATTTTCTGAAATTCGGGCATCCTTTTGTCCTTTTTAGCTTGATTTTCGCTGCGCTAGGTCAGATGCCCTAGACTCGCCGGGATGCTGCATTGCAGAAATTAAGGTGTCAATGTGAATTGTAACAAAATTATTGCTGAAAATGTTAAAAAAATGAACATTTGTAACAGTTTTGGAATCAATGTGCGGAACAGGGCCGATTTAAGCAATTTTTGAACACAGGCACCGCGCGCAATCGTTGAGATCAACAAGACCAAGTTGGCCCATATTTGCGATCAGGTCTTTTTGAAGAATGGTGGTCAGGTGGGCGGGGCCTTGACGGCCCAAAGCGCCAAGCGCGAAGTGCCATGCAGACCCAAGCATGACAAAATCTGCCCCCAAAGCAAGCGCCCGCAATACGTCCATTCCGCGCTCGACACCGCTGTCGAAAATGATCGGCAATTTACTTGCACGGCGAATGTCCGGCAGCACTTCCAAACTGGTCAGCGTGCCATCAAATTGGCGGCCTGCGTGGTTTGATACCCAAAGGGCGTCAACACCGCTGGCCTCACGCCGTTCTACATCTTTGTGGTTCATAATCCCTTTAAGAACCAATGGCCCCTGCCAATGATCACGAAGCCAGTTTACATATTCCATATCCGGAGAGGTGCGCAGCTGATAGCCGATATGTTCGGTGATCGGCAGCCCGCGACTGGCATCGCCATATTGGCTGACAAAAGGCATTTCTGGTCGCCCATGCAGGGCAGTTGCCACGGCCCAAGCCGGGCGACGGGCAATTTGCGCCAGTAATCGCGCCGTCAAAACCGGCGGATGTGTAATGCCGCCTCTGGCTTGACGCTCGCGTCGGCTGGCTTCTGGCAAGTCAACGGTCAAAACCAAAGTTTCAAAACCTGCTTCTTTCACGCGGCGTAGCATATCGCGGCGAATGTCTGGATCGCGCGGCGGATAAAGTTGAAACCACCCATTGCCCTTGGCCTTTTGTCCAACCTGCTCAGGCGTCTGGCAGGCCACTGTAGAGAGGCAATAGGGTATGTTGGCCTCATGGGCATTTTCAGCCAGCAAACTCTCGGCGTTGGGCCAAACCAGCCCTGACATGCCAACAGGCGCCACCCCAAAAGGCAGGTCATAGGTTTTGCCCAACAGGGTCTTGCGTGTATCTGACACAATCGGGCCATGCAGGATTGAAGGCATCATTTTGATGTCTTCAAAGATCGTCCTATTGCGTTTGTGCGTAACCTCAGCGCCGGTTCCACTGTCCAGATATTCCCAAACAAAATGCGGAAGGCGCCGACGTGCCTTGGGTTTTAAAAATTCAACAGCCGGATATCTGTACTCGAGGGTCATGGGAGCATTTGCCCCAGTTTATTGATATTTGTCCAGAGTTTAACGGGGCCTTTAGCGCCTGAGCTTTTATCTTTCCATCAGCTTTAAATCATAAAGAGCGGCGGTCGAGTCCACTGCGCTCGTCTTTTAATAGCGATGAAGTAGGGCAGAAAAAATTAGAACATATGCTGAACATCTCTTTTCATTCAGTATTCTCCGCGCTAGTTTGCCTGCATGAGTAGTTTTGATGAAATGGACGCATTTGAAGGCGCATCCCTGTCGGCGCGTGCGATGGCTGCGCGCCCTCAACCCTATCTGGATCAGCTAAATCCAGCCCAGCGTGAGGCGGTCGAAACCTTAGAGGGACCCGTTCTAATGCTGGCCGGAGCAGGCACTGGAAAAACCAAGGCGCTGACCTGCCGCGTTGTCCACCTGCTGAATACCGGCAAGGCGCGGCCCAATGAAATCCTATCTGTAACCTTTACCAACAAGGCCGCGCGCGAGATGAAAACGCGGGTTGGAGATTTGTTGGGCCATGCGGTCGAGGGCCTGCCGTGGATGGGTACCTTTCACTCAATTTGTGTCAAACTGTTGCGCCGCCACGCAGAATTGGTTGGCTTGAAAAGCAATTTCACAATTTTGGACACAGATGATCAATTGCGGCTTTTAAAACAGCTGGTTTCTGCGGCAAACATTGATGAAAAACGCTGGCCGGCGCGGCAGCTTGCCGGGATTATTGATAATTGGAAAAACCGCGCCTGGACGCCAGAAAAAGTGCCAAGCGCAGAAGCCGGTGCTTATAATAATCGTGGCACTGAAATTTATGCGCAGTATCAAAGCCGCCTGCGCGACTTGAATGCTGTAGATTTCGGCGATCTACTTTTGTTGATGGTGACGATTTTTCAAAACCACCCGGATGTGCTTGAGCAATATCAGCGTTGGTTCAAATATATTCTGGTTGACGAATACCAAGACACCAATGTGGCGCAGTACATGTGGCTCAGACTGCTGGCTGGCGGGCATAAAAATATCTGCTGTGTTGGGGATGATGATCAGTCCATCTATGGCTGGCGCGGTGCAGAGGTTGGTAATATTCTGCGCTTTGAAAAGGACTTTCCCGGCGCAAAAGTTGTCCGGCTTGAGCAAAACTATCGCTCGACACCGCATATTCTTGCCGCTGCAAGCGGGGTTATATCCGGCAATCAAGGCCGGCTTGGTAAAGAGCTTTGGACAGATTTACCAGAGGGCGAAAAAGTACGTTTGATCGGTCATTGGGACGGTGAAGAAGAAGCTCGATGGATTGGGGAAGAGGTTGAAGCCACCCAGAGGGGAACCCGCGGATTAAAGGGTTTCGGACTTGATGATATGGCTATTTTGGTGCGTGCAAGCCATCAGATGCGCGCTTTTGAAGACCGCTTTTTGACCATCGGCCTGCCGTATCGGGTGATTGGCGGACCGCGATTTTACGAGCGCATGGAAATTCGGGATGCAATGGCTTATTTTCGGGTTGTCACCAGCCCGGAAGATGACCTTGCTTTTGAGCGCATCGTCAATACGCCCAAACGGGGTCTGGGGGATAAAGCCCAGCAAAAAATGCAAATTATGGCGCGCAGCCATGGGGTGCCATTGATTGAAGGCGCGCGGCTACTGCTTCAAAGCCAGCAAATTAGCGGTAAAGGCGCAAAGGAGCTTTCGCAGCTTTTGGAGGCCATAGGGCGTTGGGGACGGCTCACCGGTGATGCGAATATGAACCATGTTGAACTGGCCGAAATTATTCTTGATGAGTCCGGCTACACTGAGATGTGGCAAGCCAATAAAACGCCCGAGGCACCCGGCCGCCTTGAAAACCTAAAGGAACTGGTCAAAGCGCTTGAGGAATTTGAAAATATACAAGGCTTTTTGGAACACGTAAGCCTTGTGATGGACAATGACAGCGAAGAGGGCGGCGAAAAAGTGTCAATCATGACATTGCATGCGGCCAAAGGGCTTGAATTTCCTGTGGTGTTTTTGCCGGGCTGGGAAGATGGGCTTTTCCCGTCGCAGCGCAGTATGGACGAAAGCGGCCTTAAAGGTCTCGAAGAAGAGCGCCGGCTTGCCTATGTCGGCATCACCCGCGCCGAACAAATATGTACCATATCTTTTGCAGGCAATCGGCGGGTCTTTGGTCAGTGGCAATCATCAATGCCATCACGGTTTATTGATGAATTGCCAGAGCAACATATTGAGGTTTTGACCCCTCCGGGGCTGTATGGCGGCGGATATGGGGCAGCGGGTGTGCAGTCAGAGATAGAAAAAACCGCAGCTGAGGCCAGTGGATACGACTCGCCCGGATGGAAGCGGCTACAAGCCCGCACATCACAGCGGCCGATCGGCCAACCCAAAGAGCAAAACCAGATCACGATAAACGCAACGGCACTTTCAGTGCACACTGAAGGTGAGCGCGTGTTTCATCAGAAATTTGGTTATGGAACAGTGATCGGTATTGAGGGCGATAAGCTTGAGATTAGCTTTGAAAAGGCAGGGGTGAAGAAAGTTGTGGCTCGGTTTGTAACGGGCGCCGACGACATCCCCTTTTAGAGCTTTTGCAGATCCCATAATAAATTAGCAGCGGGAAGGGGGAGGAACCTTCACCGCTGCTATTTTCGTCCGGCCCTGGGAGGAGGAAGGGGCCTTTCGAATCTCGTTTAACCTTTTTGTGCTGCTTCCAACGCGACCGAGCGGATCATTGAGCGGCTCAAGCCGAGATCTGCAAGCTCGTGGTTGCTAAGGCGGGACAGCTCACGGATGGTCGAGCGATAGGCCCGGCGGCGATCCATATAGTCTGATGCAGCTGACATAAGTGCTGCAGATCTTGCGACTAGACCCGATGACAATGCGTTGGAATGTGATGCATAAGCCATTATAATTTCCTTTTCTAAGAGAGCATCTATTACCTTCTCCGATGACGATAATGTAATTTTCTTTCTGCAGATGCACAATAATTATGTTTGCAATGCCGCTATGCAGCAATTGCATGGGCGCACCGATGCTCACGGCAAATGGATCGGTAGTGTTTTGCAGTTTTTCGGGGATGGTTTTGTTAAGAGTGTAAATATTTTGCCAGACTATTTTTGGTGAATTCAGGCTTGGTCTTTAAATAATACTTTTAAAGTCTAAATGTCTGATAGGGTGTAGACCTAGGCAGGACCCGACTGATAAAAAAGGTTTAGCGCTTTATCAGCATTGCCAATTTTTGAGTTGCAAATGCAGAGCAAATCTCTCATTTCAAGGCGGGACAATTTGGGAAGGAAATGGCAATGCGCGATAGAATTATGAATACGCTTAATCAGATTAACCTTCCTGACGGCGGCACACTGGTTTCCCGTGATATGATACGCGCTTTGCAAACTGAAAACGGCCATGTGCAATTTGTTATTGAAGTGCCAAACAATGAACTTGCCAGAGCTATTGAGCCTTTGCAGGCCCAAATTCAGTCCGAATTGACCAATTTGGATGGTGTGGAAAAAGTGTCAATTATATTGACGGCTCACACATCGGCCCAACCCTCAAAAGAACCGCCCTCGTTAAAAGTTGGGGGGCACCCAAAGCCGCAGGCTGGCCCGATGAAACCGCCCGGGGTCGATCGGATCATTGCTATTGCGTCTGGTAAAGGGGGTGTTGGAAAATCGACTGTATCATCGAATTTGGCCGTGGCCCTTGCAGCGGAAGGTCGCCGTGTTGGGCTTTTGGATGCAGATATTTACGGGCCGTCTCAACCTCGCATGATGGGCATTAACAAACGTCCGGCAAGCCCAGATGGCAAAACAATTTTGCCGCTGCACGCCCATGGCGTTACGTTGATGTCGATCGGCTTTATGCTCGAAGAAAACAAGGCCGTTATTTGGCGCGGTCCTATGCTCATGGGAGCTTTGCAGCAAATGATATCACAGGTTTCCTGGGGCGAGCTTGATATTTTATTGGTAGATCTTCCACCAGGCACTGGGGATGTGCAACTGACCTTATGTCAAAAAACTCAGCTTACAGGCGCAATTGTTGTGTCTACGCCGCAGGATGTAGCCTTGCTGGATGCCCGCAAGGCGATGGATATGTTCAAAACTTTAAATACACCGATTTTAGGTTTGGTTGAAAACATGTCGGTTTTTCAATGTCCGCATTGTGGTGAAACTAGCGATATATTCGGTCATGGCGGTGTCGAGGCCGAGGCAAAAGATCGGGGCCTGCCGTTTCTTGGGGCTTTACCGCTGGACCTTGCCACACGGCTTGCCGGCGATGATGGCCGCCCGGTGGCCCTGGGTGAAGGGGCTGTTGCCAACGCCTACGCGCAGTTGGCAAAAGGCCTTATCCAAGGCAGCATGGCCTAAGCAACCTATCATTTTAAGTAAAATGGAGCCTGGTATTTGCCGGCTAAGCCTAGTTCATTAGGGCCAAGGCATTGTTTTGGGAAATTATGGGGTAAAGTTTAAAAATGCCGATTCGGTGTAAGAAATGGTCAAAATTTCGCTGTGGGATTAGCGAAAATTTTAAGAAATCTACTAATTTATAGGAAAATATATTCGGACCTTGGGAAAATCCTATCGCTTCAATAATCAATATATAGATATAAAATTTGATTTTAATCTATATATAGTAAAAATGTTCCTTACTTGATTAAATTAATGTTATCTGCCTAAGTAATTTCCCAAAAAATACCATAAAATCCCAAATATTTCTTGCATCAGTGAATATCTCGTGGCATCAATACCCATGATGAAGACGGGAGTTTAAAAAGGACATTAAGATCCAAAATCCCTGAGCAGGTTTCATACAGGCCCCGCTTTCATCAAATAAAATGATCCGGCGCGCGAGCGAAAATGTACCCCCCCCAGGTGCGCGTGCAGTCGGACATCCCCGCACAGCGGGACGATGACGGCGGATTGGGCAGTGGCAGCAGCTCAATCCGTCTTTTCATTTCAGGGGGGTGAATTGGGGCTGTACAAGGGCGAGCATCGATATGGCGCGCAGGTTTAGAGGTGAGGGTCTGCAGAAGGTGGACGCAAAGGGACGGGTTTCTATTCCGGCCCTTTTTCGCCGTGTCATTGAGGCCTGTGATCCCAACTGGTGCGATGGTTTGCCGCCGGAACTGGTCATTGTCTATGGCGATAGTCGCCGGAATTTTCTTGAGTGTTATACGATCGAGGCGATCCAAGAAGTGGACCGGAAAATTGATCAGCTTGCGCGTGGCTCACTGGGGCGAAAAACGCTTGAGCGCCTTTTTCACGGACAGAGTTTTCCTACCTCGATTGACGATACCGGCCGGCTTGTTTTGCCAGCTCGGTTGCGGCAAAAAATTAATATTGAAAAAGAAGCCTATTTTATCGCGGCAGGCGATACATTCCAAATTTGGAATCCGGAAACCTATGAAGCTGACCAGATAAAGATCGAGCAATGGCTTCATGAGCAACCCGAAGATTTTGATCCATTAAGCTTTCTTGATGAGGATGGAGGGGCTTGAGTATGACGCCGGCGGCTCTTTCTACCCAGGCTGATCCTCATATCCCCGTTCTATTACGCCCAATTTTAGAGGCTGCAGCCCCGATCTCGGGGAATTGGCTGGATGGTACATTTGGAGCGGGCGGATATGCGAGAGGGTTGCTTGATGCAGGCGCGAAGACGGTCACAGCTTTGGACCGTGATCCGGCGGTTCATCAAATGGCCGCAGAATGGGTGACAGTTTATGATGGCCGCCTTCGGTTGGTTGAGGATGTATTTTCCAACTTAGATCACCATGCCCAAGATTTGGACGGTGTGGTGCTTGATCTCGGGGTTTCCTCTATGCAGTTGGATCAACCTGATCGCGGCTTTTCATTTTTGCGCGATGGTCCACTTGATATGCGGATGAGCCAGCACGGCCCATCTGCAGCAAACCTTGTTAATGAAATGGATGAGGGCGATTTGGCTGATTTGCTCTTTCGCTTTGGCGAAGAGCGCGCCAGCCGCCGTATCGCTCGTGCAATTGTCGCTCGGCGAAATACAGAGCCATTTAACAGCACGCTTGATTTGGCCAAAGTGATTGAAAGCTGTTTGCCCCGCGCCAAACCAAATCAATCTCATCCCGCCACGCGCAGTTTTCAGGCGCTAAGGATTGCCGTCAATAATGAGTATGGCGAGCTCTTTGAAGGCTTGATCGCTGCAGAGCGTGCGCTCAAAAAGGATGGCCTGTTGGTTGTTGTTACCTTTCACTCTGTAGAAGACCGAATGGTAAAACGCTTCTTGCAATCCCGCGCAGGGCGCAAAGGTCGATCCAATCGTTTCGCGCCTGATGTCCAGAGGCAAGAGCCCCAATTTGATCTTATTAGCCGCAAAGCAATTGTGGCGGACGCCGATGAACTTGCCAGCAATCCGCGTGCAAGATCCGCCAAACTGCGGATTGCCAAACGCACGTCAGCCGCCCCGGGGGGCCGGCTTGAGGCGCGCGAGCTTGGAATGCCGGTACTGAAGGGATCACGATAATGCGCGGCTTTCTTTATGCAATAACAGTCTCTTTGGTGATTGGATTGGCCTATTGGGCCTATCAGGAAAACATCAAAACACAGGCGGTTCTGACGCATGTTGAAGAGTTGCAAGATGATATTGGACAAGCGCGAGCCCGGCTTAAAATACTGCGCGCGGAATGGGCCTATCAAAACCGCCCTGAACGGCTGCAGGATCTGGCGGATTTAAATTACGACGGGTTAAAGCTTTTGCCGCTGAGCGCAGATCACTTTGGCCGTGTTGAGCAAGTGGGATTTCCTGAACTTCCGCTTCTTGAGCAAGAAGATTTAAGACCGCTGGATGCAGCAAGCCGGAGGATTGGCCAATGAGCGATATGCCCCTGCGTGCACCTCTAAGGCCGCTTAGCCAAATACTGCCAGCGCGTGAGCGCGGTGAAAATCCAGATATTATCGAGCGAAAAAACATCGAACTTCGCCATGAAACCCAACGTGACCCTGCCCGCGCGCGAGCGCAGGGCAGGTTACTGGTTTTAGGCATTATGTTTATTTGTATTTTTGCGGTGATCACTGTGCGCATCGGGATGCTGTCTGCCTCTGAACCCATCGAGCCAAGATCACAAAGGGCAGGCGCGTCAATTATTGCGCAACGTGCCGATATTGTTGATCGCCGGGGCCGTATCCTCGCCACCAATATGGAAACCCACTCGCTTTATGTTGAAACAGCACATTTGGTTGACGCCCAGAGCACCGCCCAGGCCTTGGCTCTGATTTTTCCTGATTTGGATGCCGATCGGCTTTTCAAGGCATTCACCAGCCAACGCAAGTTTTTGTGGATCAAGAAAAAGCTCAGCCCCGAGCAAATGCAAGCTGCGCATGATATTGGGGATCCGGGATTGCGCTTTGGTCCCCGCGAAATGCGGCTATATCCAAATGGAAATCTGGCGTCACATGTTTTGGGAGGCGCAAGCTTTGGGCGCGAAGGAGTTCATGCAGCCGAGGTGGTCGGGGTTGCCGGTGTGGAAAAAAGTTTTGATGAGAGGCTTCGCGATCCGGCCCAATCCGGCGCACCTTTGCAGCTTTCTATTGATTTGTCGGTACAGGCTGCCGTTGAGCAAGTGCTAGAAGGAGGCATGCAGCTTTTGAATGCCAAAGGTGCTGCAGCCATTTTGATGGATGTGCATACCGGCGAAGTTTTGTCCCTCGCATCGCTGCCAGACTTTGATCCAAACAATCGACCAAGTTTGCCCGCAAAACTAAAGGCTGCGGATAGCCCGCTTTTCAATCGGGCTTTGCAAGGTGTCTATGAACTGGGTTCGACCTTTAAAATATTTGCCGTGTCCCAAGCACTGCAAATGGGGATGGTCACACCCGAAACCATTATTGATATCCGTGGGCCAATCCGGTGGGGTAAATTCCGGATCAAGGATTATCATAACTACGGGTCTCAATTGCCAGTTTTTGAAGTGATCACCAAATCAAGCAATATTGGCGCGGCAAGAATTGCACAAATGATTGGCGCCGAAGAACAGAAGCGATTTCTAGCTTCGCTCGGCTTTCTGGCTCCGATCCAGATCGAAATGCCGGAAGCAAGCGGAGGACGGCCTCTTTTGCCCAGAAAATGGACCGAGTTGTCGACAATGACCATATCTTATGGTCATGGGCTGTCTGCGACGCCGCTACATTTGGCCGTGGGATATGCAGCCATTGCCAATGGAGGCTATAAAGTTACACCGACTTTGGTGCCCAACCCAACGGTGGCTAAAAGCGAACGCGTGATGTCGGAAACTGTTTCGAAACAGTCAGTTGACATGCTGCGCAGTGTGGTCACCGACGGCACTGCTTCGTTTGGAGAGGTCGCAGGCTATGCCGTCGCTGGCAAAACTGGAACCGCTGACAAACCAAATCCGCAGGGCGCCTATCATGAAGAAAAGGTGATCTCGACGTTCGCCTCCATTTTCCCGGCAAATGATCCCAAATATGTCCTTGTGGTGTCTTTGGATGAACCAGAAGACCGGACCGGCAGCGAACCACGCCGCACTGCCGGTTGGACCGCGGTGCCTGTGGCAGCTGAAATTATCGGCCGGATTGCACCTTTGCTTGGGATGCGTCCATTGATTGAAAAACCAACGCGTGCTGATATAACGCTGACATCAACCAACTAACGAGCTTGGGCAGATGGTCGAACACTGCCCCTAAAATGTTGTGAGCAGCGACGCAAATGGGCAGCACAGAAAAATACCTTAGCGATCTTGGATTGGCGCCACTGCGCGGCAAGGATCGACCTGTTCGTGGCATATCATTCGACAGCCGGTCCGTGGTCACAGGAAGCCTTTTTGCAGCCTTGCCGGGCACGCAGGTTCATGGGGGCCAGTTTATCACCCAAGCGCTAAAAAACGGGGCGCATACAATATTGACCGACCGCGCCGGTTACGAGATGGCCCGCAGCGAAATTTCATCCTGTGATGCGGCCGTGGTGGTGGCGCAAGATCCGCGCGCCGCACTGGCCTCGGCCGCGGCATTATGGTTTGCGCGCCAGCCCGAAACAGTTGTGGCCGTCACTGGCACCAATGGCAAAACCTCGGTCGCCAGTTTTTGTCAACAGATCTGGGCTGAACTCGGCTACTCTTCGGTAAATATTGGCACTACAGGAGTGGAAGGTGCCTGGACAGCACCCTTGGCGCACACCACGCCAGACCCGCTTACTTTACACAGTATTCTATCCGCAGCCTCAGAGGCGGGCGTGACCCATGCAGCGATGGAAGCATCAAGTCATGGTCTGGATCAGCGCCGACTTGAGGGGGTGCGCCTCACCGCTGCTGGATTTACCAATATTTCCCAAGATCATTTGGATTACCACGATAATTTCGAGAAATATTTTGAGGCAAAAGCCGGTCTTTTTGATCGCGTTTTGCCGCAAGATTGCCCTGCGGTCATTAATAGTGATACGCAAAAAGGGCTAGCGCTTGCGGACCGTTTGAAACAGCGTTATCAACGGGTTATCACGATAGGGCAAAATGAGACAGCAGACCTGCGGTTGATGGCGCAGCGGTTTTCCCCAAGAGGACAAGATATCCGCTACCAATGGCAAGGTAGGTCTTTTCAGTCCACTTTGCCGCTGATCGGCGGATTTCAGGCAGAGAATGTTCTGATGGCCGCAGGGTTGGTGATTGCATCGGGCCATGATCCTCACGGTGTATTTGAAACACTGCCGCATTTGGTGACCGTGCGCGGACGTATGGATTTCGCCGCCGAGCGACTCAATGGGGCATCTGTTTTTGTTGATTATGCCCATACGCCGGATGCGGTTAAAACCGCAATTGAAGCGTTTCGGCCCCATGTCATGGGCCGTTTGATTGCAATCATTGGTGCCGGCGGTGATCGCGATCGTGGAAAACGGCCGCAGATGGGGGCCTTGGCGGCCGAAGCCTCTGATCATCTCATTGTCACGGATGACAATCCGCGTAGCGAAGATCCTGCAGACATACGCCAGATGGTTCTGGCCGGTATTGAAAACGCCGATCATGTCAGCGAAGTCGGCGACCGCGCCGAGGCAATACTGCGCGCCGTCGATATGCTTGGCCCGGGCGATGGTCTTTTGATCACTGGCAAAGGCCATGAAACCGGTCAGATTATTGGGCAAGATATTTTGCCATTCAATGATGCCGAACAGGCAAGTGTTGCCGTTGCTGCCTTGGATGGGTTGATTTCATGACGCTTTGGACTGCAGCCGAGGCCGCGCGGGCAACTGGCGGTACAACCAACACGGATTGGACGGCTTCGGGCGTGTCGATCGATAGCCGAAGTTTGCAACCGGGCGACTTATTTGTTGCGTTGAATGCGGCCCGTGATGGACATGAATTTGTGGCTGATGCTTTGGCCAAGGGCGCTTGTGCTGCATTGGTATCACGGATGCCGCCGGGGGTATCTTGTGATGCGCCATTGCTAACCGTCGCTGATGTTCAGCAAGGCTTAGAAGATTTGGGCCGCGCTGCGCGCGCGCGCACATCTGCAAAGGTTGTGGCCATCACCGGCTCGGCTGGAAAGACATCCACCAAAGAAATGCTGCGCGAAATGCTCGCCCCACAGGGCCCAACGCATGCCTCGGTGGCCAGTTATAACAACCATTGGGGGGTGCCTTTAACACTGGCCCGAATGGCGCGTGATATGGATTTTGCCGTGATCGAGATCGGCATGAACCACCCTGGCGAAATTGCGCCTCTTGCGCAGCAGGCACGCCCGGATGTTGCAGTGGTAACAACTGTCGCTGAGGCCCATCTTGAAGCCTTTCATGATGTAGCGGAAATTGCGCGTGAAAAAGCGTCGCTGATGGGGGGGCTGCACGCTGATGGCATTGCGGTTCTCAATGCCGAGATTGAAACTGCAGGCGTGCTTGAGCATGAAGCGTCAAAATATGGCTGCAAAGCCGTTTGGTTTGGAACTGCAAGCTCGGATGCGCAACTGCTAAATCTTGAGCAAACCGGCAATGCAACCTTGGCAGAGGTGTCGATTTCTAGGCAAAAATACACAATGCATCTAAAGACCATTGGACGCCACTTCGCAATAAACGCTCTGGCTGCTCTTTTGGCCGTGCAGTCTATCGGGGCGGACCTGCGACAAGCGCTCAAAGCTTTAGAGATGTGGCAGCCCGGTTTGGGGCGCGGGGCGCGTGAAAAGATTAGGCTTGCTGATGGGACCCTTGATTTAATTGACGACGCCTATAACGCCAACCCAGCATCAATGCGGGCTGCGCTGGATATGATTTCCGTGTCGAGCGCCCCCCGCAGGATTGCTTTTCTGGGCGATATGAAAGAGCTTGGAGCAAATGAGGTTGATCAGCACCGCGCGCTTGCACAGTGGCCAGCGCTGAGCACACTGGACCAAATCCACACAGTTGGCCCCTTGATGCAGGCGCTTCATACTGCACTGCCCCGAAAGATGCGTGGGATGCACTTTACCAGCAGCGCGGAAATGGCCAAGGCCTGCGAAGATTTGATAAAGCCAGACGACTGTGTTTTGGTGAAGGCTTCGCTCAGCATGGGATTGCAGCAAGTGGTTGACGTATTGCGAAAATTAGGTCACTCGGAACCAAACGCGGACAGCAGGTAGCCGTAAGGAGATAGATAATGCTATATTGGCTGACAGCCCTGTCGGATGGCGGTGATGCGTTCAACCTTTTTCGCTATATCACTTTTCGCGCAGGTGGAGCCTTTTTCACAGCTTTGATTTTTGGATTTATCTTTGGCCGCCCATTGATCAATGTCTTGCGCCGAACCCAAGGCAAAGGCCAACCCATACGCGCTGATGGCCCAGAAGGGCACTTTGCCAAGGCTGGTACTCCTACCATGGGCGGTCTGTTGATTTTACTTGCCGTTTTAAGCTCAAGCTTACTTTGGGCGCGGCTTGATAACGCATTTGTCTGGATTGTGTTATTTGTTACATTTTCATTCGGCTTGATTGGCTTTGCGGACGATTATGCCAAAGTCAGCAAGCAGAGTGCAAAAGGGGTTCCTGGCTGGCTTAGATTGCTGCTGGGTTTTGTGATTGCTGGGATCGCAGCTTATTGGGCCAGCATATATCATCCTGAGGCTTTGCAAAATAAAATGGCCCTGCCGGTGTTCAAAGACCTTCTGTTGAGCATGGGATATCTGTTTGTTCCCTTTGCTATGTTGGTGATTGTCGGCTCGGCCAACGCGGTCAATTTAACCGATGGTCTGGATGGGCTTGCTATTATGCCGGTCATGATTGCAGCCGGAGCACTTGGCGTAATTGCATATGCAGTGGGCCGTGTCGACTTTACCGAGTACCTTGATGTTCACTATGTGCCCGGCACCGGCGAGATATTGATTTTTTGCGCTGGTTTGATTGGCGGTGGAATGGGGTTTTTATGGTATAATGCACCCCCGGCCGCCGTTTTTATGGGCGATACCGGCTCGCTTGCTTTAGGTGGTGCACTGGGCGCGATTGCCGTATCCACCAAACACGAAATTGTCTGGGCCATCATCGGCGGATTATTCGTTGTAGAAGCGCTATCTGTCATTATCCAAGTAGGGTATTTCAAGTTAACCAGAAAGCGCATTTTTCTTATGGCGCCCATTCATCACCACTATGAAAAAAAGGGCTGGGCAGAGCCAACCATTGTGATCCGATTTTGGATTATTGCCTTAATCCTAGCGATGATCGGGCTTGCGACGCTGAAAGTCCGCTAAGGTTTTGTGAGTATTCACGGGTTCGGTTGTTGGCGGGAAGATAACTGGTCAAAGCCCCTAAAATGGGTTAGCCAAGGCTTTGGAATAGAGACCGCAAGCAGGTGTAAGGATGATCATAGCGCAGGGCGTTTCAGGATTGAAAGTGGCTGTTCTGGGGCTGGGCCGCAGCGGTCTTTCGGCTGCGCTGTCTTTGCGGGCCGGTGGGGCGGAAGTTCTGGCTTGGGACGATGGTGTGCAGGCGCGGGATGCAGCGCAGGACGCCGGGGTGGACCTTGTTGATCTGGGGCGGCTGCGCGACTGGTCAGAGGTTGCAGTTTGCATTGTCAGTCCCGGGATTGCGCATCTTTATCCCAAACCGCACCCTGTGATCGCAGCGGCGCAGGCCGCCGGCGTGCCAGTGGACAATGATATCGGATTGTTTTTTAGATCTTTTTCCAGTCGGGCCTGGGATGATTTTCAGAGCCTTCCAAAGATAATTTCGGTGACAGGATCGAACGGCAAATCTACCACCAGCGCCTTGATCCATCACATCCTGACCCAGACCGGACGGCCCAGCCAGCTGGCCGGCAACATTGGCCGCGGGGTGCTTGATCTGGACCCGGCCATCGACGGTGAGGTGGTGGTGCTTGAGCTGTCAAGCTACCAGACTGAGCTGGCCCGCGCGCTGACCCCGGATGTGGGGGTGTTTACCAACTTAAGCCCCGATCATCTGGACCGGCACGGCGGTGAGGGCGGCTATTTTGCTGCCAAACGGCGGCTCTTTGCCGAAGGCGGCCCGGATCGGGCAGTGATCGGTGTGGATGAACCGGAGGGGCTGTTTTTGGCTGGCCAACTATCTGAAAGCGCCAGTGATGATCGGGTGATCCGTATTTCATCGGGTCAGAAACTGACCGGACAGGGGTGGCAAGTCTCTGCCCGCAAAGGGTTTTTATCCGAAATGCGCAAAGGGCGGCAGATTGCTTCGGTGGATTTGCGCGGCCTGCCCGGGCTTGCGGGCGCGCACAACCATCAAAATGCTTGCGCCGCTTATGCCGCCTGCCGCGCTGTTGGGATCAGCCCCAAGGCGATTGCCGAGGCTCTGGCCAGTTTTCAAGGGCTCGCACACCGTTCGCAACTGGTTGCCGAGGGTGGCGGTTTGCGCTTTATCAATGATAGCAAGGCCACCAATTTGGCCAGCGCGGCCAATGCGTTGGCAGCCTTTGAAAACGTGCGCTGGATTTGCGGGGGTCTGCAAAAAGATGGCGGGCTTGAGGCGCTTAATGCGGCCCTGTCGCCGGTGATCAAAGCCTATGTAATAGGCCGCGAGGCGGCAGATTTTGCCCGTCAGCTGACCTGCCCAAGCGCCGTGTGCACGACCATGCAGGCGGCCGTTGCGCAAGCTATAGATGAGGCAGAAGCGGGCGAGACAATATTGCTCGCACCGGCCGCTGCCAGCTTTGATCAATACGATAATTTCGAGCAGCGCGGCGATGATTTTATCGCCGAAGTGCGCCGCCATTTGGCAGTGAAATAGGCCGGAAAACACTGTCGGTATCGCGGTGGTTTTGCGCAGGTGCGATTTTGGGCCGACGTCTGCCCCAAAAATCTAATTTTGCAAGTCTTAAAGAGTACAGTTTTAAAGTGAAAAAGCGCTCTTTCTGTGTTATAAAAATCTCGATGCTGACCCTCAAGATTTGTAAATTCTTGAAGCATGATCATGTAATATTGAACGCGACTGACATTACACGTACTTTTGAACAATCTAGGGTCAGGACCTCTAAAGTGGGCGAACTTCTAATGTCTCCTTTGAGCCCATTTATGCATATGCCGCAGCTTGCGCGAATGTGCATGAGGAGCCGATGTCGGACATTAAATGTCGATGTGAACTCACACGTTTTTAATGCAATAGCATGTTTGCAGCGGGGGCGTGATGCTGGCTGGGGAGCATTTTTCCACCGCGAGACTGGAATGGAATTTCATTGACAACCGATCAAAAGCTCGGGCAATGTTTCAGGTATCAGAGTGAATGAAGGCGGTCGAATGCTGGCTCAAGACTTAAGGATGGATTTGGGACGCCGGGCCACCGGATGTGATCTCGTCGTGTGACGTGAATCCGGTCGTTTGCCGTTTCGGCATAATCCTTTCCGGGTACCCGGACTTGTGCCACCTCTTCTCATTCCGGTTGATTTTCCATGCACAACAAGAACAGGCTTCGCCTTGCCGTCGATATCGGCGGAACTTTCACTGATACAGTTCTGGTCGATGGACGGGGTCAGATCCTCGCCACCACCAAGACACCGACAACCCCTGATCACCCAACTCTCGGGGCGCTTTATGGAGCAAGACGGGTGCTGGCCGAAGCTGGGGTGGACTGGTCGCAGATCGACGGCTTCATTCACGGAACGACGCTGGCCACCAACGCGTTGATCGAGCGACGGGGCGCCGTTGTGGCAACCGTAACAACCGAGGGGTTTCGCGACATCCTCGAAATCGCCTATGAGCGGCGCTACAGCCAGTATGACATCAATCTGGTCAAACCAGACCTGAT
>CBFHXE010000011.1:0-51916 GCA_965659715.1 uncultured Paracoccaceae bacterium | reverse complement strand
TAAGGATAGGCTATTTTAGCGCTGATTTTAGAGAGCACCCGGTGACACGTCTGATGGCTAAAGTTTTTAAGGTGCATGACCGAACACGTTTTGATGTCTTTGGATATACTATCGCTGATTCAAAGTTTGATACAATGCAAGCAAGGCTTGTTGAAACATTTGATAAATTCAAAGACGTTCATGGTTTCAGCAACCAAGCAATCAAAGAGACACTGCATAGTGATGAAATTGATATCGCTATTGATTTGACCGGATATACAAAAGATGGTCGCAGCGGTCTTTTTGCCAGCCGCTTAGCCCCCATTCAGATAAATTTTCTAGGATACCCAGGCTCAATGGGTGCGGATTTTATGGACTATATAGTTGCGGATTCTTTTTTAATCCCTGAGAGCTATCACACTTATTATTCAGAAAAAATTATTTATATGCCTAATTCATATCAACCTCAAGACGATGGTCAGTTGATAGATCATTCGGTGCCGTCAAGGTTTGAGTTGGGTTTGCCCGAGGATGGATTTGTGTTTTGCGCAATCAATAGAAGCTATAAAATAGATCCACAGGTTTTCGAGATATGGATGCGGTTGCTAAAGAAAAAGCCAAACAGTGTGCTATGGCTGGTCATGAGCAATAAAGCCTCAAAAATGAACTTGATCAAGCACGCCCAAAGGCAGGGTGTAAAAGCTGAAAGACTAGTATTTTCAGAAAAAGTCGAATACGAAAAATATCTTGCCCAGTTTCGACAAGCCGACCTTTTTCTTGATACATTTATTTATAATGCTGGCGCAACGGCCAGTAATGCACTTTGGGCAGGTCTGCCGGCGCTTACAAAATCTGGAAAAAGTTACACTTCCCGAATGGCTGGAAGCCTGCTAGATGCGATAGGCCTGCCAGAATTAATAACAACAACAGATGAAGTGTACGAAAGCCTAGCTCTTGACTTGGCGCAAAACCGCGAAAAACTGAACAGAATTCGCAACACGCTCTTACGGAACCTAAAAACCAATCCATTATTTAATACAGAGAGCTACACGCGCAATCTCGAGCTAGGTTTTGAAATGGCGTATGATTTTCACTGGCAGGGTAAAGGCCCAGAACACATTATTGTAACCGATAAAACCAGCCATAATTAAAGCATAGGATAAGTACAAAACCGGTAACTACAATTTTCGATAAAGTTAAAAGCTTTTGCTAAGCTTGCCATTAAACCCCCTAGTAAAGGGTAGTCTTCAAGCGATAAACTAAACAAAAAAACTGTCTTTGGTCGGGCTAGCAGGACTCGAACCTGCGACCTTCCGTCCCCCAGACGGACGCGCTACCAGGCTGCGCCATAGCCCGTAATTGCACAATCTCTTAACGGTTTTGACAGCAGGGGCAAGGGAAAAAGTGCCATTTAATGCGGATCGTTGGCCTTGCGCCGTTCGAGCTCTGCTTTCAGTTCTGCACTAAGCGAATGTAATTCATCGCCGGGCTTTGAACCCAAGGGAGATAACCGCTGAATTGCCGTGATCAAACCTGCAGTGTTTGCAACGATTGGCTCATGATCAGCCACTGTACCGTTTGGATCTTCACTAGACCAGAAGTTTAAAGCAGTTTGCTCACCTTGTTCGTCTATATTTTCAGTATCGGCAGGCACGTCGGGTTCTCGGGCAAGCTTGATCACATTGTCTTGTGGCGATACCGTCTCGTTTTGCTCACTGGTTTTAGCTTCTTCAAGGGGTTGGTGAGCATGCGCCACAAGCGTTTCTTCAAGCGGGGGCGAGAGGTTGGTCACATGCTTTATGCCCTTTTCCCGCAGTATCTTTTGCGCTCCTTTGATGGTCATCCCATCTTCGTGCAGCAATTTGCGAATGCCGCCGATCAATAACATATCAGCAGGGCGGTAATAGCGCCGTCCTCCGGCGCGTTTAACGGGTTTGATTTGGTTGAATTTGCTTTCCCAAAATCGCAACACATGGGTAGGAATCCCAAGCCAGTCTGCAACTTCGCTGATGGTTCTAAAGGCCTCGGCTGATTTGCCCATTCCGGTACTCCGGATTATTATTTGTTGCCCTCTGAAACCCGATCTTTCATCAGATGTGATGGCCGAAAGGTTAAAACCCGGCGCGGGGTGATGGGCACTTCCTCCCCAGTTTTGGGATTGCGTCCCACTCGGGCATTCTTATCGCGCACGCTAAACGTCCCAAAGGACGAAATTTTGACCTGTTCTCCGCGCACAAGAGATGCTGAAATATGCTCTAAAACACTTTCAACCAGTTCTGCGCTTTCACTTCTTGATAATCCGACCTCGCGAAAAACGGCTTCGCTTAGGTCCATTCGGGTCAAGGTTGTATCACTCATTTTGTATCCCCATTTTTTATATTTGTAATGTGTCGCGATTTTACGAGTCAATAACAATGGCTTATTTAAAAAGGCATTTTTTTACTTTTATAAATTTTTCGGCGGTTTTTAGCAATTTAAATTTGCTACCAACGCAAAACAACTGCGCCCCAGGCCAAGCCGCCGCCAATCGCTTCGGTGACAATAAGGTGATTTTCTTTCAGCTGACCATTGGCTTTGGCCACGGAAAGTGCAAGCGGAATAGAAGCAGCAGAGGTGTTGCCATGGTCTTGGACAGTGATCACAACACGATCAGTTGGAATGCCCATTTTCTTTGCGGTTCCGTTGATTATGCGCAAATTGGCCTGATGCGGAACCACCCAATCGATGTCATCGGCTGTGATGCCGGCTTGCTCCATTGCGGTTTGTGCCGTGACCGCCAGTTTTTCAACAGCATGGCGAAACACTTCTTTGCCTTGCATACGCAAATGGCCTGTGGTGTGCGTGGATACGCCCCCATCGACATATAAAATATCCCGGTGCCGTCCGTCTGAATTTAAATCAACCGATAGGATGCCGCGATCAGTTTTGCTGCCGCTGGTCTCTTGGGCTTCAAGGATCAGAGCACCGGCGCCATCGCCGAAAAGCACGCATGTCGAGCGATCGCTCCAGTCCATCAATCTGCTGAAGGTTTCGGCACCGATAACCATTATGCGCTTGGCTTGTCCGGATAGGATTTGCGCATTTGCCGACGAAAGTGCAAAAATAAATCCCGCACAAACCGCTTGCACATCATAAGCAAAGCCGCGCTGCATATTGAGCCCGGCCTGAACCATGGTCGCAACCGAAGGAAAGGTAAGGTCTGCCGTGGATGTTGCAACGATGATTGCATCCATGTCATCGGCTGAAAGCCCAGCATCTTTAAGGGCGGCATTGGCGGCTGCAACAGCCAAATCAGACGTTGTTTCGCCTTCGGCTGCAAAATGCCGACGCTCGATCCCCGAGCGGGCTTTGATCCATTCGTCAGTGGTTTCGAGGGTTTTCTCAAACTCAGAGTTCGCAACAACACGCTCTGGAAGGTAATGCCCTACGCCCCGTACAACGGCCCTAATTTGCATTTGTTATTCCGTCCCCGGTTCAGCAGATGTTTCATCGTGCTTTATTGGCGTTATAGATGCAAGGCGTGCTGCAATTTTTTGCGAAAACTTTGATTGGCTTAGCTGGACGGCTAATTTGACAGCCGCTGAAACGCCCAGTGCGTCCGCTGAGCCATGCGATTTAACCACTGTTCCGTTGAGCCCGAGAAAGACACCGCCATTGACCTGCCTTGGGTCGATGCGATTTTGCAAGCGCCGCAAAGACGTGACGGCCAACAACTGTGCAAGTCGTGACAGTGGGGAATAGCGAAAAGCCTGTTTTAGCAAATCGCCGATCAAACTGGCAGTGCCTTCACCGGTTTTGAGCGCTATGTTGCCGGTAAAACCATCGGTGACAATCACATCGGCCTTATCTCTAGGAATGTCCCCGCCTTCGACAAAACCCACAAAGTCGTAACGCCCACTTTCACTATGCTGAGCAATCAAGTCATGTGCTTCGCGCAACTCGGGGCGACCTTTGTGTTCTTCGGTTCCCACATTTAGCACACCCACCCGAGGTGTCTTTAGGTAAAGACCGTTTCGGGCGTAAGAGACACCCATCAGCGCGTATTGCAACAAATCATTAGCATCTGCGCGAATGTCGGCACCGACATCTAACATTACATTAAAGCCGCCCGCGCTCCGCGATGGCCACAAGATTGCGATTGCAGGGCGGTTCACTCCCGGCAATTTGCGCAACCGGATCATGCTTAAAGCCATCAAGGCGCCGGTGTTGCCGCAAGAAACACAAACCTCGGCTTCTCCGTTGCGCACTGATTCTATCGCGGACCACATTGAGCTGTCTTTGCCTTGCCGTAGAACTTGGCTCGGCTTATCATCCATTGTCACCACATCTTTGGCGTCGCGGATATCACAGCGGTTCGTCAAAATGCGTCGCCGCGCTACGAGTTTTTCAAGCTCGGTCGCAGGACCATGAAGAATAAAATGCAGATCACGATTTATTTTTGCGGATCTGGCAATACCAGCAACCACTGGCGCAGGACCGCGATCACCGCCCATAGCATCAATACTGATCACGGTGCGCCGAGGCGCGTCTACCGGTGTATTTTGTGCTGCGGTCATCAAGCCAGGGCCCTAAAAAAACTAGGCCGCGTCCTCGTCCAAATCAATCTCGTCAACCATCGCTACAACCTCACGGTCGCCATAATGGCCGCAAGAAGCACAGATATGGTGTGGGCGTTTTAGCTCACCGCAATTGCTGCACTCGTTTGGATTCCCCGCCACAAGTGCGTCATGGGCCCGGCGATTGTTGCGCCGTGATTTTGATACTTTATTTTGTTGGACAGCCATGTCTCAACCTCAATTTATCAGGGCAACAGCCCTTGGTTCCATCCGTGTATCCGAGGCGCATACATCTAATTGCATCTCAGATACAAGCCAATTTCGCAAGAAGGCGCGAAAATACTGTGATTTGTAGGTTTGACAAGAGCTCACAGTACATATTCAGCTGTCTTTTTGCATTTTTTCTTGCAGTTTGGCTAGCCCTGCAAAAGGTTTCGCATCTGCATCTGTCATTGGAGCAACACCAGGTTTGCTAAAAGTGCTTTCGCTCAAAGCGGCCCCCTGCGCCCGCGGGTAATCCGGCGCTTCAATCGACAGGGCTTCGGCCAGCACCGATAAAAGGTTGATTTCCTCTGGTAAGGGTTCAAGCGTTTCATCGCCATCCATTTCCATCTCGTCCACTGGATTTTCCATTGGTGCCAATTCCGCGGCAGGCATAAATCGCCGTTGCACCGGGCAATCCAGACGCGTGATCACCGGTTGCAGCGTCACCACGCACTCTTGTTCGATAGTCGCTCCTAGCTTGCCCTTGAGCGCCCAGTTTTTTTTACCACTGGCAGTCATCTTTCCGGTGAACCGCAGTTTGCGTAAAGCGCGAAAGCCGAGCTCTTTTGCGAGTTCACGACGTTGGTTTGCATCGGGGCTGATATCAAAGTCTGTCGGGCGCTGTTGGCTCAGGTCAGCCAAGCGAAATATGCTCGGCGAAGAAGGGGGTGTCGGCGAGGGCAACAGATTTACCTTTCAGGACAAGTTTGCGTGTATTGAAAAAATGGAATAAAGCCTAATGTACAACAAGACAAGGGTCGGTACGTCTAACTATGAAAAGATCAAGGACAATAATTGGAGCAGCAGCGTTGCTGATTATGGTATCTGCCTGCTCTTCTCAGTATAGAGCGCATGGATATATGCCGCCGAAAGAATATGTTGATGAACTTGTGGTTGGTGTTGACACCCAGGGCAGCGTTGCGGAATCGTTGGGCGCTCCTTCATCCGGTGGTTTGATGCGCGACAATGCATATTTTTATGTGCGAAGCCAGATGCGGCAGGGCGCTCTTGGTCGACCCACCGAAGTGGACCGCGAGGTTCTTGTGCTAAGTTTTAACAAACAAGGTGTTTTGAGCAATATTGAGCGGTTTGGCCTACAAGACGGCAACATTATTTCTTTAGAACACCGGGTTACCAAAGCCGCAGGTCCTGAATTGAGTTTGATTGGGCAAATCATCGGGTCAGTGAGTGGAAGTGCACCCAGTCTTTGATTGCTTGGTAATTCGAAAACTCGCTTTTGTTTGTTGCGCAATTGTTACATTCTGTTGCTCTAGAAGTCCGTATACGAAAGTGACGTAACATAAAGGTGCAGTCTTTGGAAAAGCGGATCAGCAAAAAATACCGTGTGAGGTCGGCTGATAAACCAAGTGACATTTTAGCGGCACAAAAGCTGCGACATCTCGCATTTGGTTTAAGGGCGCCGAGCGGCCTTGATGTGGATGAGTTTGATGAAGTATGTGCCCATGTTTTGTTGGAAGAGTGTAAAACCAACCGCCTGGTGTGCTGCTACCGGCTTTTGCACTTAAACGGTGGCTCAGAGATTGAAAAAAGCTACTCTGCGCAGCACTATGAGCTTTCTTCGCTGCATTCTTATAGTGGTAAACTTGTCGAAGTGGGGCGCTTTTGTATCCATCCAGAGGTAAACGACCCTGATGTACTTAGGATTGCATGGGGCGCGCTTACAAAATACGTGGATCAAGAGGGTGTCGAGCTTTTGTTTGGCTGCGCCTCTTTTCAGGGTACGGATGCAACTGCCTATCTTGATGCATTTGCCATGCTTCGAGATAAATATCTTGCTCCAAAGCGCTGGCTTCCACGGGTCAAAGCCCCAAGGGTTTTTCGTTTTGCGGCCCGACTGCGCCGTAAACCCGATATGACGCAGGCACTGCGCAGGATGCCGCCACTGCTGCGTAGTTATCTCATGATGGGGGGGTGGGTCAGCGATCATGCTGTGGTCGATCCCCAGATGAATACGCTGCATGTCTTTACAGGTATTGAAATTCGTTCAATTCCGGCAGCGCGAAGACGGCTTTTGCAGGCGCTCTCTTGACCTTTGCGGGGCGGGCGCTTAGCAGCGCGCTATGGCACGTGTTCCATTATTACAGCTTAACGATATTACGCTGACATTTGGCGGAAATCCGGTCTTTGACCGGCTGGACCTCGTCATTCACCCTGGTGAGCGGCTTGCTTTGGTCGGGCGCAATGGATCAGGAAAATCCACCTTGATGAAAGTGATGGCCGGCTTGGTTGAACCAGACCGCGGCGCGCGGGTGATCCCGCCGGGTTTGGCGGCAGGATATATGGAGCAAGACCCAACCATGAGCGGCCACGCCACTTTGGGTGATTTTGCCACGAGCGGGCTAGAGCCCGGGGAACTTTACCGCGTAGAGCGTGCAGCGGAAGGTTTGAAATTTGACCCGGAGCGTTTGGTTGAAACCGCATCTGGCGGAGAGCGCCGCCGCGCAGCTTTAGCCAAGCTGATGGCTGAGGCGCCGGATTTGATGTTGCTGGATGAGCCCACAAACCATTTGGATATAGAAGCTATCACCTGGCTGGAAGCTGAGTTAAACGCCACCAAAGCCGGCTTTGTTTTAATCAGCCATGACCGGGCTTTTCTTAACGCGCTCAGCCGTGCAACCTTGTGGATCGATCGCGGTCAGGTGCGGCGCAATGAGCAAGGGTTTGACGGGTTTGAGGTCTGGCGAGACAAGCTGTGGCAAGACGAAGACATGCAGCGCCATAAAATGGACCGCAAGATAAAATCTGAAGGCCGATGGGCAGTGGAAGGCATCAGCGCGCGGCGCAAACGCAATCAGGGACGGTTACGAGCGCTTCATAGCTTGCGCGCCGAACGTGCAGGGATGATCCGCCGGCAAGGCACGGCAGCGATGGCGCTGAGCGCAGGACCCAAGTCCGGCCGTAAGGTCATTGAGACCCGCGATATTGCAAAATCCTTTGGCGATACGCTCATCTTGCGCCGGTTTTCGATCACCATTCAGCGCGGTGATCGGGTGGCGCTTGTAGGGCCCAACGGGGTGGGTAAAACCACCTTGCTGCGGCTGTTGATGGGCGAGCTTGATCCGGACCAAGGTCAGATTAAACATGGCACCAATCTGGTGCCTGCTGTTTTTGACCAAAACCGCACCCAACTTGATCCAGAGATGACGCTATGGGACAGCCTAACAGGTGATCCGGCAATGCGGGTATCGGGTAAAGCCGATCAGGTATTGGTGCGCGGCGCGGCGAAACATGTGGTGGGGTATTTAAAAGAGTTTCTGTTTGACGAAGCACAGGCCCGTGCGCCTGTGCGCTCGCTGTCGGGGGGCGAAAAGGCGCGGCTTTTGCTGGCCAAGATCATGGCGAGGCAAAGCAATCTTTTGGTGCTTGACGAGCCGACCAATGATCTTGATGTGGAAACGCTTGATTTGCTGCAAGAGCTGCTGGATGATTATCAGGGAACGGTGATTTTGGTTAGTCACGACCGCGATTTTCTGGACCGTGTGGCCACAACAACCATCGCGATGGAAGGCCAAGGGCGCACGGTCGCTTATGCTGGTGGCTGGTCAGATTATCAAGCCCAGAAACAGGTTGCACCGACCCCGGCAAAACCCGAAGCGACCAAAGCCAAACCGGATGTGAAAACCGCGCAGCAAGCACAAAAGTCGGGGCTTACATTTACCGAGCGGCATCGGCTTGAAAGCCTCCCTGCGGAGATTGAAAGGCTGGAAGCGGAAATCACCAAGCTTGAAGAGTACCTGTCTGTGCCGGATCTTTACCAGCACTCGCCGGTTAAATTTCAAAAAGCTACAGCGGCGCTGGTTGAGCGGCAAGAAGCCTTGCAGATCGCGGAAGACGCGTGGATTACACTGGAAGAAAAAAATCAGCTTTGAGCCCCACAAGGGCGAGATAAGGAGCCAGTAATATGTACAGCGCCGAAGTCATAATCTAAAACGCCTTACATAAAAACACGCCGCTGAAAGGGAGTATTTGAACAAAGAAAAAATCAGCCCAATGCGGGGATATTCAAGGGGCCGCAGACATTCGGCAAGCTTTGCAGGATCGGCGCAATTGAGCGCCGCTTTGTTTTAACTTTTTGGCGGCAGATACCGCTGCAAGGCGTGCAATCCAAAAACGGTCAAAAGTATGCGGTACATATGGTGCAGGCTGACCAAAGCGGGATTGGCGTTGAGGCTCAGTGCGATGAGGGACATTTCTATGAGCCCTCCGGGGGCAAAGCTAATCAGTAAAACATCAAATGGTAAAGGCTGAAAACTGCGCAGTACAAGGCAAATTGCCAGAGCTATCAGAAGCATAGCTGTCACGCTGGCAAAACTTAATGCGATCCCGCGCACCAGCATTTGACGTTTCAGACCCGTAAATCGGGAGCCAAGCGCTGTCCCGATCACCAATTGCGCGATGGTGAGCAAGCCTTCGGGTAGTTGCGGTGTAGCCAGCCCAGAAAGGCTAACGGCTGCTGCGATTAAAAGTGGCCCCATCAGTTGTCCGGCAGGGATTTTAAGCTTGAGACCAAAGATCAACCCGAAAAATACGACCGCAGCGCCCACCACCGTTTGCTGCACGGTCATATCGGCTTGAACGCCGGTGGTGATTTGTACGCCAGCGGCGCTGCCTACGGGGGCGCCGATCCATGCCGACATGAGCATTGGCACGATCATGATGACCACAATAATGCGCAAAAACTGCTGCAGGGTGAGAAGTCGAATGTCGCACCCACGCGCTTCACCCATTGCGATACTTTCCATCAATCCGCCAGGGGCGCTACAAAAAAACGCTGTCGCCGGATCATAGCCGCCCAAGCGGCGAAAAATCCACAAATTAGCGACAAAACCAATGGGTACAAAAATACTGAGGCCGATCAAGCTCATGATCATCAAGGGCGCGCGCGCCACAAGGTCTGGTGTGACCTGAGCGCCGATCATCACCCCGATTACCGCAATAAAGAGCATGCGCAATAGCATGGGGAATTTATAGGTATTGGGCAGGCTATCAGGGCGTGCAATTGTAAAGCCCGCGGTTGCAATCAACGCGCCAAGCATCCAGGGTAGGGGCATCAATGTGAGGCTGGCGATAAAACCCCCGAACCCGCCGAGTGCCAGCAGGGCAATCGTGGGTATAAAATTTTTAAAATACATCCAAATAAGTCTCTTTCACGATAGCACTGTGATGCGGCAAAGCCGGATGACTGTCAAATGGCTTTACTCTTCCCTGCCATGCCGTTTGAGAAAGTCCAAGAGGTCAGCGCGAATATCGTGATTGCATTCAAGCGCAAAAATATACGCTTGGGTGGCAAAAAAGCAGGCGCTGTCTACTGTACTGGCGGTCCTTGCGGCTTGGCTGTAAAGCTCTGCCAATGCCTTTTTATCATTGGTCGAAAATGCTGCGAGAATCTGATCGTTTAGGGCACTCATCCGCTCTTTTGGCTGGCTGCTCGATGGGCCTGAACGTTTTTTGCGGTCCAGTCGTGAAAGCAATGGGTCGGAGAATCCATTACTGGTGAGAATCGGCCCCCGTCAAACTGGGCACCATGGCGACCGCGTTGCATGCCTTCGACCACAAATATATCTTCTTTAAACACACCTTTCCACTGCTCTGTATTTTTTGCGCGCAAGGCAGCATCAGTCGTGTTTGAAGGATAATATAGATGTATCTTTTCAACTGTGTTTTCCGGACCATCGGGTATGAGTAGGATTGTAAAGGTATGGTCGCGCTGAACACCAAGCAGTACATTTGGATATACTGAAATATATTCTGCCGAGGTTTGCCACTTATCGCTCAGACCAGAGAAATCGGGAAAACGAACGCCATTTTCGCCCTCAATCTGGCGATAAACCAAAGTTCCCTGACCCGAATAATATCCATAGTTTTCAATATTATAATGATCTTCAAGTCGTGAATAGCTGTTCAAGCCGGGGTGAATCCAAGGCAAGTGATAGCTTTCGCAGAAATTTTCAACGGCAAGCTTCCAATTGCACTTTAGTTTGAGTTCAAACCGGCTGTCGGTGCCACCATGATACGCCTGTTGATCGAATTCAGACCAGCGCTGGATCACATCCTGCATCGCCTGTTCAAACGGAGGAGCTTTGCCATCAATGTTCACCCATACAACATCGCGCCATATATGGCTGCGAATTGCGATAAGTCCAAGCGTTGCGCGGTCAATATCTTTATGAGTGTTATGCCCAGGGCCGCCCACATGAGGGGTGCTGACCAGCCGGCCGTCGGTGGCATAGCACCAACTGTGGTAGGGGCAGCGGATAGCGCCTTCGATTTTTTGCGGCGTCTCGACAAGGATCATACCGCGGTGCCTGCAGGTGTTTTGAAACACTCGAATTTGGTTGGAGCGATCACGAATTAAGAGGAGCGGCATTCCTAAAAAGGTTATCGGCACGGCATCGCCATGGTCCGGAACATCAGCCCCAACAGCAAGCCCAGCCCATTTTGAAAACAACAAAGCATGTTTTTCTTCATCATAGATATTGTGGTCTATATAGTGTTCATTCGGCAAGCCATTCGCTTCAGAAACAGGGCGGCATACAGATGATAAATTTGTATTTTGCATCATTTTAAACCCCTTATATCGCATTACAATAACGCTAATGTAATGATTTTGCGGCGCACTGTTTGCCGATCCGCGACCTTGAAGTTCGGCTTGCGACATGTTTAAGAAAATGGCTCATTTGGGCGTAGCAATGTCCGGTGATAAGGCCAAAGGCTGTCTATTTCACAAATACCCGCTTGTCTTGCCGTGGCCATGATCTCAGAGCGTTTTTTGCCCAGATGCTCAAAAACCAATCGTGTCACGCGGGTGCCATTTATATGCTCTGGAAAGGTTCTTGTGCTGTAACCAAGCCAGAAATTGCTTTGAAAAGAGGGTGTGGGAGAAAGATAGCTAAAGGAACATGACGTCGAACCACGGCGAAATGCAAGCATTGCAACGCCGCCCTCTTGGGCAACGACAAACCCTCTAAATTCACGGGTTTTGGCATTTGTATCCAATCCTTGACCTGCAACTGCCTCTTTCGCTTCCATTTAACGAAGAAACATTTGATAATTCTTTTTATAGACAAAAATTAGACCCTGAACAAAACGGTTTTTTTCAGCAAAGCTATGCCTTGAGAAACGAAAAAAACCGCTGGGAAAAATTTCAGGCAAGATATCTGTTTCTTTTGGGCCAAAATAATCACGCATTTCTGGGTGGCTCAGGCCACCTTCGCTTCGCGCTTCGATTTATTGAAGAGGCTCAAGTAAAATGCGTGCATCGGTTTTAAAAAAAGTACAAATTTTATGTAAGACATCAGGTCGGAGAAAGCTTTCCCCTGATAGATAGCGATTGAATTGTGTGCGGTTGATTCCAAGGTCTCGGCAAATTGACGAAATCGAAGAATGTTTCTGGCACAAAATACGCAGGTTTTGGCCGAAAACCGCGCGCAATTCGATCGGGGACAAGATTGTGTTTGTTGCACTTGCGTTGGGGGACATGAAGGATCCTCAGGTCTAAATATTATTTTTTAAACTCTTAACCTGTTAAAGAAATGATTTTTAAAACGTTATTTTTTGAAAGCTGATGCCAAATCGATCTAGAGCTGACACATTATTCGCTTATTGTGAGTTTTTTAGACACAAAATACAAGGAAATGTTGATAGATAAATATGGTTAATAAAGCCATTTTAAAACAAAATCAGGTAATGAAATTAAAAAGGGTGCTGCTATGTATGGTGTTATCTTATGGAGCGATCAAGAAGCCCAAAGAGCCGTAATATGGTGTGAAGACCATGGAAAACTTGCTTATTTTAATCCTCAAACTGACGCGATTGCGCCGGTAACGGCTAAAAAACAACCCTTAGAGGTCGGTGATCTTATAAAGTTTAATGTGCGAGATTGGTGTTCAGTGCGGCGGGCATCAAAAGTCGAGTTGATTGCTGCCGCCCGATTTCCAGATCTAGCAGGCGGATTAGCGGGTGCTAACGCCGAATTAAACTCTGACCAACCAGAAGATTTTGGAAATGTGATCGCATTTCGCAAGACATCTGAGCGAAGCCAACGGGCTACCGCATAGATCTGCAGTCAATGGCCCAAAAGTCACTCAGTTGGCTCGGCGCCGCCACGCGACAGCGCCGCGACCCCGGTTCGGGCAATTTCACTCAGGCCCAAGGGACGCATCAATTCGGCAAAGGCGTCAACCTTATCGGGTGTCCCCGTGATTTGAAACACAAAGCTTTTCAATGTGCTATCAACTACATTTGCGCGAAAAATATCCGCAAGGCGCAGGGCTTCAACGCGTTTTTCGCCTTTCCCGTCTACTTTTAAAAGTGCCAGCTCTCTTTCAACCGAAGTGCCTTCTACCGTAAGGTCATGGACTTCATGAACTGGAACTATCCGGCCCAGTTGAGCTTTGATTTGTTCAATAACCTGAGGTGTGCCGGTGGTGACAATGGTGATCCGGCTTAGGTGGCCCTGATGGTCAACCTCCGCTACTGTCAGGCTGTCGATATTATATCCGCGCCCGGAGAATAAACCAATAACGCGGGCCAAAACCCCGGCTTCATTATCCACCAGTACAGCCAATGTATGGGTTTCGCTTTCTTCGCCAAAGTTTGATCTTAGGTTATAGGCCGAATGTTTGGACGAACCTTTTTTGATTTTCAGAGCGGACATTTTGTTGCTTTCTGCTGTATCAGATAAATTATCAAGGGTTGGATTTTGCTTATACCATTACAGCGCCACTGCTGCCGATGGCATCTTTGGTGCTGGCTTCGCCCAAGAGCATTTTATTATGCGGCTCGCCCGAAGGGATCATCGGGAAACAGTTTTCATGTTTTTCCACCAAACAATCAAAGATGACAGGCCCATCATAGGCGAGCATTTCCATAATTGCATCATCAAGATCGTTAGGGTCTGTGCATAAAATGCCTTTGGCCCCAAAAGCCTCTGCCAATTTCACAAAATCGGGCAGGGCCTCGGACCAGCTGTGTGAATACCGTTCACCATGCAGCAGCTCTTGCCATTGGCGCACCATTCCAAGCCGTTCATTGTTAAGAATGAATTGTTTAACCGGCAGCCGGTACTGCACCGCAGTGCCCATCTCTTGCATGTTCATCAGCCAGCTGGCTTCGCCCGCCACATTGATCACCAATGCCTCTGGGTGGGCCATTTGGACACCGATCGAGGCTGGAAACCCGTAGCCCATAGTGCCCAGACCGCCTGATGTCATCCAATGATTTGGATCCTCAAAGCCTAAATACTGCGCGGCCCACATTTGGTGTTGACCAACTTCGGTGCAAATAAACCGATCTTTGCGATGTTTTGTCAGCTCTTCAAGCCGCATCAACGCATGCTGCGGTTTTATGGTCTTTTTACTAGGTTGGAAATCAAGACATCTAACTTTTTTCCACTCTTCTATTTGGCTCCACCATGATTTTAGGGCAGCCGAGTTGGTTTTGCGGCCGCGCGCTTTCCAGATGTTCAGCAAATCCTCTAGGACATGGGCGATATCGCCGATGATCGGGATGTCGACACGGATCACCTTGTTGATCGATGAGGGGTCTATATCGATATGGGCTTTGCGTGAATTGGGGCTAAAGGCGTCAAGCCGTCCGGTGATCCGATCGTCGAAGCGCGCGCCGATATTGATCATCAAATCGCAATCATGCATCGCTAAGTTGGCTTCATAAAGACCATGCATCCCCAACATTCCAAGCCAGTTTTTTCCTGAGGCGGGATAAGCACCTAGCCCCATCAGGGTCGAAGTAATGGGAAATTGCGTGGCGGCAACCAATTCGCGCAGCAGCTGGCTTGCAGAAGTGCCAGAGTTTATCACTCCGCCGCCGGTATAAAAAATCGGCCGTTCAGCGGCTTCAAGCGCTTCAACCAAAGCGGTTATCTGATCCGGATCGCCTTTGGTGCGGGGTTGGTAGTGATTTGTTTTTGCTTTGGTTTTCGGGATGTATTCCGCGGAAGCAAATTGTACATCTTTGGGAATGTCCACCAATACGGGACCGGGTCTGCCGGCGGTTGCAACGTGAAACGCCTGATGGATGATGCCGGGCAGCTCTGCGGTATCTTTGACCAGCCAGTTGTGTTTGGTGCAGGGGCGGGTGATGCCAACGGTATCAGCCTCTTGAAAGGCATCAGAGCCGATCATAAAGGTGGGAACCTGTCCGGTCAAAACAACGATCGGGATCGAGTCCATCAGCGCATCGGTCAAACCAGTGACCGCATTTGTGGCGCCGGGGCCTGATGTCACCAATACCACGCCGGGCTTGCCGGTCGCCCGCGCGTAGCCTTCGGCTGCATGGACCGCGCCTTGCTCGTGCCGTACAAGAATATGGCGTATATCGTTTTGCTGGAACACTTCGTCATAAATCGGCAGCACAGCGCCGCCCGGATATCCGAAAACTGTGTCAACGCCCTGATCTTTCAGCGCTTGAACTACCATTTTTGCTCCGCTCATCTGGCGTGTCATACTCTTGCTCCGTTTTGACTGCCTGACCCAAAGGGCCACGAATTCATTTCGTTGTAGATATAAAAAAGCCCTCGAAGTTTCGAGGGCGCATGAGGTCTAAAATGGTACGTTTTACCGACCCATGCGCTTTCGTTTCACAATGACCACCAGAGGCTGTAGCATCCAGAGCTCCTTTCATATCCACGGCAAGACAATATGAACCCCTTGCGATGAGGTCAACAGCGAATTGATGGATAAATGCAAAGAAATTTTGTATTTTTCTTTCTGAATGTTGCGCACAAAGGCGATTTTAGGAAATTTTACAACATTTTCGGGTGCTTTACGAGGTGATCCTTAGCGTCAGATTATGTATAGACTGCAAATATTGGAAAAACAAAAAAGCCCACTGCAGTGGATGCAGTGGGCTTGGATATTGGTTTGTTCCGGATAAAGTCGAGCTGTTTCTAAGATTAACTCTCAGAGGCTGGCTCTGCTTCAGTGGCCGGTTGATCGCTTGGACCTTGGTCATCATCCGATCCAAAATCTTCAGCAGCGGCAGCGCCCATATCGTCAAAGAGTTCTGCAATCTCGAATTCAGCAGCGGCCTCTTCTTCGGCGGCCAGCTCTTGAATGGATTTACCTTCTGCTTGAAGTTCAGCCTCTTCAGCAGAGCGTGCCACGTTCAATATGATGGTTGCAGCAACTTCAGGGTGCAGCCTGACGTTCATTTCATGCAGACCCAATTCTTTGATTGGCCTAAGCGATGTGATTTGCTTGCGGTCAACGCTAAAACCACCTTCGCTTGCAACGTCTGCTGCATCACGCGGGGTCACTGATCCGTAAAGCGCGCCGCTATCTGATGCAGAGCGAATCACGATAAAGGTTTGACCATCAAGCCGTGAGGCAAGATCTTCTGCTTCTGTGCGTGTTTCAAGATTGCGCGCTTCCAGCTGAGCCTTTTGGGTTTCAAACTGGGCGATATTATCTTTCGACGCCGTCAGAGCTTTGCCTTGGGGCAAAAGATAGTTGCGTGCGTAGCCCGATTTTACATCGACTACATCGCCCATTTGGCCCAGCTTGGCCACCCGTTCCATGAGGATAACTTGCATATCAATGTCTCCTTATTTCACAGCATAGGGCAACAGTGCCAAAAACCGTGCACGTTTGATCGCGCGGGCCAGTTCACGTTGCTTTTTTGCCGAAACGGCAGTGATCCGCGAGGGAACGATTTTGCCGCGCTCTGAGATATAGCGCTGCAACAGTTTGGTGTCTTTGTAATCAATCGCTGGTGCGTTCTCTCCAGAGAAGGGGCACACTTTGCGACGACGGAAAAATGGTTTATTTGTCATAGTTTAAGCGTCCTTTTCCTGACTTACGCGCGACGTTCGCGGCGTTCGCCACGTTCTTCGCGTTTTTGCATCTGCACGGATGGTCCCGCATTGTGTTCATCGACTTTGATGGTCAGAATGCGCATCACGTCTTCATGCAGACGCATCAGGCGTTCCATTTCCTGGACCGCTTCTGAAGGGGCATCTGTTTTTAAAAACGCGTAATGCCCTTTGCGATTTTTGTTAATTTTATAGGCCATTGTTTTAATGCCCCAATATTCGCTTTCGACGACTTTGCCGCCGTTGTCTGCCAATACTGTAGAGAAATGTTCAACTAGGCCTTCAGCCTGCGCGTTGGATAAGTCCTGACGCGAGATAAAGACATGCTCATATAGCGGCATGTGTGCTCCATTCATGTTCTGGCGCGTTTCAAAGGGTAGGCTATCTTTCCGCACCCACCCACGAGAGACCGCGCGATAAAACCGATATCGCGGAAAGAAAGCCATCTTCTACACGATTTTATTGGCCACGCAAGCGATAGTTAATGGCTCAGAAGCCTGATAAAAATTTATTTTCTGTCTAAAAGGTTTCATGACTACATCACAATTATGACGCAATCGGATAGTATTTGTGCCCATAAGGCTGAGGGATGCAGCTATAATGTAGAAGAATATTTTACGGGTGGTCAATTTTCCACCATATTTTAGTACCAGGGGCGGCAGTTTTTCTGCCGTCCTTATTTTTTTATACGACTGCTTGCTCTTGCTCTTGCTTTTGCGCTCGCTGCGATCGGCTTTTGGTTTTTCCCTTTTCCGCCGCTTGCCGCTAAGTTAGAGCTAATCAGGCTTGGCATTTTTATTGGACTTGTCCTGACCTCACTTGGTCTGTTGTCAATATAACCAGAAAAAGCCAAAGAACAGTGCGGCGCGATGTGCCGGCAACCGCCACTTATAAGCTTTCAATACTTGCTAATTTGGCCATGAGCCAGACGCATAGCGGAAATGAATAAAACCCCTCTGCACATTGCTTAGTGATGGGATTATTTCAAACCTATCAGCAATCAAAGGACTTGGCAGATGGATTATAGAAATTTTCATGAAGAATTGCACGCCTATGAAATGAAAGCACGGAAACTTCGCTCAGAAGAGTTTCGGCGTATGGTTTCTGGTTTGTTTAGCCCCTTTAAAAGGAAATAAAACGGCGCGGAGTGGCGCGTGATGCAAGTGACGATCTGCTCTTCATTCCCGGTGAAGGGCACCGAAAATATCCCTGTGGCCCTGCGTCTAATTTGAGACGTTTGATTCAAAAGTGGCCGCAGGGGATTTGGCATTGATCAACGGTTATTGTTGTTCTTCAAAGACACCACAGTAGCCTAGTTGGTATTTGCCTCAGTCAAAGTTTACCAAAAATAAACCAAACTCTTTTTTAGGCCGCTGGCATGCGTTGTTCAATAATTTCGGCCCACCAACTGCACCCGGCGGGGATCGCATCATCGTTAAAATTATAGTTGGGATTATGCACCGCCGCAGTATCGCCATTCCCAATCAGGATATAAGCACCAGGCCGCTCTTCTAGCATGAAAGAAAAATCTTCCCCGCCCATCACCAAATCGGCTTGTGCACATGCGCCGGATACGCTTTCAGCCACTTTGGCGGCAAACTCGGTTTGAACTTCGGAGTTGCTCATCACCGGATAGGTCCGGCGATATTCTGCGTCGGCACTGGCGCCAAAGGCCGCTGCGGTGCCTTCTGCAAGCTCGATCAAACGCTGTTCGGCCAAATCACGCATTTCTGCGCTCAATGTGCGCACCGTGCCGCGTAGGTGAACCGATTCTGGGATCACATTGAACGCGGTGGAAGAGGTTTCAAAAGAGGTGACAGAAACCACCATCTGGTCCACGGGGTTGGCGTTGCGACTGACTATAGATTGCAGCGCAAGCACCAGATGGCTGGCAACCACAGTTGGGTCAACGGTTTCTTGTGGTTTGGCGGCATGACCGCCTTTGCCTGTAATTTTAATGTCAAACATGTCTGACGCAGCGAAAAATGCGCCTGAGCGAATGGCAAACTGACCGGCCGGCATTTGCGGCCAGTTGTGCATACCGTACACCTCATCAATGCCAAAACGCTCCATCATGCCGTCATCGCACATTTCTTTGCCGCCGCCGCCGCCTTCTTCGGCGGGCTGGAAAATTACCACGGCAGTGCCGTCAAAATTACGCGTTTCACTTAGGTACTTTGCCGCGCCCAAGAGCATCGCGGTATGGCCATCGTGACCGCAGGCATGCATAGCGCCCGGCGTTTTGCTGGCGTATTCAAGCCCGGTTTGTTCCTCGATCGGCAACGCGTCCATATCGGCGCGCAGTCCAATGGTTTTACCCGAGGTAGTGGATTTGCCCTTGATCACGGCAACAACGCCCGTGCGACCGATGCCGGTCACAACTTCATCCACCCCAAAGCTACGCAGCTTATCAGCCACCATCGCAGAGGTACGCTGCGTGTCGAAAAGAATTTCCGGATGCTGGTGAATGTCACGGCGCCATTCAGTGATTTCGGGATGCAATTCTGCCAAACGATTTTTTACGGGCATAGGTCAATCTCCTGTCAGTCTTTCAAGCAGTTTTTGCATAAATTTATGTCCTGCTTCAAATTGTGATTTTTCAATAAATTCATTAGATTGGTGTGCTTGCGCAATGTCACCGGGGCCGCAGATTACGGCGGAATATCCGCGCTCTTGGAACTGACCAGCTTCGGTTCCATATGACACCACATGAAGCGCATTATCCCCGGTTATCTGGCGCACCAATGTTTCGGCTTCCCCGTCTTGTTCGGGGCGCAATCCGGGCACAAAAAACCTTGGTTCAATTTCAATATGTGCCTCAGGATGAGATGCTTTCATATCTGCTTCTAGCGCCTGCACTTTTTCCTCGAAGCGGTCCCGCCAGTCTACTTCTGTTTCATCGGCCACAATTCTAAAATCTAGACTAAAGCGGCAATCTTTTGCAGTGATGTTATGGGCTGTGCCGCCGCTGATCATGCCCACATGCGCTGTGGTATAGGGTGGATCGAACATGGCGGCAATTTCAGTGGGCTGCGCTGCGCTGTTGGCGGCGTTGACGTGATTGGCCCAATCAATCAACTTTGCGCCGGACATAATCGCATTAACTCCTGTGTGCAGGATCGACGAATGAACCTCAAAGCCAACAAAGTGGGTGCTAAAACCCAAACCACCCTTATGTCCATTGACGGCCAGCATTGTTGAAGGTTCTCCTACAATCACAGCGCTGGCTTTGGGCAGGGTTTCGAGCATTTGATCAATCATTGGCGGCGCGCCGACGCAGCCGACCTCTTCATCATAGCTCAAGGCAATTTGCAAAGGTCGCGTGAGGGGCAGATAAGAGGCTTCTACAAGTGCCCAAATTGCCAAAGCGTCAAAGCCTTTCATGTCACATGTGCCGCGACCAAAATATTTCCCATCACGCTCGACGACTTCATAGGGATCACTGTCCCAAGGCTGCCCGTCGACCGGAACCACATCCGTATGACCCGATAGAACCAGACCGCCTTCGATATCCGGGCCAACATGGGCAAAGAGCGATGCTTTGTCCCCAGCTTCGTTATATTGGCGGTGCGATGTTATGTTATGCTCTGCCAGATACCCTTCGACCCAGGCCACCAGATCAAGATTGCTATCGCGGCTGACTGTTGGAAAAGAGACCAGTTTACGCATTAACTGCAGCGGCGAAAGACGTTCTTTGCTCATAATTAGTACCCGCTATCTGTAGTTAAAACAAAATGTCCATCCGACACTTCGCGGTACTCAGAGGATTCTGCGACATAATTCATACCTTGGATTGGTGAGGGGATTGGTTTGAAGTTAAGATCTTTTTCGGATTTGCGTTGGGTAGGGTCTGCGATCGGAACCGCTTTCATCAACGCCTGCGTATAGGCATGTTGCGGTGCTTCAAACACTTTGCTGCGCGGGCCTATTTCAACCAAACGCCCCAAATACATCACACCCACATCATGGCTGACCCGTTCCACCACAGCCATATCATGACTGATGAATAGAAAGGACAGCTCAAGCTCTGCCTGCAATTCCATCATAAGATTAAGAACCTGTGCCTGAACCGAGACATCCAGCGCGCTCACAGCTTCATCAGCAATAATCAATTTTGGATTAAGTGCCAGAGCGCGCGCAATGGCAACCCTTTGGCGCTGGCCGCCAGATAACTCATGCGGATAGCGGCGCAAAAAGCTGCGTGGCAACTCGACCCGGTCGAACAGCATTTCAACGCGTTTTTGCAATGCATCGCCACTGTGCGTGTCATAATTGCGCATTGGCTCGGCCACCTGATCCATGAGCAGCATTTGCGGGTTTAGTGATGCAAAGGGGTCTTGAAATACCATTTGCATATCAACGCGCGCAGTTCGCAACTCTTCGGGAGCCATCGCTATGATATCTTTGCCGGCAATGCTGACTTCGCCAGATAAAGGTTCAACCAAACGAAGCAGTGATCTGCCAACGGTGGATTTGCCGCAACCCGATTCGCCGACCAACGCTAAAGTGCGCCCTTTCATCAAGGTAAAAGAAACATCTTCGACAGCGTGAACGTTGGCGACCGTGCGCCGTAAAATACCGCCTTTGACTGGAAAGCGAGTGACAAGATTTTTAACCTCGAGCAGAGGTTCATTCGTCCCTTCAATGGGCTTTCGAACAGTGTCTTCATCACCAAAAAGGCGCATTGGCTCAGGAAAATCCTTACCTTTCATCTCGCCAAGTTTTGGAACCGCTGCGAGTAGGGACTGGGTGTAGCTATGCTGTGGGTCTTTGAAAATCTGCTCGACCAAGCCTTCCTCTACCTTATTGCCACGGTACATCACAACAACACGGTCTGCCATCTGTGCGACCACCGCCATATCATGGGTGATAAACATCACGGCAGTGCCAGTTTCCCGTTTAAGGCGGTCTATCAGGGCAAGGATTTCAGCCTGAATGGTCACATCAAGCGCTGTGGTTGGTTCATCCGCAATGAGCAATCTTGGCTCGCAGGCTAGCGCCATGGCAATAACCACCCGTTGACGCATGCCGCCCGATAGCTCGTGCGGAAATTGTTTCAGCCGTCGCTCAGGTTCGGGTATGCGCACCTGCCGTAGCAGATCAAGCGCCTGCTGCGCCGCCGCTGATCTCGTCATACCCTTGTGCACCCTAAGGCCCTCAGTCAATTGACGGCCCACCGTGAACACCGGGTTAAGAGCTGTCATAGGCTCTTGAAAGATCATGCCAATTTCATTGCCACGAATCGTACGCATCAATGACTGGTCCACTTTTGTGACGTCAATTATGCCTGATTTTTTTCGGTCAAATTCAAGTTTGCCGCCCGCCAGACGTCCGCCGCCAAATTCCACCAATCGCATCATTGAGAGCGATGAAACCGATTTGCCAGAGCCTGATTCCCCCACAACGCAAACGGTTTCCCCTGCGTTAATTTCAAAAGAGACATCCTCAACCCCAACGACTGTTCCGTCTTTGGTTTCAAATTCAACTCGGAGGTTTTCAAAGCTTGCGACGGGAGTTTTGGGGTGATCCAGCATTACAGTGCTCCTATGCTTTAGAAAGTATTGGTAACGAATTGAGTCTATTGATGTCAAACACATCGCTTAAATTTGGAGGTTTGCGATATTGCAAAAGTGGAATATTATTCCTCTACCCGCTTTATTGATGCATTCTAGTATCATTTGGGCTTGCATTTTGAGAAAAGTCTGCTTCGATAGTCGAATGTTCGTAATTCGAATGGTTAGCGCTCACATGCGCTCTGTTCTTCAACAATACGATCGAAAGAAAATGGGGAAAATTTATAACTAACGTTTGATGTTTTGCCTGATGTGAAAACCGCAAGGAGGTTTAAATGAAAATCAAATCACTTATGATGGGTGCCGTAGCTGCCTGTGCGTTTGCACCGGCCAGTTTCGCTGAGCGTGGCTCAGATGGCAACGTCAGTATTATTTACTGGCAAGCTCCGTCGATCTTGAACCCATATCTGTCCGGGGGAACAAAGGACATCGAATCATCTAGCCTTGTCATCGAGCCATTGGGCCGCTTTGATGAAACAGGTGCTATGGTGCCGTTTTTGGCAGAGGAAATTCCAACTGTTGCCAATGGTGGGGTGAGCGAAGATTTGACGTCGATCACTTGGACGCTGAAAAGTGGCCTGCTCTGGTCAGACGGATCAGCAGTTACTGCGGCGGACGTAAAATTCACTGGGGATTATTGTATGCACCCAGAAGGTGGTTGCGCTCAGCTGGAAAAATTTGATGGTGTTACTTCTATTGAAGTCATCAATGATTTGACAGTTAAAGTTAGCTTTAACCAGCCAAAGCCAAACCCCTATGGTCCATTTGTTGGTGGTCAGACACCAATTATCCAGAAGGCACAGTTTGAAAATTGTATGGGTGCAGCTGCGCCAAATTGTACAGATCAAAACTTTGGCCCAATCGGCACAGGTCCTTTCGTGGTAACAGAATTCCGTCCAAACGACGTGATTCAGATGAAAGCCAACGACAATTACCGCGTCGCAAACAAGCCGGCCTTCGCAACGCTGACCTTCAAAGGTGGCGGCGATGCCACTGCAGCCGGTCGCGCTGTAATGGAAACAGGTGAATTTGACTATGCCTGGAACCTGCAACTCGCACCAGATGTGCTTGCCAAGCTGGCCGAAGGTGGCAAAGGTACACCGATTTCAGCATTTGGTGCTCTTGTTGAGCGTCTTGAAATGAACATGACAAACCCATCGCCTGATTTGGATGCGGATACGCGCTCAACACGCGCAGCACCGCACCCGTTCCTCAGCGATATCAATGTTCGGAAAGCGCTGTCCATGGCGATTGACCGTCCGTTGCTCGTTGAAATCGGCTATGGCCAAGCGGGACGACCAACATGTGATCTGGTTCCTGCACCCGCGATTTATGCGTCAGGCAACACTGATTGTTTGACACAAGATATCGCAGGCGCAAACGCATTGCTCGACGAAGCAGGCTGGGCTCGTGGTGGTGATGGCATCCGCGCCAAAGACGGCGTGCGTTTGTCTATTCTGTATCAAACATCAACCAACGCAGTACGTCAGGATTTCCAAGCTCTTATCAAAGAGTGGTGGAGCCAAATCGGTGTCGAAACCGAATTGCGTAACCTGAATGCGTCAGTCTTCTTTGGTGGTGATCCAGGTTCGCCTGACACATATCAGAAGTTCTATGCTGATGTTGAAATGTACGCCAACGTGTTTGACGGAACCGATCCACAAGCCTACCTGGCTGCCTATCGCTGTGGCAATGAGCCAAAGCCTGAAAGCCAGTGGCAAGGTGCAAACATCAACCGCTTCTGTGATCCAGAGTATGACAAGCTGATTGATGAAATGGCCCGCACAGGCGACATCGAGCGCCGCGGTGAACTTGGCCGTAAGATGAACGATATGCTGACCAATGAAAGCTACACAATTGTGCCTCTCGTTGACCGCGGTCGTGTTTCTGCGCATGCCAAATCACTTGGTGGTGTTGTTCTGAACACGTTTGATTCAGAGCTGTGGAACGTTGCCGACTGGCATCGTATCGACTAATAGCTAGTCTTACTGGCTGCGCCCCTCGTTGTGAGTGGCGCAGTTTTCCTTTGAACTGAAATACTAAGGCGTCACTAAATGCTGACATTCACCATTCGTCGTCTGCTGATCTCTATCCCGACGCTTTTGTTCATCAGTTTGGTTATTTTTCTTCTTCTAAACCTTGCACCAAACGATCCGATGGCACAGGTACCATTAACCGTGCCCCCAGAGGTCAAAGAAAAAATGCGCGAGGCTTTGGGCCTTGGCCAACCTCTCTACATCCAATTTGTCAAATGGCTGATGCAGTTTTTCTGGATCGAACCGCAGGTTTTCATAGATCATATGTTTGGGACAACCTTTTCCGAAGGTGATCTGCGCGTGATAAGCTGGCAGACCCGTAGCCCGGTGATGGATATTGTCGTTCAGAGAATGCCGCAAACCCTTTGGGTGGTTGGGATGTCTTATGTTGTCGGCATTTTAATCGCGCTGCCGATCGGTATTTATTCTGCCTATCGCCATTATTCGGTTTTTGATCAGGCCGGAACTTTTGTGACAATGATTGGCTATTCCATCCCGCCATTTTTCACAGGTCCGCTTGTGATTGTGATTTTTGCGGTTCAACTTGGCTGGTTGCCTTCTACCTATGATACATTGCATCAGGTGATTGACTGGGACACCTTTGTCATTCAACTAAAACAGATGGTTTTGCCGGTAATGGTGCTTGCGCTGCAAACCACAGCCCAAATCAGCCGCTATATGCGTGCCTCGATGCTGGATAACCTTAATCAGGATTATGTGCGAACCGCGCGGGCCAAGGGTCTAAGCGAGTGGACAGTGGTGATGGTTCATGTTCTGCGCAATTCGATGATCCCTGTGGTCACTGTAATTGCGCTTAATCTGCCCTATATTTTTGGCGGCGCGATAATCACCGAGCAGATTTTTAAAGTAAACGGGATAGGTGGGCAGTTAATCAATGCGATCTATGCCAATGACTTGCCAACGGTTCAAACATTGACTTTTATGTTCGCGTTTTTGATTGTTGCCTTTAACCTAATCGCAGACATTTTATACGGGCTTTTGGATCCGAGGATACGCTATGACTAATACCGCCGAGCCACTTCCTCAGCAACCCGCACGGAGCAAGTGGCGTGATGTCTGGAACCAGTTTAAAAAACACAAAGGCGCTTTAATCGGCGGCATAATCTTTTTCACCATCGTTATATTGGTGATGGTGGGCCCTTGGGTGTGGCCCTATGAAGCTAATGAGATTAATATCCGATTACGCAATCAAAGCCCAAGTTGGGCGCATCCGTTTGGGACCGATCAGTTGGGGCGTGATACTTTTGCGCGGATGATTGCAGGTGGAAAAACATCTATCTCAGTCGGGATCGCAGCGATGACGCTTTCGCTCATGCTGGGCAGTTTAATTGGAGTGTGCGCAGGGTACTACCGCCGATTAGACGGGATTCTGATGCGATTGACGGATCTGTTCCTTTCGCTTCCGCTTTTGCCTCTGCTGTTGGTGATGATGCTTTTATTTCGTGAGCCGCTCAGCCAAGCCTATGGGCCCGAGCGTGGCATGTTTGTTTTGATCGTGGTCTCCATCGGTATCACCAGTTGGATGCCAACAGCGCGCATTGTGCGGGGCGATGTTATGGCATTGAAAGAGCGTGAGTTTGTGCTCGCTGCCCGTTCAATAGGAACCACTGACCGTAAGATTATAATGCGGCATATATTGCCCAATGTGCTGTCGCCAATATTGGTTTCTGCAACGTTGGGAATTGCCAATGCGATTATTACTGAAAGCGCACTATCGTTTTTGGGCCTTGGGTTTCCACCTGATTTCCCAACTTGGGGCCGCTTGTTGAACGATGCAGTGGATTATCTTCAGCTCTATCCTGAGCGTGTCTTATGGCCCGGCTTGGCGATTTCATTGACCGTCCTTAGTATCAATTACCTTGGTGATGGTCTGCGCGATGCTATGGATCCGCGTATTCGAGGCAGATAAGAAAGATTGGGCAAGTCTACAGGCTTGCCCGATGATTGCTTTGAAAACTGCATGGATTGGTTAAGCCTAGCTTACTTACCTTATCGCAATTGTCCTTGCGACACTTTTGCGACCTGATTTAATTCCTTCATGGCTTGTTCGAACTCAACCGGCTCTAGGATTGGAAAATAGCGCCAGCTTCCGCCCGCCTGAAAAGTAAACTGCACTTTTTTGACATTAAACTTGCAAAAAAAGCCATGCTTTGATCGCGCGTCAAAGGCCTGCCATAATTCAGCGTAGGTTTCATCTGAGCGGATGTTATAAAAGGACCCTTTTTCACTGAAAGCCATGTACATATCCTGACAAATCCGAATTTGTTCGGCTTTGTCAGCTTGGCCAAACTCAATTGTCTGATTGGCGAAGCCGATCTGGACAGCGCAGATCAAAGCGATGAATGTACAGCTTGTTAGTCGGATCATAAAACAACCTCTGAAGTGATTTTGGGCATAAAATCACATTATAGTATATAAAAACAATCCTGTTTGACAAAAAAGAAGTATAAAACAAATTTAAAGGGGCGATTATATGAGCTCACTACAGCCTAAAAAACAAAAATTGCGAAGCGGTTGGTAATTTTAAATTAAAATATGAAATCAAGAGCCAAGGCGAATACGGCTCTTGATTTTGATATCGTCCTGAACTTTTTAAGCCATTCCGTGAATTTGAATAATTGAGCGCATATTGACATCAATTGCTGAATAGACCCTTTGCACCGCTGGGTTTGACGGCAGCGCATCATAGGCTTTTTGAATGGCGTCCATAGACGGATAGGTGATACCCAACAAATACTGGCCGGGGTTGTCGCCTGTTAAAATTTGTCCAAACCGAAACGTCTGAGCGCCGCTCTGCGCAAAAATACCTGTGCACTCTTGCATCATAGATGTAAGTTCGGAGTTCGACGTCGAAGATTTACCTTTGGTCATCACCAGATAATTTGGTCTTGGGTCTAACTTTGGCGTATACGCGACATCACTCAATTTAGCTATGTTTCGTAAATAGACCTCGACCCCAAGGTTTAAGATGCCGGCATAAGCCGAGGAATTTGCAAACGCTCCCATGACATTTTGAAAACCCGACAGGCTATCAAAAAATTGAATGAAAACCAAAGCGCCGGGATTGAGCCCGCTTAAGGTGACCCCATAGGTGACGCGGCTGGCCCCGGCTGATTTTGCATCTTCGGCAACGCTTGCCATTTGCTCAAGTGCAGCAGAGCGATTTTCGGCCGGACAGTTTGCTGCGGTAACGGTGACAAAATTTTCAGACATATTCCTCTCCCATTTTTATTTTGTTTCAATATTTTTAGATATAATTACTTTGACCTAAAAATGTAATAATTATTTAAAACACATATTTAAATAATGGAACATTGCTATAATTGTGAGCAAAAGGTCAAAAAATATCTCTTAAATTGTCAGGAATTGCCTGCTGCATGCACATCTTGAAGAGTTTACCAAACACCAATTTTCCATCTTTGGGCTGGCGACCTTGACGTTTGGGCCGTTAAAATTACCTCTTCCCTCCTAAGAAAGTGTTGATGAGGTGATCATGTTGAAAGTTATTTGGATGGCGGCAGCGATGATGTCGTTTGTAACAACTGCCGGTGCAGTTGGGAGTTCTGATTACTCCAGTTCTACTGTAAGTGTCCTGCAACCAGCGGAGCAATTGCTCAAGCAAAGGCGTTATGCTGATGCCTATGAAAAACTTGCGAGTATTGACGGGGCATCTGAAGATGATCGGCAAAATCTGCTTGGTTTTAGTGCACGCAAACAGGGTAAATTTGATTTAGCAGGGCAACATTACGAACAGGCTTTGGCACTAAACCCGCGTCATCTCGGGGCGTTGGAATATCAAGGCGAGCTGTTTCTTGAACGGGGCCAATTCAAAAAAGCGCAAGCAAACTTATCCAAGCTTATGCAGTATTGTGGCTCAGAGTGTGATGAAACCAAAGCATTACGAAAAGCGATCGGAAAAGCGCTACAATAAAATTACTTGGGCCGATTTGCTATGAAGAAGCGATTAATTGTCTTGCTTGGGGATCAACTTTCCCCATCCTTGCTAAATTTTGCAGATCGTAAAACAGATCATATTATGATGGCCGAAGTGGTCAGTGAGGCCACCTATGTTGCCCATCATAAAAAAAAGATCGCGTATCACTTTGCAGCCATGCGGCACTTTGCGGAAGAGTTAAGGGCGGATGGCTGGACGGTTTTATACACGAAAATTGATGCAGCAGGCAATAAGGGCGATTTAAGCAAAGAAATTAAAAACCATGTAGCTGAATGCTGCCCGGATGTGGTGGTCGGTATTGAACCTGGCGAGTGGCGTGTTGCGCAATTATATGCGGATCTTTCAAACACGCTGGAAATCCCATTCGAGATACGTCGGGATGAGCGCTTTTTCTGCAGCCGCTCCGAATTTGAACAATGGGCACAGGGCAGGCGGCAGCTTAGAATGGAAAACTTCTATCGGATAATGCGCAGAAAAACTGGCTACTTAATGGAGGGGGAAGACCCGGTTGGCTGGCAGTGGAATTTTGATCATGACAACCGGAAAAAAGCCCCCAAAGGGCTGACATTTCCTGGCCCACTCCTTTTTGCTCCCGATGCCGAAACCAAAGCTGTTTTGTCATATGTTGATGCGCATTTCTCAGAACATTTTGGCGACCTTGAACCGTTTGAATTTGCCGTCACGCGCGCTCAGGCTCGGCAGGCTCTTGAGCATTTTGTCCAGTATTCCCTTGCTGATTTTGGAACTTACCAAGATGCGATGCTGCGCGATGAAAATTACCTGTATCACAGCTTGATTTCGCTTTATCTCAACACCGGACTGTTAGAGCCAAATGAAGTATGCCGCCAAGTCGTTCAAGCCTATGTTGAGGGTGCTGCCCCTTTGAACTCTGTAGAGGGCTATTTGCGCCAAGTGTTGGGGTGGCGCGAATATATGCGCGGCATTTACTGGCTGCGCATGCCGGAATTCAAATCCGAAAATTTTCTAGATGCTCATTATAATCTGCCATCCTTTTTCTGGACGGGTGAAACCAAAATGGAATGTGTGCGGCAAGCCGTGACCCAGACCCGAGAAACGGCCTATGCGCATCACATCCAGAGGCTCATGGTGACCGGAAACTTTGCTTTGATCGCAGGCATTGATCCGGTTCAGGTGCATGAATGGTACTTGGCCGTCTATGCAGATGCCATTGAATGGGTTGAGTTGCCAAACACAATGGGCATGAGCCAATTTGCAGATGGCGGCGTGGTGGCTTCAAAACCCTATGCTTCAAGTGGCAATTACATCAATAAAATGTCAGACTACTGCGCGTCCTGTCATTATAATGTCAAAGAAAAAACTGGTCCGGGGTCCTGTCCGTTTAATACCTTTTACTGGGATTTTCTGGATCGAAATTCAGATAAGCTGCGCGGCAATCCTCGTTTGGGAAATATCTATCGAACCTGGGACAGGTTTGATCCGGAAAAGCAATCGACCTATCGCGCCTATGCCGAGGTGTTGCGCAAAGAACTGTTGTAGCGTCGTTCTTGGCTAACCCCGCCGCCGCCGTCTGCGGCCCCCCTTGCTGCTCTCTGCCCCCGTGTTGAACGAGACCGCCGGAAGGCTTACAATTTTAGCAAGTTCTTCAAACGCGTCGGTTTTATGCGGGATCGCATTGGCCGCCACAAAGTGCTCTTGAAATTTCGGCTCGATAGCAGTTTCAACCTTGACGATTTCGCGCACAATGCGCTCGATATCAGCGCGGGCCTTTTTATTGCACAGCGCAATGCGTGCGCCGGTACCAGCAGCATTGCCCGCAGAAAAAACCTTATCCAAAGGCACATCAGGGATCATTCCTAGAACCATGGCGTGTTTGCTGGAAATATGCGCGCCGAAAGCGCCGGCCAATACCACCCGATCAACTTTATCGACGCCCATTTCATCCATCAATAGCCGCGCGCCGGCATAGAGCGCCGATTTGGCAAGTTGGATGGCGCGGATGTCGCCTTGTGTTACTGAAATTATGGGCCCGCCGGTGGCGCTTGCATCGTGAATAACATAGCTATGGGTGCGGCCATCCGGGATCATCCGCGGCGTGCCTGTCGCGTCGGCTGAGCCCAGCAAACCACTATCATCCATCAAGCCAGCCATGCGCAATTCTGCCACCGCTTCGATAATGCCAGAACCGCAAATGCCGGTAATGCCCGAAGCTGATGTAGCACTGTCAAAACCGGGTTTATCAGACCACAAATCGCAGCCGATAACGCGGAACCGTGGATTTTTGCTCACCGGATCAATCTTAATTTTTTCAATAGCGCCTGGGGCTGCGCGCTGGCCTGAACTGATCTGCGCGCCCTCAAACGCCGGTCCTGTCGGGGATGAGCAGGCCAAGACCCGCGTTTGATCGCCAAGCAAAATCTCTGCATTGGTTCCCACATCAACCACCAAAACCAAATCTTCCGATTGCCCGGGCTCTTCAGAAAGCGCAACCGCAGCCGCATCTGCGCCAACATGGCCTGCAATACAAGGCAGGATAAAGACCCGCGCGGACCCGTTTGTGGATGTAATATCAAGCTCTTGCACCGCCAAGTTTAAAGCCTCAGACGTGGCCAAGGCAAAGGGTGCCTGTCCAAGTTCAACCGGATCAATGCCAAGCAGAAGGTGATGCATCACCGGATTGCAGACAAAGACAATCTCAACAATCAGATCCCTGTCGATCCCAGCTTCGTTCGCGATCTCTGCAATCAGGGTGTTCATAGCCTCGCGGACGGCAGCCGTCATTTCAAGGTCGCCGCCGGGGTTCATCATCGCATAGCTCACGCGGCTCATCAGATCTTCACCAAAGCGGATTTGCGGGTTCATTAAGCCAGAACTGGAAACCACTGCGCCACTGCGCAAATCTGTTAAATGGGCTGCAATTGTGGTTGAGCCAAGGTCTATTGCCAGCCCGAAAATTCCATCTTCGTGCAGCCCCGGCCAGACCTCTAGAATACGGCCCTTTCCGGCTTTATGATCTTGGAATACAGCGGCTGTGATCTGCCACTTTCCTTTGCGTAGCGCTGGCTGTAATTTTCTCATCACCCGTAGATCAGCCGAAACATCCTTTAGGCCCCATTGGGATTTCAATGCTTCATTTAAACGCTCAAGATCACCGCTTGGCTCATGCATATCCGGTTCGGCCACCTCGACAAAATAGAGCTTTGTCGGCGGATCCATTTCAATCACCCGGTCGCTGGCGGCTTTGCGCACAACTTGTTTGTGCACTTGGCTTTCTGCAGGAACATCGATAACTATGTCCCCCTCGATTTTTGCCTGACATCCCAGGCGCCGACCTTTGGTCAGCCCGCGTTTGTCATCATAGCGCTGCTCAACGGCATTCCAGTCAGACAGCGCGCCGTCCACCGCCATAACCCCGTGTTTTGGAAATTCGCCGTAGGACGGGGTTATCTGGCACTTGCTGCAGATACCGCGTCCGCCGCAAACGCTGTCCAGATCAACGCCAAGCTGGCGCGCGGCCGTTAGAACGAGCGTGCCTTTTGGAAAATGCCCGCGTTTTCCCGATGGGGTAAACACCACAAGAGGATTTTGGCTCATATTTAGCGCCTTTTGAATAAAGCCCAGATTAGAGGGCAAAGCATAGGGTGTATCGGCTGTAAGGAAAGACCGCAAGCGTCACAAAAATGACCAATGGCGGCATTCTTTATTTCTGCTTGGGTCTGTTGTGAAAAATAAATCCGAGCGTATTGAGCAAAAGTTGTGCTGCAAGGATACTGGTTGATCCGCTTTGGTCGTAATCAGGGGCAACTTCAACAAGGTCGATTCCGATAATTTCATGGCGTTGGCTGACATGCTGCAGAATTTCTAGCACCTCATAATACAGAAATCCCCCATGGCTGGGGGTGCCGGTTCCCGCTGCAATAGAGGGGCAAAAGGCATCAATATCAACGGTGAGGTATATTTTGGCCGCTTTTGGCAACCGCTCGGCGACGCCCAATGGTCCCAGTTGACGCGCTTGGCGCACAGATAGAATATCCGATCCCATCTTTCGTGCGTCTTCATAGCCTTCTTTTGCGGTCGAGCTAACATTGCGAATGCCAACTTGGGTAAGTCCGGATACATAGGGCTTTTCTGCCGCTCGGCGCATTGGATTGCCATGGCCAAAGCGCACCCCGTGCCGTTCGTCAACAAAATCAAGATGTGCGTCTATTTGCAGAATATGGAACGTTTCATGGCCATCAAACGCATTTATGCATGGGATATTCACCGAATGGTCTCCGCCAATAACAACCGGCAACGCACCTGCCGCGAAAGCAGCGCGCACGCCGGTTTCAATATTGGCATGGCTTTTAAGGGTGTCGGTATGGACTATATCCGCATCGCCCATATCAACAATGCGTACCTCGCCGGGCAAATAGGTGGCATCATCTTCGTGATCATAGGCTCCAGCATGGCCGAAACTAAACAGCGTTGAAGCCTCGCGGACACCGCGTGGTCCAAACCGAGCGCCTGCGCGCCATTGGGTGCCGCCGTCAAACGGCGCGCCAAGAACGGCCACATCTGCTTCAAGAGCAGACCAGTCAGCCACATAAGGCCGCTTGCCGAAGGTCGATATACCCACGAATGGCAAATCCAGACGCCCTTTTGAGTAGCCGTGTTCGCTCATACTGTGTTCCCTTGCCTTAAGAGTGCTTGCGTCACAATGGGGGTTGCGCCTTTTAAGCGCAAGCGCCGACTTGGCGCAAAGTATAAATCCGCATTTAGGGCTCTATTGCCTCTTTTCTTTTTGCTATAACCGTGAAATAGGAAACTGCCAAGTGTTCCCTGCCATGAGGATAGATTGATGCAGATTCGCGAGGCTCTTACTTTTGATGATGTGTTGCTGGTGCCAGCCGCTTCGGATGTTTTGCCCACCACAGCTGATACCCGTACAAATGTGACCCAAAGCATTTCGCTGAACATCCCACTGCTCAGTTCAGCAATGGATACCGTCACCGAGGCCCAAATGGCCATTACCATGGCCCAAGCCGGTGGCATGGGGGTTATTCATCGCAACCTTGATATTGAAGCGCAGTCCCGCGAGGTACGCCGCGTCAAGCGGTTTGAAAGTGGCATAGTCTATAATCCGATTACCTTGAGGCCTGATCAAACGCTGGCAGATGCAAAAGCATTGCAAGAACGGTATAATGTGACCGGTTTTCCAGTTGTGGATAGTGACGGGCGTGTTGTGGGCATCGTGACCAATCGCGATATGCGCTTTGCAAGCGATGACAAGACCCCGGTCAGGGTGATGATGAGTGCGGATAATCTGGCAATTCTGCACGAGCCGGCAGACCGCCAAGAGGCGATTAGCCTGATGAAAGCGCGGCGGATTGAAAAGCTGTTGGTAACGGATCAATCGGGCAAATTGACCGGCCTGCTGACGCTAAAAGATACAGAGCAGGCAGTGTTGAACCCAACTGCATGCAAAGATGATCTGGGACGGTTACGTGTTGCGGCGGCATCAACTGTAGGAGACGCCGGATTTGCCCGAAGTGAAGCCTTGATTGATTCTGGCGTTGATATAGTGGTGGTCGATACGGCGCATGGTCACTCTGATGGTGTCGCTGTTGCTGTTGAGCGGATCAAAAAGCTGTCTAATAAGGTGCAAGTTGTCGCGGGCAATGTCGCCACTGCGGAAGCCACACGGGCGCTGATTGGCGCAGGCGCTGATGCGGTTAAAGTGGGCATCGGGCCAGGGTCGATTTGTACAACGCGGATGGTGGCCGGGGTTGGCGTGCCGCAGCTGACAGCAATTATGGACTGTGCAGGGGCGGCCGGCAACAAGCCGGTTATTGCCGACGGCGGCATTAAGTTTTCGGGTGATTTTGCAAAAGCAATCGCCGCTGGTGCATCCTGCGCCATGGTTGGATCAATGGTTGCCGGTACCGACGAAAGCCCCGGCGAGGTTGTTTTGTATCAAGGCCGCTCGTTTAAATCTTATCGCGGCATGGGATCGCTAGGGGCGATGGCGCGGGGCTCTGCCGACCGGTATTTTCAAAAAGATGTGGCGGGTGACAAATTGGTGCCCGAGGGCATTGAAGGGCAGGTGCCTTATAAAGGGTCAGCCAGTACGGTCGTTCACCAAATGGTCGGCGGGCTGCGGGCCGCAATGGGTTATACTGGCTGTGCAACGATTGATGCGATGCGTACTAACTGTTCATTTGTAAAAATCACCGGCGCGGGTTTGAAAGAAAGCCACGTGCATGATGTACAGATCACCCGCGAAAGCCCCAACTACCGGATTATGTAGGCCATGACGCCTGCTGCCCGAGTTCAGGCCGCCATTGAGGTGATTGACGACTTTCTGACCGGGCGGTCCGGCGAGATTGCTTTGACCGCCTGGGCACGGCGCAGCCGATACGCCGGATCTGGTGATCGCGCAGCAGTGCGCGATCATGTCTATGACGCGCTGCGCCATTTACGGTCTTACGCAGCTCGTGGCGGAGGTATGAACGGCCGCACTATTATGATTGCAGCACTGCACCAGCACGGTAGTGACCCCCAAAGCATATTTACAGGTGATCGGTTCGCGCCCGAAACTTTATCTGCCAAGGAACAAGAGCCAAACGAGTTCACCTCAGAGGCGGAACAGTTTGATATACCGGATTGGCTCTGGCCCATTTGGTGTCAGGATTTAGCAAATCACGCAGTGCAGGTGGCCGATAATTTGCGCCAACGAGCTCCGGTTTTTCTTCGGGTCAATATCGCCCGAATAACGCGGGAAGCAGCCTTGCAAAAGTTGTGTGATGAAGGAGTAAATGCCGAAGTCCATCCCTCCGTACCGACCGCGCTTAAAGTCATCGATGGCGCGCGAAAAGTTGCCCAATCAGACAGCTATAGGAAGGGGCTGGTAGAGTTGCAGGATGCCTCTAGCCAAGCCAGTGTCTGTGCCCTGACATCAGACATTAAGGGTCCGGTTCTTGATTATTGCGCCGGCGGCGGCGGCAAGGCTTTGGCGCTCGCTGCTTGGCTGGGTAAGAAAGTTCATGCCCATGATGCGCAGGCGTCGCGCATGAAGGACCTTCCTGTTCGCGCCAAGCGCGCCCAAGCAGATATTGTGCTCAAGACTACGGATCAGGTTAAGCAAACAAAATACGGTCTGGTTTTTTGTGATGTGCCTTGCTCTGGCAGTGGGGCGTGGCGCCGGGATCCCAGCGGCAAATGGAATCTAAACACAGAGCAGCTGGACGATCTTTTGACCACGCAGCTCGATATCCTTTCAAAGGCGGCTGATCTCGCGGCCTCCGATGGCGTGTTGTTCTATGCAACCTGCTCGGTTCTTGAACGAGAAAATGGGCAACAAGTTAGCCAATTTTTGAATAAGAATGGCCAGTGGTCTCTTGTTCACTCAAGGCAATTTCTACCCAATGCTGATGGTGATGGATTTTATTTTGCCATCCTGCAAAACGGATAATTTGCAAAAAACAACTATAGATTGTATAAAGGCGTTAACATCAGCTTAACCATTGGCTGGCGTTATGGGCGCATCGATTCAGATAAGGACATTACATGCAGCAGAATAATAAAAACTTGCTCGTCCTAAATGATAGGTTGCCTCTAAATCTCTTCACTGCTGCAATAGCTTTTTGTGAAAGGTCGTGGTTGAAGTGGTCGCCAGTGGGTCGCAGATTATGAAGGAAAAGCGGTTCTTCGATCATGTGCCAAGTTTAACCGTCAATGCATCGCATGAAATTTGGCGTATGAACTCAGCAGCTAAGAAATTAATTGGCGCTAAGCTAAATTCTTTGCTGGGACTGTTCTGTGATACGGATATCCAGTGGGGCGGGATCAATTATATAAAGACCAAATTCGGTATTGAGCGATATTTTGTGATGCGCCAACCAATAAGCCGCGGGCGGTTCCAAATTTTATTGCTGACGCCAGACAGCGATGGTGTGCCCTCAACTGGGGTGCAGGCCGATATTGAAGCACTGCCAGTGCCGATGATTAATCTGGCTGCCAGCGGGCGTATAGTTTGCGCAAATAAAATTGCCTGTGATCTCCTAAGAATTGGGCCTGATGAAGGCCCGCTTTTGTCGGAATTGATGGAAGGTCTGGGGCGTTCCATCGCAGATTGGCTTGATGATGCGCTATTGGGCCGGGGACTGAAACATCCCGAATTTTTGCGTTTAACGCGCCATGCTTCAGATATTTATGTGCAGGTCGCGCTAAATCGGAGCTCAGAGCCGGGTGATCCGTCTTTGATTGTGGTTCTAAGTGATGCCACTGAGCTCAAAACTCTGGAGGCACAATTTGTCCAAAGCCAAAAATGCAGTCTATTGGACAATTGGCTGGCGGCGTTGCGCATGATTTTAATAATCTTCTCACCGCGATTTCGGGCCATTGTGATTTGTTGCTATTGCGTCATGGCCCAGAAGATCAAAATTACTCTGATCTGATGCAAATCAATCAAAATGCCAATCGCGCCGCGGCCTTGGTCGCACAGATTTTGGCATTTTCACGCAAACAAACCCTGCGTTTGGAACATTTGGATATTCGGGACATGCTGTCGGATTTTACCCATTTGCTAAACCGGTTGGTCGGTGAAAAGGTTGAGCTTTGCCTTAATTATGACCCGGCTCTGCATAGAGTTCGGGCCGATAAACGGCAATTGGAACAGGTATTGATGAATTTAGTGGTGAATGCGCGCGATTCGATGCCGCAGGGTGGGAAGATTGTTATTTCCACTGCGGAATCAAATATTACCGCGCCTTTTTTGCGTGACCGTGTGGTGGTGGAACCCGGGCAGTATGTATCCGTGACCGTGTCGGACCAGGGCTGCGGCATTGCGTCTGATAAGCTCCAGAAAATATTTGAGCCTTTCTATACAACCAAACGAACCGGTGAAGGAACGGGTCTAGGGTTGTCGACTGTTTACGGAATTGTGAAGCAAAGTGGAGGCTATATATTTGTTGACAGTGAAGTGGCAAAGGGTACGCAATTCACCTTGTTATTGCCGGCCAGTGTTGCCGAGTTGCGCCCCAAACCCACCACTATTGCTCGACCACCCAAGCCGAACCGCAAAGTTTGTGACAATGTCATTTTGCTGGTCGAAGATGAAGCAACTGTTCGGACCTTTGCAGCGCGAGCTTTACAGCTCCGAGGCTTTAAAGTGATTGAGGCCTGCTCAGGTGAAGAGGCGTTAAAGACGCTCAGCGATCAAAGTCTAAAAATTGATGTCTTTGTCACCGATGTGGTTATGCCCGGTCTTGATGGACCCAGTTGGGTAAAAGAGGCCTTGGCGGATCGAACAAATGTTGGCGTGGTGTTTGTGTCAGGTTACGCCGAGGATAATTTTCAAACCCATCAGGCGCGGATTCCAAATTCTGTGTTTTTGCCAAAACCATTTTCACTTTAGCAGCTCACCACAACGGTGAGCAATCAAATGCATTAAAGCCTATGGGGACCAGCATTTTGCCAAATATTAAATTGGCGCTGGTACTTTTTACGCAGCTGTTCTTCGATTTCGGGGTGTAGGACAAGGTTTTTTTCGGCGATACGTTTCTATTTTCCAGCTTAAATGTAACCTCCAGCCGCTGTTCAAGAAACTGCTTAAGTCCTGATTGATCTTCATATTGAAATAAATAAGTAAGTGGCGCAAACTCTTTTGCCGGCTGTAAAAATTTTGCCTGATCACCGACTTTGGCAAAATCGGTTGGAGTTTGGCGCATATACGCCTGCACAAAGGTATCAAAGCTGACATCTTGCGTGGAGTTTGATGTGTTTTTAATCGCGTCACGCTGTCGGTAACGATACCAGCTGCCAAGCCAGTCAAGCGGATGTCGAATGACGGCCAGTGTTTCGATAGGGACGCTCTGATTTTTTTCAATCAAGGGCCGAAGACGGTTATCAAACCGCCTTAGATTCATATGCTTAACCCCGGGTGGAGATTTGATGATCATTGATGCATAGGGTGTCAAGGCGGCGATGAAAGCAGTGGATGCCGTTTTCGGCATAGATAGAAAAACAAGGTTTTTTTCAATAAATACCAACATAATGCGATGCCATAAACTTAAAACGAATGCCTTACATTACTCTTTAACATTTTTAGTTGAAAGTCATTTTATTAAAATTTTCTTGAAATGTTCTTGTTTTGAGCCCATAAAGAGAACAAGAGCGGAACAATGCAGTGATTGCCCTAGGGGATTGGCTGTGAAATAAGAAAGGCGAAACAAAATGGCAGATATTCTTTCAATGACAAATAAGAGCGGTGCGGAAAAACAAAAAGCGCTAGACAGCGCGCTTGCACAAATTGAGCGGCAGTTTGGCAAAGGTTCGATCATGAAGCTGGGCGGAGAAAATCCGATCCAAGAAATCGATTCTACATCGACCGGGTCTTTGGGATTGGATATTGCTTTGGGCATTGGTGGATTGCCCAAAGGCCGTATTATCGAGGTATACGGGCCAGAAAGTTCCGGTAAAACAACTTTGACTTTGCACTGTGTGGCGGAAGAGCAAAAAAAGGGCGGTGTTTGTGCTTTTGTTGATGCCGAGCATGCGCTTGATCCGCTTTATGCAAGAAAGCTAGGTGTGGATCTTGATGAGCTTTTAATCAGCCAACCGGATACAGGCGAGCAAGCATTGGAAATTACCGACACGCTTGTGCGCTCGGGCGCCGTAAGCATGGTGGTTGTCGATTCGGTTGCAGCGCTCACGCCCAAATCCGAACTGGAAGGTGAGATGGGTGATAGCAGTGTTGGCACCCAGGCTCGTCTCATGAGCCAAGCAATGCGCAAACTGACTGGATCGATTAGCCGCAGCAAGTGCATGGTTATTTTCATCAACCAGATCCGGATGAAAATTGGTGTCATGTTTGGCAGCCCTGAAACAACTTCGGGCGGCAATGCATTGAAATTTTATGCGTCGGTCCGTCTTGATATCCGCCGCATTGGTGCGATCAAAGACCGCGACGAAGTGGTGGGCAATGCAACCCGCGTGAAAGTTGTCAAAAACAAAGTTGCCCCACCGTTTAAACAGGTTGAGTTTGACATCATGTATGGTGAAGGCATTTCAAAAATGGGAGAATTGCTTGATCTTGGTGTCAAAGCCGGTGTGGTTGAAAAATCTGGCGCTTGGTACAGCTATGGCGATGAGCGCATCGGGCAGGGACGTGAAAACGCCAAAATATATCTGAAAGACAATTCTGATGTGGCCTATGAGATTGAAGATAAAATCCGGGCAGCCCATGGGCTTGATTTTGAAATTCCAAAATCAGAATCGGGCTCAAAGGGCGATGATGTGATCGAAGCCTAAACCGGCCTATCATTTGAGCTAAATGGAAAGCCGCTGCTATATTTGCTGCGGCTTTTTCTTGGCACAAGGCGGCAATCGACGGTTAACTGTGGACAATTAAGGGCCTAGGTTATACCTCGTCTACACGAAAAATACTTGTTTGAAAGCCAGCCAAATGCCCAGTTTAAACGATATCCGTTCGACCTTTTTGAATTATTTCTCAAAGCAGGGGCATGAGATCGTTGCATCAAGTCCTCTGGTGCCGCGCAATGATCCCACCTTGATGTTCGTAAACTCGGGGATGGTGCAGTTCAAAAACCTGTTCACCGGGGTGGAAACACGCGATTACAAGCGGGCGACATCGGCGCAAAAATGTGTGCGCGCGGGCGGTAAGCACAATGATTTGGATAATGTAGGGTACACCGCGCGCCACCATACGTTTTTCGAGATGCTCGGCAACTTTAGCTTTGGCGATTATTTCAAATCCGATGCAATTCCGTTTGCCTGGGAATTGATCACCAAAGAGTTAGGCATCGACAAAGACCGGTTGTGCGTCACCATTTACCATGATGATGACGAAGCGGCTGACATTTGGAAAAAAGCGGCTGGTCTTTCCGATGACCGGATCATCCGCATTGCGACAGATGATAATTTCTGGCGAATGGGTCCAACTGGCCCTTGTGGGCCCTGTACCGAAATTTTTTATGATCATGGCGATCATATCTGGGGCGGCCCTCCGGGCTCACCAGAAGAAGATGGCGATCGTTTTATCGAGATTTGGAACCTTGTTTTCATGCAAAACGAAGAATTTGCTGATGGGTCCCGAGTTCCTCTTGAAATGCAGTCAATTGACACCGGTATGGGACTTGAGCGCATCGCAGCACTCCTACAAGGCAGCCATGACAATTATGATACCGATCTGATGAAGGACCTTATCGAGGCTTCGGCCGAGGCAACCTCGGTTGATCCTTACGGGGATATGAATGTCTCGCACCGCGTGATTGCAGATCATCTACGCTCAACGTCGTTTTTAATCGCAGATGGCGTCATGCCTTCAAATGAAGGCCGCGGTTATGTTCTACGCCGCATCATGCGCCGCGCTATGCGTCACGCGCATATGCTGGGGGCCAAAGATCCGGTAATGCACCGCCTTGTGCCCGCTTTGGTCAAGCAAATGGGGCAGGCCTATCCAGAACTGCAACAGGGGCAGGCGCTGATCGAAGAAACTCTGCTGTTGGAAGAAACCCGCTTTAAAACCACATTGGATCGCGGCTTAAAGCTTTTGGAAGATGAAATTTTTGATCTTGATCAAGGTGCGACCCTGCCTGGCGGCACAGCGTTTAAACTCTATGACACCTATGGATTTCCGCTGGACTTGACCCAAGACGCGCTGCGCGAAAAGGGACTGCAGGTTGATACGGATGGCTTCAATGACGCCATGGCTGCGCAAAAGGCAAAAGCACGCGCGGCGTGGTCGGGATCGGGCCAGGTCGCGGACGCCGCCATTTGGTTCGATATATCAGATCGCCAAGGTGCGACTGATTTTCTGGGCTATAAGACAGAAAAAGCAGAAGGTCAGGTGGTCGCTTTGGTTAAAGATGGCGCAGAAGTACAATCTGCAGGCCCGGGTGAAACAGTCCAAATTGTGCTAAACCAAACACCGTTTTATGCCGAAAGCGGCGGTCAGATCGGTGACAGCGGATCTTTGAAAGCCGATGGCATATTGGCCAAAATCACAGACACTAAAAAAACTGCCAATGTGTTTATTCACTTTGCCGAGATTATAGAAGGAGAGATAAATCTTGGCCTTGGGGTCGAGCTCGAGGTTAATCACACAAGGCGCAGTGCGATCCGGGCCAATCACTCGGCCACGCATTTGCTGCACGAAGCGCTGCGCCGCCGGCTTGGCGATCATGTAGCGCAGCGCGGATCACTTAATGCTGATGATCGGTTGCGGTTTGACTTTAGCCACTCCAAAGCGCTCAGCGCCGAAGACTTGCGTGCTGTAGAAACCGAGGTCAACGCTTTCATACGCCAAAATACGCCGGTAGAAACACGCATCATGACCCCCGATGACGCCCGCGGTCTTGGCGCGCAGGCGCTCTTTGGTGAAAAATATGGCGATGAGGTGCGGGTTGTATCCATGGGCCATCTTGATGGCTCTGGCAAAGGCAACGACGGGGCAACCTATTCGCTTGAGCTGTGCGGCGGCACCCATGTAAAGCAAACTGGAGAAATTGGTATGTTTGTCACCACAGGCGACAGCGCAAGCAGTGCAGGTGTGCGCCGGATAGAAGCGCTGACAGGGCCGGCGGCTTATGACTATCTGATGGCACAAAATACGGCTTTGACACTCGCGGCTGCCGAGCTGAAATCTCCGCTGTCTGATGTGCCTGATCGGGTAAAAGCGCTTTTGGATGAGCGTAAATCTCTTAGCAATGAAGTCGCCCAATTGCGCCGCGAATTGGCGCTTTCTGGCGGCGCTTCAAACGGCGGCGGCGTTGAGGCAAAAGATATTGGTGGCATCGGTTTTGTGGCGCAGGTGCTTTCGGGTGTCTCGGGCAAAGAACTTCCTTCGCTCATCGATGACCATAAAGCCCGGCTGTCTAGCGGGGCGGTGCTTTTGATTGCAGAGGCAGATGGAAAAGTTGCCGTTTGTGCAGGACTAACAGCAGATTTGACCAACAGGCTTTCTGCAGTAGATTTAGTGCGGGCTGCTGTGCCGCTTTTGGGCGGTGCCGGCGGCGGTGGTCGTCCAGATCTGGCGCGCGGTGGTGGAAATGATATAAACGGAGCCGACGCCGCAATTACAGCGGCGCAACAGATACTAGAAGGAGTAAGCTAATGCCCGCATTATGGATTGGTCATGTCACTGTGACAGATGAAGAAAGCTATGCGAAATACGCCAAACTTGCCGGCCCCGCGATTGCGGCCCATGGCGGCCATTTTATTGCTCGCGGCGGACGTTATGTGCAGCTTGAAGGCACGGACCGTGCCCGCAATGTTGTTGCGCGCTTTCCAAGCCTTGAGGCGGCCGAGGCCTGTTATCACTCCAAAGAATATCAAGCTGCTCTTGACCATGCACGCGGCGCTGCAGAGCGTGAATTGATGGTGGTTGAAACCACTGAGTAATCATCGCTGCGCCGTGTTCTGGCGGCGCACTCAACTCTGATTGATCTTTAGGTACGATCCCTGAAAGTCTAACTGGCCCTGGCCATCCGCTTGCGCTCATGCGTGTCCAGATAGCGCTTGCGAAGCCGGATGGACCCCGGCGTAACCTCGACCAACTCATCATCGTTGATATAGGCGATCGCCTCTTCCAAAGACAGGGTGATCGGAGTGGTCAACCGAACAGCCTCATCCGTACCTGAGGCCCGCACATTGGTTAGTTTTTTGCCCTTAAGCGGATTAACCTCAAGATCATTTTCCCGGCTGTGCTCGCCAATAATCATGCCTTGATATATTTTTTCTTGCGCGCCGATAAACATTTTGCCGCGATCTTCAAGGTTCCAAAGCGCATAGGCAACCGATACGCCATCTTCCATGGAAATAAGTACCCCGGCACGGCGACCAGAAATTTCACCCTTATAGGGCGCCCAGTTATGAAATACTCGGTTTAGCACGCCAGTTCCCCGGGTGTCAGTCAAAAACTCGCCGTGATAACCAATAAGTCCACGTGAAGGCACATGTGCGATGATCCGTGTTTTGCCAGACCCAGCCTGTTTCATTTCAGCAAGATCGCCCTTCCGGCTACCGGTCAGTTTTTCAATAACAGTGCCGGAATAGTCGTCGTCAACATCCACAGTGACTTCTTCAATTGGCTCTAGCCGTTCACCGTTTTCGCCTTCGCGCATAAGCACCTGAGGCCGCGAAATGGAAAGCTCAAATCCCTCGCGCCGCATATTTTCGATCAAAACCCCCATTTGCAATTCTCCGCGGCCAGCCACATCAAAGGCTTCACCACCGGGGGTGTCACTTACCTTGATCGCGACGTTGCTTTCGGCCTCTTTGAGCAAACGCTCACGGATAACCCGGCTTTGCACTTTCTTTCCATCACGCCCCGCAAGTGGGCTGTCATTGATGCCAAAGGTCACTGAAATTGTTGGTGGGTCAATGGGTTGTGCCGGAAGCGGTGTATCAACGGCCAAAGCGCAGAGCGTGTCTGATACGGTTGCCTTCGACAGACCTGCAAGCGTGACGATATCGCCCGCAACAGCTTCCTCAATATCGCTCTGGGACAGTCCGCGAAAAGCTTGAATTTTGGTGACCCGGAACTGTTCTATCTTTTGTCCCACTCGGCTCAGCGCCTGCAGGGTGGCGCCAACTTTTAGCCGTCCGCTTTCAACCCGCCCGGTCAAAATGCGCCCCACAAAAGGATCTGTACTTAAGGTAGTGGCCAGCATGCGGAAATCTTCGTCCTGGCGCGCAACTTGCCGCGGCGCTGGCACATGATTAAGCACCAAATCAAACAGCGAAGTCAAATCTTTGCGTGGCCCATCAAGCGCATGATCTGCCCAGCCCGAGCGCCCCGAGGCATAAAGATGTGGAAAATCAAGTTGATCTTCATTGGCATCCAGCGCAGCAAACAAATCAAAACACTCATCAAGAGCGCGATCAGACTCGGCGTCTGGCTTATCAACTTTGTTCAGCACCACGATAGGTCTCAATCCCAGCGCCAGCGCCTTTGCCGTTACAAACTTGGTTTGCGGCATGGGGCCTTCGGCTGCATCCACCAGCAAAACAACACCATCAACCATACTTAAAATACGCTCGACCTCGCCGCCAAAATCGGCATGACCAGGCGTATCAACAACATTGATCCGTGTGCCTTTCCATTCTACCGAAGTTGCTTTGGCCAATATTGTAATGCCGCGCTCACGTTCAATATCATTACTGTCCATTGCCCGCTCGGCCACAGCTTGATTGGCCCGAAAGGCGCCTGATTGCTTTAATAATTCATCGACCAATGTGGTTTTGCCATGATCAACATGGGCGATGATCGCAATATTGCGCAGATCCATCTTCGGCATCCTTACTTGGTTTTGCTGGGCGTGCCCTAGCTGCTCTTTTGACAAAACACCAGAGCAATCATGCGATAAGTTTTAAAACCTGACATTTGCGTGTCTCGTGTGCTAAAATAAGGCGGCCATTTTTCTTTGCTGAAATACTCCCGGGGGTCCGGGGGCTGGCCCCCGTCTGGCGGTCCATAAAGCGTATTTATGCCGAAGTGGGCAAATGAATGGTAAAAGTCGCGCGAATATCGCGTTCGACATCTGGGCTGAATTGCGCCGCCGAGGGTTGGCTCAAGATATTATTTTTACGGGCTTTTGCTTTTTCAACCAAATCAGGTTTGCCCAGTTCATCCCACTCTTTAGGTGAAGAGCGATCTCCGAGGGCTGGATAGATATATTCCGTTTGCATGAGCGCAAGTGTTTGATCGGATCCCAAATAATGGCCGGGTCCCTCAAGACAGGTTTGTTTGATCACCTCAAGGCTCACAGTATCTTCATTCACCTCAATTCCACGCACGCAGCGCAAAGCCTGACCAATAAGATCGTCGCCCAAAATCAGAGACTCATGACAAAAACCAAGAAGTGACCCATGCATACCAGCCGCCTCATAGACCATATTAAGCCCTGACAGGCCTGCCATCACATTGGATGTTGCCTGCTCCCAGCCCGCTTGCATATCGGGCAGTTTTGCATCTGCAATTCCTGCCGCAGCGCCGCCCGGCAAATTATAAAAGCGGTGCATTTGGGCACAACCAGCGCTAAGCAGGGCCTGTTCGCCGCTGCCGCCCGACATGGCGCCGGTGCGCAAATCAGAGACAAACGGCCAGGTGCCAAATATTGCCGGATGACCGGGCTTTACAGCATTCACGTAAACCAAACCAGCGAGGCATTCGGCCACTGCCTGCACAATAGCGCCTGCAATAGGCGCAGGCGCTGTGGCGCCGGCTTGTCCGGCGCTTAGCAGCAAGATTGGCATCCCGCCTTGAATACACTCTTCCATTACCAGACAGCTTTCCGTGGCAAATTTCATCGGCGGGACAACAAAACAGTTTGAATTTGACAAAAAGGGCCGCGCACGCCAGGCTTCTTCTCCTCCTGCAATCATATGCAGCATTTTCAATGCATCTGCGACAAAGGCCGGTTCGGTAAAAGATGTGCCAACGTGTTTGGTGGTTCCTGAGCAGCAGGCATAAATGGTATTCAAATCCATTTCGCGATTATCGGTGATATCGCGGCACACCATAGGCCGCTGCAAAAAGTGGATGTTATCAAGCTGATCGGTGATCCGAGCTGCATTAAATAGGTCTTGCACTGTGCTTTCGCGGTAATTGCGCCCCTCTACATCCACCATATGAACCGCAGCGCCGGCAGTGCCATAGTGAACTTTGGTTCCGGAAAGCTCTAAATCATGGCGGCCATCGCGGCTAAAAAGTTCAATTGAACGATTGGCCGAGGCAATGGTATCTTCGATAAGTGCTCGGGGAAACCGGATACGCCCGTCATCGCCGTATATGGCGCCTGCTCTGGTGAGATAATCAATGCCGCTTGGGGGGGCATCAGCCAGCCCAATTTGTTCAAGCGCATCCAAAACAGCTTGATGGATGCGCTGTTCATTCTCTGAACTTAGCGGGGCATAGGTGCCCCCGGGCATACCGGGGCGGACGGGTCTTAGATGTTCGGCCAAAGGCGCAGAGCGCGCGGAGCGGCGGGCAGAGCGCCCACCGGCGCGGCGAGATAAACTAGCAGTCATATGTAAATCCAAAAATCAGTAACAAAGAAAAGCGGCGCGGGATATTAATTAGCGGCAGGACCGCCCCGTGCAGCCCGACCTCGATCTGCCCCAATGGTGATCACTACCAACTGAATTTTTGAGGCTTCCGCTTGCATCTTGTCTCGCTCATTTCATACTAATTTTTAGCAAGCACTCGCAGGTTCATTCTGTTCAATTTGCGACAGTTGGTCGCAAATGAACTATGTCGAATTTTTAGAGCAAATTTGCGCGCGCAAACACAATTGGTTACTCACAAGCAGGATTGCCAAATTTGACCTGACAGGCCCGCTTTGCACAGGCTGTTATATGGCTGTTGCGCCGCTTTGCATTTAGATCAAAGCTTTCAATAACCGGATAGGGTATCCTAACTCGTTTATATTTGGGCACGGCCACCGAATTTCCGTTTTGGTTTAATTCATGGGTGAATTCACCAGTCGGCTGGAGTTCGTAACGGTAGTGCGTCGTAATGCGCTGTTGGGAAATTTCAGGTATTTTTTCTATCCAGAGCGCAGTGCAATAACTTTTTTCGGCTTCATAACCGATTGTTCCACACGCATTCAGTCCTATAACAAGAGGTGTTAGAAATAAAAACTTTTTCATGAAATAGCCTTTCGGTGGAAATGTACCCTGAAAAGTGGTGTTTGGTGTTAACGCATAATATTTTATTTTTAAACGCACAAAATTGTGATTTGGAATGGCGCTTAGCAAGAGCCCTCAGAATGCGGGTTTGAAAATTCAATGATTTAATGCTCTCTGGCCCGAGTTTGTAAAAATGTATTTATATTTCGTACCCTACGGATCCTCATAATTTAAGTGTCCTGAACAAATTGTCGTATTTTTTTTACAATAGAATATTTAAACACATGCTCTCAAATTTAAATCATTTATATAAATGAATTATATTGTATTTAAAAAAATTAAATCTGCTTTACTTGAGTTATTGTGTTTTAATCCGAATGATGTAGTGTTTAGCTTGCAAGCCAATAATTCAATATTTATTTGAGCCAGCATGTTATAAAAGGGCCTGAATTTCTTTGGACTTTGAGATCAAATCTTTGACCGGGCTTTAAAAGGGTAGTCTGCCTAAAATTTGTGCATTTGAGCAAGATCAGTGAGGATTTTGTACAAGACCGTGCCGGAAAATTTGCAATAGTTTCAAAGTTAAGTAACTTTTACAGGATGAAGAGTTATGATATATCGTAATAAATTCTGGAGGTATTTATTGAGGCATAGGCCGTATGGTTTTAGAAAATTAGACACCTGTCTATTTCTTGACGGTTAGATCAACACCCTAAAGAGCAAAAGTCCAACAGACAAAGGTTATCATAAGATTTTGTTAGGTGAGGTAATGGTATTTCAAGCCTTAAATAAAAGTGGTGATGAACAAAAGCTTGACGTTATTAGGCTATTAATTGCAGATGATCATGAGTTGGTTCTTGATATTGCCCGAATGTATCTTGATCAGCAAAGTGATATGGACGTGACAACTGCTGTATCAGCAACCGAAGCCTTTGATAAATTTCAAACGGAAGGTCCATTTGATGTTGTCTTACTGGATTATCAAATGCCCGGAATGGACGGTCTAAAAGGCTTAACCAAAATGTTGGAATTATGCAGCGGTTCGGTGCCGGTTGCGATTATTACAGGCTTGGCCACCCGAAACTTAATGGATGAGGTTCTGGCCGTTGGTGGGGCTGGGGTAATTTCAAAAGCGCAACCGATTAAGTCATTGGCAAATTCAATTCGTTTTATCCATGCCGGCGAAGTTTTTTTGCCGCTTAATCTACTTCAACAGGAACCGGAAGTGAGGGCGGCTAGTAAAGGACCCTTGAGCGGCCGTGAAATGACTGTTTTACAGCTTCTTGGCGATGGAAATAAAAATAAGCAGATTGCTGCGGCCTTGGGGCTTTCAGTAGGGACAGTGAAAATGCATGTCATGTCGATCTGTAAGAAACTTAAAGCCACTAATCGTACCCACGCAGTGGTTTTGGCTCGTGATACAGGGCTTTTATAAAAGAGTGCCGTGAACGCTCATGTCTCAGACCTAAAGTGAAAATTGAAATTAGAATCTAATTTGAAAGCTGTTATACGTAACGCAAGGGCTTTCTTGACCCGTATGACTTAATCAAAATCTTTATCAATCAACCCCACACCTCGCAAATATACCCCAATTCCAGATTCAAGCAGATCTTCTGGTGCAAAGGGGCTGGCAGCCCCCGGGGAATTACGTGCAAACAATTCAACCACCCCATGTGACAGAGCCCAGATATGAGCACTAAACATGGAAGACGGCGGCCTCTTATCAATCGGGATGTGTTGGCAAAGATCATTTGCGGCGACTTCAAGAACACTGCGTGCGCGTGCAGAAGAGGCTGCAAGTTCCGGAGTACGGTTAACAGAAATACCACTTTCAAACATTGCGATATAGTGACCAGGATACTTTCGCGCAAAGGCGAGATAGGCCCGTCCAGTTGCCTCAAATGCACTCAGCGCCGAAGGTTGCCCGCTGTCATAGGCATATTGCATAAGATCCGCAAAAATTTCATAACCTTGCAGGGCAACTTCTGCGATGAGATCTTCGCGACCTTCAAAGTGACGATAGACTGCCGCAGGGGTCACTCCTGCCAGTTTCGCAGCTTCGGATAGGGCAAAACCTGTCGGGCCTTTGACTTCGATCAAAGTCAGGACCGCTTCAATCAAAGCCTGCCGAAGATTTCCGTGATGATAGCCGCGCTTAGGCATTTAGGAGCCTTAAGTTTGTATGTGAATATAGCCAAATATATCCAAGGACCGTTAAATAATTAGCTTCTGCCGATTTGCGCAAAATAATCCTGCGAGATGGGCCTAAGGGGGGCAGTGGCATTTGAAGCTCCTGATTTATTTACAATATGGAGGTTTATCAACCTGAGCGCAATCCAGCACGTTTGGCAGCACTGCCAATTGCCTTGCAAACGGCATCTTGGGACCAATGATGCGGCATGTGGCCAATGCCTTTTAGCTCTGTCAGGTTTGAATTTGGTAAGTCTTTTGCAAGTAGTTTTGGATGAATTTCGATTGGTACAATATTATCTGAGGTTCCATGCACAATTTCCGTTGGCACTGATATCTTTGGATAGAGTGGTGTCATTTCACGGATTTGTTTTTTTAAATTGCGTCTTTGGCGGGCGTTTGCCAGCATGACTTTAGGCTGTAAGTAAAGTTCAAGTCCCAGTCTATCCCGATAACCATCTGGTATCGCTTGGGGGAAAAAGGTTTCTTTTAGGTTTGTCTGGATGGTGCGCTCGGGCGCAAAAGCACAAACAAAACGGCTTGCGCAATTCCCAAAGAATGGTGCGGACATTATCTTATAATATACGCTGAGCCCGGTGTCCCAGGGATGAGAGGGCGCGGACAGCAGTATCAAGGCGGAAATATCTTTTGGGGCATGTAGCGCCCAGGCCAAGGCCACGGCACCGCCAAAGCTATGGCCCAGCACCAAGGGTTTTTTTGCTCCGAGTTGTCGCGACACATCGCGCAGCACAAGGGCTTGGTCGCGCAGCGTTTCTCCCTTTGCATCGAAGCTGTCAGAATGTCCCAAGCCAGGTCGGTCTATCAATATAACGCGGTAGGTTTTCGCTAAACGCGATGCCAGTGATGTTGTGAAATCACGCAGATTTCCACTTGAGCCGTGGATCATCACCAGATCAGGGCCTGCCCCCATAACAGCGGCATGGATTTTTGTGCCTTTAATTTCAATTAATTGCCCAGTGATGGGGAATTTCTTCACGGCTTGCGCCGATTTATACATTGCAAGGAAATAAGCCCCAATTGCAAAAAGGGCGACTAAAACTACAAGGGTGCTAAGTGCCAATGTCATTCATGTCATAGGGTGTAGATTGATAAATTTCATTGATCCAGTTGCCGTATAATAAATGCGCATGACTGCGCCAACGGTTTTGGGGTGGCATGCTTGGATCATCACCGGGGTAATAATTGTTTGGCACATTGATGCTCCGCCCTTCGGATATATCACGGTCATATTCCTGCTTTAGCGTGTCACTGTCATATTCAAAGTGATTGAAAATATATAGCGCACGATGGGCTGCATCCTCGATCAAACAGGGGCCGACTTCATCACTGCCGAGTAAAATTTCAAGCGATAGTTCGGCCCTGACATCCGACCGGAGAATTTCAGTCCAGCGGCTGACAGGAATGACACAGTCATCTGAAAACCCACGCAAATAGGGTGAGTTTGACTTTAGGTTCTTATGACGAAAGCATCCAAAAGCCTTGGCATCAAGCATCTGTTTGTCGATGTTGTGGAAATGTTTGATCATCGCCATTCCGCCCCAGCATACTCCAAAGGTCGAATGGACATGGCTTTGGGTCCAGTTAAAAACGCTTTTGAGCTCATCCCAATAGGACACGTCCTCGAAGGGCAAATGTTCAATCGGAGCCCCGGTGATGATCAAGCCGTCAAATTTTTCATCGCTTTCTAGGACCTCAGAAAAAGGCCGGTAAAAGCTTTCCATATGATCGGCGGCGGTATTTTTTGTCTCATGCTCGCTCATCCGGATAAGCGATAAATCAATCTGCAAGGGGGTGGCCCCAATCAAGCGCGCAAATTGATTTTCCGTTTGAATTTTCTTTGGCATCAAATTCAAAAGACCAATGCGCAGGGGGCGGATATCCTGACGCGATGCCTGATCTTCCCCCATCACCATGACCCCTTCGCGCGTCAGCACGTCAAAGGCAGGAAGGTCGGATGGAATTTTAATCGGCATTGGTCTTTGTCCTTGGAAAATTTTTGGAAAGTTATTGAGTGTCCGGATGACGATCAAGTGCCATGCCAATCAAATCATTGAAATCCGACGGGCTTTGCACTTGGCTTATTTCATCCGCTGTAACGCTTACGCCCCATTTTGCCATCGCGGAATAGCGTGGTTGGCGATGTGCCAATGCCTGCGCATAGGCCCAGCGGATAAAGTTATCTGGGTCTACAGCAGCCTCTTCAACTTTGTTCACGGAATGATAATGCGACCATTTTTCCGCCAGAAACTGGGGCTGATAATACATTGGCTTAGGGGCACGATCGAATCTTTTAATCAGCTCTGCTGTGTGATTGTCCGAGCCTTCGATCGCAACCATTAAAACCTGATCAGCAAGCGCGCTTAAAACTGGATCCTTGGGGTTTTCGGGATCTACAACCTCACAGATTGAGCCGCTTGTGTCACAGATAAAGTTATCATATTGATAAATTTCTTCTGCCCGCGATATGAACCGAGAGGTATCCATCAAGGCCGATATTTCCGCCTGCCGATGCTGTTCTTGGCGGCGCAAATATTCTGCAAAAGGCAAGCCCCCTTTACTTGGATCGCCTGGTTTGCCCAAATAGGTCGAAAGCGGTGTTAGATTATCAAAGGTGATATTCGACGCAATATAAATTGAATCCGACAGCAAAAGATCGCGTAGCTCAGGGTTTTGCATGGCGATCCGCTTGAAATTATCCGCGATATTTTCCCCCATGTACCGCGTGCCGATGCGATAATCGACAGAATAGTGAAACCAGTTTCCCGAGCCGCGCAAAAGCGAGGATACATGGGTTTTACCCAGTCCTGACATGCCAAAAAGCATCACGCGTTTATGCTGCGCTCCGAGCCAATGCGATG
>CBFHXE010000010.1:0-52724 GCA_965659715.1 uncultured Paracoccaceae bacterium | reverse complement strand
TTGTCTAGGCCAAGGCTTGCCAAAGACGATTCCGGCGTGGCGCCACCGCCCAATTCTTCAGAGGTCAGGCTCGAGAAAACTTCATCATCAGAAATTAGTTTCTCAGAGGTTCCTGTATACGTTAATGACGCGTCCACGGTAAATGTGTCACCAGTAGTATAAGTATTCGTGCCGTCAGAAACCGAACCACCAACGACTTTGAACTTTGCGCCTGTCGAAGCGGCGGCAACATCTGAACTATCCAAAATTAACTTCACCCGGCCTGTGCCAATTAAAGCATTGCCATCAGAGGTGAATATCTCACCAACAGCATTGCTCACACCACTTAAGCCATCTGCATTGGTAAAATCTGTGTCCCCCACCGAGGTGATGTAATAGTCCACCGCGCTCATAGCAGTTACGCCACTTGAGCCCAAAGCGTCATCATCATGCTTGTATGAGTGTGTTGAAGTCGCCGTTTCACGCAGCACGATTTTCTTATTGTTGTAGCTGTTTACAGCGCCGTTTGGTTTAAGGTTTTCACCTTCGAAAAATGCCTCAACGTCAGTGGATTTAGAGCTTAGGATATAGGCTTCTTTAAAGGTATCTCCTGAGGTTGCTCCCCCCTGTGTTAAAGTGAAGGTTGCATCTGGAAACCCTTCTCCGGTGGTATTGATTTTGATATGATCAGTGCCAACTTCAAGGATAGTCATTTCCCGACCATTTATGACAGAATTTTGATTGTCAAAATTGCCAGCCAAGCGAACCACTTCGCCGACTGTATAATCACCATCAGAAAAAGCGGACAATTCAATAGTTAGAACATTGTTTGGCGCGTCATAGGAAATCGTTCCCGATGATGCCACAGCCAGTTTCTCGTCATAAACATCCAGCGTTGGCACTTTATCATAGTAGGAATACGCTAGGTGACGCTCAACGCTGTCCGAAGCCTCGGTCGCATAATCGAACGTAATGATGTCGGTCTCTTCGTAAACCGACGACATCTGCGCACCGCTGGAACGGGTAAACAGATTGCCTTCGACGCCCAGAGTTTTACCATCTGTGATCACATAGTCGTTCATTGTGTCAATGATACGTGCCTGCGAATGGGCCAGAAATTCTTCGCGGGTAAAGTCCGGCGACGAGCCCGTAACATCAATGCCAACTTGCTCTGTAACATAAGAAGATTGCAGCAAATCCACAGACACCGGCGTAGACAGACCGCTTAGGGTCCCGTCAGCTGTGTTCAGGGAATAAAAATCGATCGTAAGTGTATCATCCACATTCGAGCGAACCTGTAGCTTGTTATCATCGCCATAAGCATCGTTAATAGCGCGCTGCACTTCCGAGGCCAGTTGCGTCGCATTGTAAAATCCGGGCCGCAGGTCAATACTAACCGGAACGTCACCGTCATCAACATTGACCAGCAAAAAGTCCTTGCCCCAGAATATCGAGCTGTCTGAATTGCCGGCTTCGCGGGTGGCATTAAACTTCATCGGATCGTTGGTAATTTCGATCAGCTTGTTGCCTTCTTCGCCAAAGTCGAAGCTACTTTGGGACCCGGTAAGTTTCGCAGGCTGCGATGGGATGGTCTGGTTCAGATCATCCTTGCGGTACAGCGCGGCGCCTTTTCCTTCGGAGAAGTAGTTATCATCAGGGATGTTGGCAACCGTGGTTTCATTGCCGAAGCGGTCAATATAAATCTGTTCGCCATTATCGTTCACCGAGGCCACAAGATCAGGATTAATAATGGTTTCGTCAATCACCAGACGCGTGTCGTATTTGTTGGTGGGATCTTCTGCAGTCGCGGCCTGTGTTTTGATGAAATAAACCGTCGCAATTGTCGGGTTACCAAGGTCATCAAAGATCGTCAGCGAGGTTGAGTTTGTAAAAGATTCAGGATCGCTGGTGCTAAATTGATAGCCATCAGCAAACTTTGGGTGATCCGTAATCACTGGCGCATCAGCAGGAAGGTTGATCGAAAGGTCAATGTTACTTGTAGCTTTCGGATCACCAGATGTCACCGGCAGCTGCAAGGGAACCGCGTCGTTAATGGTTTTCGATGTCACGGATCCATCTTCGTTCACTGGGTAAGTGAGCAAGAACTGACCGGTTGAATCAACCACGTTCCGATTGTTGTCAACGTTAAAAGAACCGTTCCGAGTGTAAACCACCTGGCTTGAGGTCAGCGAGGGTTTCAAAGCAAAAAAGCCCTGCCCTGAAATCGCAAGGTCGAGCGCGTTAAGGGAGGCGGCGATGTTACCCTGGGTAAACTGCTGCTTAACACCTTTCAGGATCGAACCTGAACCAATCGATGAGGATGAGTTCTGCAATGGCGAGGTGGCGAAGATGTCACCAAATTCTGCCCGGCTTCGCTTAAACCCTGTGGTTCCAACGTTGGCAATGTTGTTTGACGTGGCCGCAATATCAGCCTGCGAACCATTCAACCCTGTAAGAGCGGTATAAAACGACATCTACTTTACTCCCGTTAATCCTAAGTATTCAATTACATACGGAACCGAAGAACGCTTGACGCGTCGACGGTTTGTTCATTTTCCAACTCAAGGCTGGTTGAGCCGGTATCTTTGTTCAGTGCTGCACCAACCACTTTCGAGAACAGGCTCGGCTGAAGATTTTCAAGCCCTTCTCCATGATTGACCATCACTTCAACACGAATTTCCTTGCCCCCATCACGGTAGGCAGCGGGCAAATCACGCCATTCAAATCCAATCAAGCCAGAAGCTTGTGGACCCATGTTTTTGGCTTTCAGCAATTCGCCACTTTGGGCGTCAACAAAATTAACCCGAGTATCGATGGCAGTTTTGTCCAATTCGAAAACCCCGTGCAATTCACCGTTGCGGTCTGCAACCGTCACGTCACCCGGCACCAACACTGAATTTCCCATGATGTTGGAAATTGAGGCAACGCGGAACTGTTTCAGCTCATCGGCCATGGCTTTCATCGAATTGGCCATGTCGGTGATACCGGTCACAGTTGAAAATTGCGCCATTTGAGCAATGAAGTCACCATTATCCATCGGCTCCATCGGGTCCTGGTTTTGAAGTTGGGCGGTCATCAATGTCAGAAACTCTTCCTGGCCCAGCGTATCGCGCGAATTGTTCTGCACTTCTTCTGCGCTTTTAATACCAAGCTTATCGAGCAGGTCTCTTTGGGCCTGAGCCCCCATATTATTATTAATGTCCATCACTTATACTCCAGCTCATTTGCCCATGTTCATCGTGCGCATCATCAGCGCGCGAACGGTTGACAGGACTTCTAGGTTGTTTTGGTATTGACGACTGGCCTCAAGCATTTCGACCATTTCTTCGTCCGAATTCACAGGTGCTTTATAAACAAAGCCTTTTTCGTCCGCGTTTGGATGACCCGGCTCGTATACTTTTTCGGGCTCGCGATTTAAGGCGACAATTGTTTCTGCATCCACTGATGCCACGCCCATTTTGTCATAGTTTTCTCCAAAGACGGTTTTGAAAACTGGGCGGATTGGTTTGTAAGCTTCTTCGGCGCTCGAAGCTTTACTTTCCATATTTGCGATATTGGAAGCGATGGTATTCAATCGCACCATCTGTGCGCCCATCGAGCGTCCTACGACATCAAAAATATTCTTAACACCAGTCATTATTCACCTCGGATCGCTGACATAAGGCCGCTGATGCGGGAATTTAGAAAATTCAGTGAGGATACATATCGAAGTGAATTTTCCGAAAATTCCATCTGCTCGACAGACAGCTCAACTGTGTTTCCGTCCACAGAAGGGTTCATGGATTGGCGGAATTGTAACTTATCACTGGTACCCGCACCGGAGAAAGAAAAGTGACGCTGGCTGGAATTTCTAAGATTGCCTTCGCCCTCTTTTGCCTTAAGAATTTGTTCAAAATTGATATCCCGCGCCTTATAATTTGGCGTTGCAGCATTCGCGATATTCGAGCCAATAATGTTATTTCTCCGCTCTCTTAGGTTAAGAGCGGTGGCGCTAAATCCAAGATATTCCTTGAGAACTTGCATCGGCTATTGTAGTTTCCTGTTAAGTTTTAATTCTTCAAGGTAGCTTGCAAGTATTGTGCCAAAACCAAGAGGCTGAAGATGGCTAAAGCAGGACAATCGAAAAAAAAGGCGAAAACGAAAACCAAAAGTGTCGCCCCAAAAGCAGAGAGAAAAGCTTTAAACCAGGTGGTAATCGAGAAACTTCGCTCTCAACCGTTGGGTAAGTCGCTGTCGGCGCTAGACAGCATTTACCAAGAATTGGATGATGTTGCTGACCGGCTTGAAATTCTAATTTGCCGGATTCAAATCCTTCGGCAGCGCACTGCTGCATTTAAGCGGGGTGATTTCACAACCTTGGATACAATGTTAAGTGGGATCGGCGATTTACGCAAACTTACAGATACCGTTGCCGCTGTTGGTGGCGGTGGTGCAGCGTCTGATAACGCCGAGGCCTCAACCAATGATGAGCCTAAATGGGTTGAGCTTACCTTGCTAAAGGAAACTGAAATAAACAATGTAAAACTTTCCGAAGGAACAGTTGTATCCGTGGAAGAGAAATCCTCAAAAAAGCTAGTGGAAGACGGGTACGCGTCTTTGAATGAGGCAGAGCAGACAAAGGAAGAGGCAGATGAGAATAAGTCTGAGGAAACCGTCGAGTAACCGCGACTGAAAAATGAACGTTCGTGTAAAACTCATTTTGGTCTTTGGATTTTTTGGGCTGCTGATTTTTGCTGTGATCTCATCAAATGTGCTTCAACGCTACAGCTACGATATATACGCCTGCAAAAATGCCAGCTTGCCAACCATAGAACTCCGGTTCAATGAAATCAAAACTGGGCAGATGGCTGAATTCAAGCAAGCTAATGATGTGAAAACCCTGCGCATCACCGAAAATCTGGATGATGTTGTTTCGCTTGAGGCCGATGATCTAAGTCTTAAACTGGACCGCAACACAAATAGACTCTATCAGGAAATAAACGATCTGCTATCAATTTTTCGGTGTGAAATTAACAGTTTCACGATGTAAACTAAACAAGCGGGCAATTTTTCCGTAGTTTATATAGGTAAAAAGGACATGTAAGTGGCGGACTCCGGCAATAATATCATTTCCAAGGTCAACCAATCTGGCAGTGGGATAGATTTGTCGTCTTTGGTGACCACTTTGGTCGAAGCCGAAACATCGCCTTTGCAATCCGCCCTGACCAAAAAAGTCGACGCCACAAATTTAAGCATTTCATCCTTTGGTCAACTCAGCTCAAAAATGAATGATCTTTCGACCAATTTAACCACGCTTGAAAACACCAATGCACGGACAACGGCCAGCTCAGGCACCGCGGTAAGCCTGACCGTCACCGACGAAACCAAAGCACAGGATATGAATGCCAATATCGTGGTCAGTGCTTTGGCAAAAGGTCAGGTTGTAACCTATGATCTCACCCATGCCAATTTGCTCAACAACTCAACCGTGACGGCAGCCAGCGCAATTGACCAAGGCACGCTGACCTTTACCAAAGGCGGAACCAACACAACGATCACCATCAACTCGACAAACAACACAGTTCAAGGGTTGGTGGACGCGATTAATGCCATCTCGGGCGTACAGGCCAATTTGGTCGACGCCAGCGGCAGTGGAGGTCTGGCGCTCGTCATCAAATCGGATACGGGCACGGCCAATGCGTTCACGATGACCAGTTCGGACACGCTAACGGAATTTAACACCGGATCCCCCGCTGCAAGCAGTACCAGCGCGCAAGTCACGCTCAGCGTTGCCGCTGCCGATGCAAGCTTTACTGTCGACGGGCTTGCCGTCACGCGCTCGACCAATTCCCTTACTGATGTGTTTGATGGCTATCAGCTGGATCTGAATGCCGTAAACTCAAGCGCAACCAATGTAAGCTCAGCTATTATTGCCACCAATGCCCGCGATCGGATGCAATCGTTTATCGATAATATCAACTCGGTCAAAAGCTATCTGACAACAGAAACCAAGCGCGGCATTAACGGCGCGGCAAATGGAAGTTTGGTTGGTGATCTGACAGCTCAATCCATCCTTAAAGAGCTTTCGGGCATCACCACAGACCCAATTGCAGGATATGGCGCAGACTCGTTATATTTGGCCAGTCTCGGTGTCAGAACAGAACGTGATGGAACGCTGACATTAGATTCGACCGCATTTGATACTGCGATTGTTGCAGACCCAAGTTTGGCTGATATTGTCTTTGCTTCAAAATACTCGACCACGAGCGCCAATCTCTTTGCAACGGGATCCGAGAATTATCCGCCAGAGCCTGGGTCGTACAGCTTTGTTTACTCGAGCGGCGACACCGCCACCATCGACAGCAACAGCATAACAAAAGTCGAAAATTCTAGTGGTCAAAAGGTATTTACCGCCAACAGCGGGGATGCAGACAATTTATCTGTTACCCTACTGACAGACACGGCCACGACAGCCACAGTGCGCTTTGGCCAAAGTGTTATTGATCGGCTTCAAGCCTATATTGACAACGTCACCTCATCCTCAGGAACAATAATAACCCGCACCAATGCACTCAACGATGATTTGCGTTCATTTGCGGATGATCAAACCGATTTAGACTCCCGAATTGAAAACCTAACTGATACCTACAATACCAAATTTGGTTCGATGGAGGCATTGGTCACTCAGTTGAATAAAACCGGCGAGTATTTAACTTCGATGATGGATGCCTGGAACAAGAAAGACTAGGCGCTGCGCTGAAAACAAATTCCTGAAAATGACGCCTCATCGGAACGGCATCCATATATTATAAGTCATTTGTGGGAAATATTTTTGCCAAATCAGCTCACTTCAGATATTGCAATATGTCCAACAAGGTGTAACGGTTTTCGTCACGTCTTGGCCGGCATGCTATGGCCATTACATGAGTTGGACACAAGACCACCACATTAAACAGGGAAGGGACACCAGATGCGAACAAGAGCCGCTGTAGCACTCGAAGCCGGCAAGCCATTGGAAGTGATGGAGGTCGAACTTGATGGACCACGCGCTGGCGAAGTCTTGATCGAAGTCAAAGCCACTGGTCTATGCCATACCGATGAATTTACCCGGTCCGGTGATGACCCAGAGGGTATTTTCCCCGCCATCCTCGGGCATGAAGGCGCTGGTGTTGTGATCGAGGTTGGCGAGGGTGTCACCAGCCTTGAGGTGGGCGATCATGTGATCCCGCTCTATACGCCAGAATGCCGTGAATGCGAATACTGCCTGAACCCGAAAACCAACCTGTGCCAGTCGATCCGCTCGACCCAAGGCCAAGGGCTTTTGCCCGATGGTTCCACCCGGTTTTCGATGCTCGATGGGACCCCCATCCACCACTATATGGGATGCTCAACCTTTGCCAATCATACCGTGGTTCCTGAAATTGCACTTGCCAAAGTACGCAAAGACGCGCCCTTTGACAAGATTTGCTATATCGGCTGCGGCGTAACAACCGGCATCGGCGCGGTGATCAATACCGCCAAGGTCGAGATCGGCAGCCGGGCAATTGTATTTGGTCTGGGCGGCATTGGTCTAAACGTCATCCAAGGGTTGCGATTGGCCGGGGCCGACCAAATTGTCGGTGTGGATTTAAACGAGGGCAAAACTGACATGGCGCGGCATTTCGGGATGACCGATTTTGTCAATCCTGAAAAAATTGAGGGCGACTTGGTAGCCCATCTTGTCGAACTGACCGGCGGTGGGGCCGATTATACTTTTGATGCAACGGGAAATGTCAAAGTCATGCGCGCAGCACTTGAAGCTGCCCACAAAGGATGGGGCGAAAGCATCATTATTGGCGTGGCGCCCGCAGGCGCCGAGATCAGCACCAGACCGTTTCAGCTTGTGACTGGGCGGGTCTGGCGCGGCACGGCCTTTGGCGGAGCTTCGGGGCGTACGGATGTGCCAAAAATCGTCGATTGGTACATGGATGGCAAAATCGAAATTGATCCAATGATCACACATAAATTAACTCTTGATCAAATCAACCACGGGTTCGACCTCATGCATGAGGGCAAATCAATCCGTACAGTCGTTGAGTTTTAGTCATGCCAAAGCTTAATCCAGAAGTTCATAGCTACTTCGATGAAGCCACCAATGCTGCCTGCTATATTGTCAAAGATCCCAGCTCGGCGGCCTGCGCGGTGATCGATTCAATCTGGGATTTTGATATGGCCTCGGGGCGCACCCATACCGCCCATGCTGATATGCTGATTGATGAGATTACCAAAAACGGCTGGACACTGGAATGGGTCATCGAAACCCATGTCCATGCCGATCATCTGTCTGCTGCGCCCTACCTTGTCCAGCAAATGGGCGGTAAAATCGCCATTGGATCCAATATCGACACCGTACAAAAAGTCTTTGGCAAAGTGTTCAACGCCGGCACGGAATTTCAAATGGATGGCAGCCAGTTTGACAGGCTTTTTGACGATGGGGCCCATTTTAAAATCGGCAATATGGATGTCGAGGTGATGCACACACCGGGCCATACACCGGCTTGTGTTACCTATATGATGGGCAATAGCGCCTTTATTGGTGATACGCTGTTTATGCCTGACTTTGGCACAGCGCGCGCCGATTTTCCCGGCGGTTCGGCCACCGATCTTTATAACTCGATTCAAAGAATTCTGGCGCTGCCCGATGATACAGCCCTGTATCTGTGTCATGATTACAAAGCCCCGGGCCGTGATGAATTTTGTTGGCAAACCACTGTTGCAGAGCAAAAAGCCAATAATGTGCATGTGGGTGGGGGCAAAACAGAAGAAGATTTTGTGTCCTTCAGGACTGCACGAGATGCCCAGCTGTCGATGCCAAAGCTGATTATTCCTTCGATCCAAGTCAATATGCGGGCCGGACAATTGCCTCCGGCAGAAGAGGATGGCGAAGTTTACCTTAAAGTGCCGATCAATAGGCTATAGTTTATCAGTCTAGCGCCAACGTCGGCTCGCGTGCCTTAGGGTGCGACAACTTTTGCAGCCTGCATATTGAACCTGACGCCAAAATACTTACATCACAAACGACCCAAGACCGCTCTTAAAAAAGGGACCTACTTATGACTGTTCAGACAAGAGAATTCGAAGCAGATACCGGTAAAATTTTAAATATCGTTATCAATTCTCTCTATTCAAACAAGGAAATTTTTCTGCGTGAATTGCTTTCCAACGCCTCCGACGCCATCAACAAAAGACAGTATCTAGGACAGGTCGATGGCGCATTGCTAAATAGTGGTGACAGTGGAATTGGTATTAAAATAAATAAAAAAGCCAAAACTATAGAAATTAGCGATACCGGCATCGGCCTGGATGACAATGATCTGGCCGAAGCCTTGGGAACCATTGCCCGCTCTGGCACCAAAGCCTTTATCGAACGCCTTGAAGAAGCCAAAGATAAAAAGGATGAAAAGCTAAATTTGATCGGCCAATTTGGTGTCGGATTTTACTCGTCCTTCATGGTGGCAGACAAGGTTGACGTGATTAGCCGCAAAGCGGGAACAGAGCAAAGTTTTCTTTGGTCCAGTGACGGCCAATCAGGCTATAGCATCGCGCCTGAAACCAGCCGTGATACCGCAGGAACGACGGTGATCTTGCACCTGAAAAAAGATGCAAAAGAGTACATTGAAGACGCCCGTATTAAAACGCTAATTAAAAAATACTCGGACCATATACCCCATCCTATCACCCTGACGGGAACCGATGGTGAAAGCGCCGTGGTCAATTCAGCCGACTCAATATGGACCAAAAGCCCCAAAGATATCAGTGACGAAGACTATACACAGTTTTACCAATCCAACAGCGGTAACTTCGACACTCCGTTTATCACCATTCACAATAAATCCGAAGGCTCATTGGAATTTACCAACCTTCTGTTTATCCCCAATCAGGCGCCTTTTGATCTTTTTGAACCCGAACGCAAAACCAAATTGCAGCTTTATATCAACCGGGTTTTCATCACCAGTGACCTAGGTGATTTATTGCCCCAGTGGCTGCGCTTTGTGCGCGGGATCATTGATACACCCAGTCTTGATCTCAATGTCAGCCGCGAAATTTTGCAGCACAGCCCAACGCTGACCAAGATTAAAAAAGCAATCACTAAAAAGGTGATGAGCGAGCTTGAAAAGAAACTCAAAAAAGACCCCGAAAGCTTCGACGCCTTCTGGCAAACTTTTGGCCGGGTGATAAAAGAAGGTCTTTATGAAGATCACGACAACCGTGATCGTCTGTTGAAAATCAGCCGGCTGTATTCGCATAAGCAGGATAAGTTTGTCACGCTTCAAGAATACGTGGATCAGATGGCTGAAAACCAAAAATCCATTTACTATTTGGCTTCGGAAAATCTAACCTCTGCCAAACGCAGCCCGCATCTTGAGGGCTTTGCGGAAAATGGCATAGATGTGCTGCTGCTGACCGACCCAATCGACGAATTTTGGGTCTCTATGGTGCCACATTTTTCCGACAAACCGCTGACATCAATTTCACGGGAAAAAGTCGATCTGTCAGAGTTTTCTGAAAATGAGAAAACCCCAGAAAACAAAGCATCCGAAGAGACCTATAGCGATTTGCTGGAAAAGACCAAAGCGATCTTAGGCGAGGCTGTTTCAGATATAAGGATGTCCTCAACCCTAACCAGCAGCCCAGCGCGTTTGGTCGCCGGCGAAGGCGGTTTGGACTTTAATCTTGAGCGGATTTTAAAGGCACAAAACCCCGATTATCAAGGCACTGCGAAAGTGCTGGAATTGAACCCGTCACATCCTTTGATCGAAAAGATGAACGCCGCACTGGAAACCAATGCGGATGTGGTCGCAGACACCGCCCAGGTACTGCTGCAGCAGGCGCGGATACTGGATGGTGACTTGCCCGATGATCCGGGTGAATTTGCCAAGCAAATGACAAATGTGATGCTGAACGCACTTTAACAAATTTGCAGCGCGGGCCAGAGAGAGCTCCTAGCCCGCGTAAAATACCCTAGATCGGTCTAACCCTGAATTTTCCAGCTTCCGTCAGCCATGCGGCAGGCAGTGCCATAACCTTGCTGTTTGGCGCCACCGACCATAATTTCTTGGGTGTATTCCCGGCAAACCGTGGTTTCAGTGTAATAGGTCCGCGTCGCCATGACGCTTCCGCTATTGCCACTATCTGGGTTTGACCATGTCATGGCTTGGTTTGTCGGCGCCGTTTCCAGCGTTCTTTGATAGGTGGTGCGCAACATTTGGCGATCAAGCTGATCTAGCGATGCGCCAATATCTCCGCCAATTATGGCCCCGGCCAGCAACCCGGCCATGGTAAACAGGGCTTGATTGTCGGACCCTTGTGAGGCCTGGTTGGCCAATGTTCCGCCCACTACGGCGCCGCTGAGTACGCCAATGGTTTCCTTTGGTCCGGCTTCACCGGTGCCTTCTGTAACAACGGTCTGACAGGCGGAGAGGCCGAGCGTCATGACCGCTAATGCTGCAAAGTACTTCATAAACTGTCTCCCTTTGGGAAAAATATATATTTTAACTTCTTTGCGAACAAGACCATAGGGCCATAAAACCCAACCAGTCACAATTATACTTAGGGATAAATAATCAGGGATTGCTTGACTGAAATCAACAGGCTTTAATTGTAAGATATTCACAAAGCCGTGACGGCTTGGTGGCTGTTCATACTGTTTCTGTTACGACGATATTTCGCGCGCTAAACTCAGCCCTTAATGCTGCTAGCACATTACGTCCGTTAACTGCAGAGCGTAGAGCCGCGTCAATATTGGCTTTTGCAATGCTGGCTTCAGCAATCTTCAAGATAACCCGTTGGCTGTCATTACCATCGTATACTACCTCTTTTTGACCGGAAAGAGAGGTACGAAGACCCAAAAAATGCTGACCATCAATACTATGAAAATACATGACACAAAACCTCTTAACTACAATTTCAATCTAACAACCCGTGTGAGTCGCGCAGAGTCTGCACACACATAATCACAAAATATAGGGGATGACTGTCTCTATATTGCAACATGTGCTACTCAGATGCCGCGTGGTCAAGGCGTAATGTCAAAGATCATTTTGTCAAAATAAACCACCCCCAAAAGGGGGTGAGGCATAAATTTCCAACCGTCGTTTGGCTTTGAACGCGAAATTTATCACATACAACAGAGTACCAAATACTGTCATCAATCAATAGGTTGGCTATTTCGACTTCTGCAGAAGATAAAAATAAAGGCAAGCTCCAAATATAAGAATTTCAGCAATCGTCAGAGTTCGAACAAGTTCCATATTCTTTTCCTTTTTTACTCTGGCGAGGTAATGTGTGACCTCGCCAGAGGAACTGAGCAATTTGGCATAGCTTGGGGGAGATGGACCAAATTGCTGTCTGCTCTTCAGGTTCTGCCTCAACCTGCAGGTCCAAACCTACCTCTCCCATGTGCATATAGTTTGCCCAGATTGTGCAGATCAGTTGATAAGTTATGCAGAATTCGTGCACTGGTGCGAAAACCCTTTGTGGTCTGGATTTTACTGTGCCAACTGCTACTCTATTGGCAACCATGGGGTTCAGAGCATGCCACATATTGTAATTGTCGATGACGAAGAGGACATCCTGTCCCCGCTTAAACAGATGCTGACCAGCGAAGACCATCTGGTCGATGCGTTTTCTTCGGGGCGTACGGCGCTTGAATATTTTCAAACCAAAACTGCAGACCTTGCGATATTTGATATTAAAATGCCCCAAATGGATGGCTATGAACTGCTCAAATCCGTGCGGCATTTACATCCAAATATTCCGGTTATCTTTTTGTCATCAAAAGCTGACGAACAGGATCAGATCATCGGCTTTACGCTTGGCGCGGATGATTATGTCACCAAGCCCTTTAGCAAACATCTTTTGTTATTTCGTGTGGCTGCCGTACTGCGCCGGCATATCGCTACCGACAGCGGCAGCTCGCTTAAACCTGTCACCTGCGGGCCTCTTCATATTGATGAAGACCGGCATTTGGTCACTTGGAAAGAGGCGCCCATTGATCTCACCGTAACCGAGTGCCTGCTGCTTTTATCCTTGGCCCGTCGTCCCGGGTCGGTCAAAAACCGCCAGCAACTGATGGATGCTGCCTATCAGGAAGCGATTTATGTCAGCGACCGAACCATCGACAGCCATATCCGCAATATTCGCCAGAAACTCAAAGCCTCAGACCCTAAATGTGATGTGATCGCAACGGTGCACGGGCTTGGCTACAAGCTCAAGATCTGACCATGTTGTTGCGCGGCATTCTATCCAAAATCATCGGTTTACTGCTGCTGTTTAACCTTGCACTTTGGAGCTTTATTTTTTTCACAGAGGACACCGCTTATCTTGAGATTACCAACAAACGTGACCGGCTCTATGAACGTGCCGTGATGTACCGGAAACTGATCACCCCGCTTTTTGAAAATCAGTCGCTTTCCGAGTTCGAGCGTAAATTGGCCATCGAAGGCTTGCTGCGCGACAGTGAACTGGCGGGCATTGGCAAAGTGGTGGTCAAACGGTTTTCAGACCTAAAATCGGCGGAAAGCTTTGAATATTTCAACGGCCAAAAACCAATCAAGCTGGTGCCGATTTCAGTTCAAGAGCTGGCACCTGAATCGGCGGCGGAATTCGAAGTAGAAAAAAACCGGTTTGATCCCTTTGAATACTTATTCACCTTTTACAAAAACTTTGTCGATCTGCAATTGATCACGGATCCGATTGTCCCGATCAGGGCAAGGTTTTCGATGCAGTACCATCTGATTGATAGTGGCCAGGATGCCTATGAGCTTAAATATCTTGCTCCGATTAAAATTGCGCGCAAAACAGTCGCCACGCTTGAGGTTCGCGACAGTTACTTTCTGCGCGAAAGCTATATGGGCAAAAACAAATCCCGGCTGACCATATTGGCCGGCCTTTCGGCGCTCACTTTGGTGTTGGGCGTATTCTTGGCACTGTCAATCGCCTTTCCCATTCGCAGTCTTTCCAAACGGCTTAACCGCAAGCTCAAGGCCGAAACAGTGTCTGAACAGTTAAATGATTTTCGGATCAAACGGTTCGAGCACCGTAAGGACGAAATTGGCTTTCTCTATCGCAATCTGGTGACACTAAATGGGCAATTGTCCAAACTGTTTTCCGATAAAGAACGCTTTGCGGCCGATGTATCGCATGAGCTGAAAAACCCACTGGCATCAATCATTGCGCATGTGGAAAATGCCCGCACAGAGACAACAAATACAGAGCAATCTACAAAAGGCTTTGAGGCCATTCATGACCAAGCGGTGCGCATGAACAAGCTAATCTCGGAAATATCTGAAGCCGCCATTGTCGACCATGATCTGGTGGCCACCAAACGCGAGAAATTCAATCTTTCCGAACTGGTGCAGGATCTCACCGGCCATTTCGAAACCGAGGCCGAGCGCGAAGGCGTTAAACTGGTGGCTGATCTGCAGTCGAACGTCAAGTTAACGGGCCTTCCTGACCGTATTGCGCAGGTGGTTATCAATCTAGTGGAAAACGCGATTAGCTTTTCCAAGCCAAATGGTGAGGTCTATGTAGAGTTGAAAAAATCTTGGCGCCGGGGCATTTCGATATCTGTTTCCGATACAGGCCCCGGTGTGCCGGACGATTTACACGATAAAATATTTGGCCGGTTTTTTAGCGCCCGAAGTGGGGCAGCGGAAAAACCAAATAGCTCCGGCTTGGGGCTTTATATTTGCAAGCAAGTGATTGAAGCCCACGGCGGTAGCATCACGCAGGCCAATGGATCACCATTACCAGGCGCGACTTTTACCGTCCGTTTTTAGCAGCCTGAGCAAACTGCCAGACTGCAACCAGAAAATAATAGGGGAAGCCGTCCATTATGCCGCTGTGTTCCACTGCCAGCCAAGGGCGTAAAACACCGCACGGTAGTGCCCCGCAAGTGCCTTTAGATCAGGCCCTGTCAAAGCGTCTTGTTGCGACCATGCCTTGGTGGCAAGACCTAATATCCGTGGGGCTAACATTGGTTCGACCTGATGATCTTGCTGCGTAAACTCGCCCCAGAAAGCGCCTTGAACACCCACCACCTTATCCGCAATGTCCTGTGCGCCTGCCGGTACAGGATTCCAGTTGATGGTCTCTTCCAGCGCGACGATCGCGGCCCAGCTTGCGCCCCAATCCGCTGGATCGGACGTATGGGCCATATCAAAATATACATTCTGAGCTGGACACATGACCACGTCATAGCCTGCACGCGCGGCCTCAACACCGGCGGCTTGGCCCTGCCAAATAAATAGCAACGCATCATTGCCAATGCCGCCCCCTGCCCCACGCGCGGCTTCTTCCCAAGCAGCCGGGCGCATATTTTTGGCGCCAGCAATGTCTCAAAGTGTCAAAAGGCTCATTGAAAACATCGGCCTTTCACCCTCTGAGGCCCTAAAGATGGCTATCTCAGTGCCCGCTGCAGTTATCGGCAAACCCGAACTCGGTCAATTATTAAACCGTCCTGTCGAAGATTTAATAATACTAAAAGATAATTTTGAATTTAAAAAAATTGTTTTTTAAAACTTCAACACCCTTAATTTTTTATTTTTGAATAAAAATTTACCAAAATACCTTTTCAATTTTTTTGTGACTCCCGCCAAATAAATATGTAATAACTTTATAGACTGATTAAGTTATTTGGTTCTCATTTTTATTCGGGGCGTCGCTATGCGAGAAACAACAGTTTTGGCTTTAGATGTGGTTGGGTTTTCAAAACAAGTTGCTGACAACCCCACGGTCACCATCGATGTATTGTCTGCCCGAAGAAAGCGCATTCACAGTCTTGTTCTTTCCATGAGTGGGCGTGTCTTTAATGAGGCCGGAGATAGCATTGTTTCAGAATTTGCAGAAGCTGATAAAGCCGCGCTTTGCGCAGTGGCCATTCAAGAAGAAATGGCCCGTCTTAATGCCGGATCGCCTACAGAACGGCGGATGATGTTTCGTGCGGGTATCAACTATGGCACGGTCATGGATGCAGATGACAATGTGTTCGGGGACACTGTTAATGTTGCAGCGCGGCTTGAAGCCGCCTCTTCTCCCGAAGGGGTTTATGTAAGCAAAAGTGCTTTTGATAAGCTGCTGTCAGAAACCCAAAACTCCTTTGCCTATTTAGGCGAATTAAGCCTAAAAAACATCCCAAACCCGACAGCTGTTTATATGTGGAAATCAGGGTATCAAATGGGGCGCTATGGGGCCTCAAACACTGAAAAAGTTGTCAATGTCGAAACCCTGCCTGGTTCAATTGCGGTATTGCTTTTAAAGAATCTCAGTTCTGATGAAGAACAGCAATATTTCTGCGAGGGCGTTTCAGAAGATCTTATTAGCGCTTTGTCCCGTTATAAGTCTCTGCGTGTAACTTCAAGCAATGCCAGCTTTGCTTTTGTTGCAGGTGAAAAGTCACTAAAGGAAATCGGGCAAGCCTTGTCTGCCAAATATATATTGTCGGGCGCTGTTCGCAGCATGGGCAACCGTGTCCGTGTTAACATCAAATTAGATAACTCGGAAACCAGTCAAACCATTTGGTCAGAGAAATTTGAAACCACCAAAGAGGGGATTTGGGAATTAGAAGAAACCTTGGCATCGACCGTTGCATCAAAACTTGTCGGTCAAGTTGAAAAAGATGAGGTGCGCTCATCGGCCAATAAACCGCCAGAGGATGCACGTGCGTATGATCTCGTTCTTCAGGGCCTGAAGCATCACAGAAATTCGATTATTTCGCGCGAAGATGCGCGCAAGGCCTATGACCTTTTCAGCAGAGCCGTGGATATTGATCCAAACTATCCTAGAGCGATGGCATGGAAAGTTTGCTCGACGGCCAACCTATCATCTTGGGAACCCGAGATTTTAGGTCCTAACTGGATGCAAGAGGCATTAAAAAGCATTGAGAAAGCCCTTGAACTTGACCCTGACGATGCTGAGGCGAACAGGATCATGGGCGCTATGCAGTTGTCAAATGGAAACTACGAATCTTCATTGGCGCATCACCGCCATGCCTGTAGTCTTTGCCCCTCTGATCTATATATTGCCGCCAAGCACTGCAAAGTACTAATGTATGACGGCCGATTGGACGAAGCTCAGAACGAATTGGACCGGGCCAAAAAAATAAATCCAACGGCCTCTGATCTGCTTTACGAAATAGAAGGTGTATTGAAATTCTGGCAACATGACCATCAAGCAAGCGATGATGTTTTCAAAAGAGTAAAGTTTCCAGATCCGATCATGTCTGTATTTGAAGCTGCCAATAATTACCATTTGGGTCATGTTGACCTAGCGGCGGAAAAAGTGGCAGAAATCGAGACAGATTATGGGCTTTCTGTCGAACGGTTGATCCAAGACGAGCCTTATAGAAAAGATGAAATGAAATCCATGCTCCAGCCAATTCTTAAGTCGAGCGCCTTGGTTTGAAACAGCTGGCAGCCACCAAGTTTATGTTGCAAAGATAACCACCTGTGCCCACTTGCATAAAATATAGAATAATTTGCGCCGCATGCTTGTCTTGATAGAAAAGCGTTTGAAGCGCGTATCAATCAAAGCCTCTTTATAAGCCGAGTATACACAAAGGCTGAAATTTTAATTCAAATAAATTTAGCTTGGATCGCTTTGGCTCTACCTGCATAAATGGCCTGTGTGACCCGATAGCCGCGTCAGAAACGGCTATCTGAAATTCAAGATTTGGGTAGATCAAATGAAAATAGAACGCATCGAGGAAATCCGGCTATCAAAGAGAGACGACAAGGCAATAGGGAGCTTGCTTGACGCATCCTTTGGCGTTGATTTTGGCACACGTAGTTTTTTTCAGCAACGCCACCACATTAGTCTTTTGGTACGCCAAAATGCGGCTGTCATTGGCCATATGGGCATTACCATAAGAGCCATAAGAATGGGCGGCACACTTTTAACGATTGCAGGTTTGGGTGATGTGGCAACAGATTTAAACTATCGAGGGCAAGGTATTGCAACTCAGCTGATGCATCGCACTATTGAAGAGGTCAAATCCTCTCAATGCGCGTTTTTCTTGCTATTTGGCAACCGGCCTCTTTATGCAGCATTCGGTTTTAAATCAGTACCCAATAAAGTCAGGTGTACTTCTTTGACCGGGGTAAAGACCGGTGAAGTTATTGAATTAAGCGACAGCAAATTGATGGTGATGCCCCTTGCATCAACCCTTTGGGATGAGACCGCAGTGATCGATCTAGTGGGCCACGCGTTTTAGATTTTCCTATACATGCAAAGCTGGGGGTTTAAGCCAATCACAGCAGCAGCGCCCTTACCTAGGTCTTGCCCTGCAGCAGAAATGCAACAGCCACCCAACCGGCGCTATAATATGCGTTTGAGCCGTTGCTAAAATGGCCAAGGTAAATTATCCGATGCTCAGGACGAACCCGCGCCGAGGCATGTATCTAGGATACCCCCCAGATTGCCTCGGCGCCCGTTCAAATGAAAAGGGCGTCCTACCACCTTAAAGGTTATAGAACGCCCTAGGATAACTACTGCTTCTGAGCCGTTAGCCCGCTTATATGTTGTTCACCAGCTTTTCAGAGCGAACTCTAATCTTCTGGTAGGACGAACCTCATATAAACAGCAACTCGGAAAACGGTTAACCTCTAATTTCCACAATTTAGCTGATGTTACTCGGCTTCCTTGCTTTAATCTTTGATTACCCCCCAGTTGAAATCCTTAGATTATCTTTTCATGGATTGGGATCAAATCAAGACGTAAAATTATGCATTTAAGAGTTTTTAAGGCTTATCCACAGATTAGTTTATCTTATCCATAGGTTCTCCACAGGCAGGGAGCAATTTAAGTCTGTTCTGGGCTGTTTTTTCCCGAATCACTTTGCTCGATAAAATGTTGATCACCCATTAAATCTAATAAACCGCCAAGAATAACTGCCTTTACGCAACGGTAGTGGTTTTATATTTGAGCGTAGAAGTAACACTTGCTATAAATTGCCATTATGCAAGGGAGGCTTAGGATGAATTCCAAAGATAACTCAGCTTCAACCCCAAATTCTTGGGATCGAAGTGGGCTTCCAGCTTGGAGCTTTTTTAACAAAGAGCTGCTGGAACAGGAAAAAGACCTTCTTTTTCGGCGCCATTGGCAATTGATTTGTCACCAAAGTGATATCCCAGAGCCGGGAAATTTCATCACATGTGATTTTGTCGGTGAGCGCGCATTGATCATTCGCGGCAAAGATGGTCGGGTACGCGCCTTTCACAATTTGTGCAGGCACCGTGGGTCCCGGGTTGTCGCAGAAGAAACGGGGACTTGCAAATCAGCAGTCATCTGCCCTTTTCACGGTTGGGTTTATAATCTTGACGGGACATTACGGGGCCCAGCGCAACCCGGTTCTTTGCCCGATTTGGATCCGGTAAAATATGGTTTAAAACCGATTGAAATGGAAAATTGGAACGGGTTTATCTTTGTCAGATTTAAGCCAGGGCCCCAACCCTCCATTCGTGAAATCCTCGCGCCATTTGATGCCGAGATCGAGCAATATGAACTGGCCGATCTTTTGCCCTCTGGCGATGAGTACTGGACAGAAGATGTCGCCGCAAATTGGAAGTGTGTGCGCGATGTTGACAACGAAGGCTACCATGTTCCTTTGGCACATCCGGGTTTGCATGACCTATTCGGATCGAACTATCACGATGAGCCCTTTACCAACGGAACGGCACGATCTGTGGGTACCTTTCGCGAAGGAAAAGGCCGGTTATGGAGCGTGCAAAACTACAAGAAACTCCTAAGCTGCAAACAGGGACTTGATGAAGAACATCAAAATTGCTGGCTGTATATCGGAGTTTTCCCAAACCTTGTTTTTGGTCTTTATCCAGACTCGGTCATTTTTTATCAGGAATTCCCGATAGAGAACGGCAAAACCATTCAACGTGGTGCATCGTATAAATTTCCGAACGAAGACCGGCAAAGACGGCTTTCACGGTATTTGAGCATGCGCATAGATCGATATACCTCGAAAGAAGATGAGCAATTGATTGAGTGGACTTGGGAAGCTGCCTTCTCAAGCGGATATGACGGTATCATACTGTCAGATTTAGAGTATGGGGTACGCAGTTACCATGATGCCTTGCGGGTTTATTTTCCTATTTTGGACGCCCCTGAACCCCCCGCAGGCAAGCTTGAAGAAATGAATGAGGATCTGCTCGCCAGCAATCCATAAATTGGGGCCCAGTGCACAAAATGGGCTTACATAAGAAATGGAACTTTGAGGTGAATGAGACATGAAACCGGTAGCCCCGAAAGATCGCCGCGTCGTCAACATCAAAGACGCCAAGTTCACACCCTATGATCCGGAAAAAACCGGTGAAAAGGGCACTTCTTTTCTAAAGCTCAACCCCGATATGCCACCAAATTTGGGCTTCTATATTTATAAAATGGAACCCGGCGCAAGCTCTGCGCCGCATCGCCACGGCGGTGCAGAAGAATTTTATGTCATCGAGGGCGAGCTGAGAGATCATGATGGATCAATCTACAAAGCCGGCGATGTGGTTTGGCTTGCCCCCGGAAGCGAGCATAATTCGCACTCGGAAAAAGGCTGCATTGTCGTTGTCTTTTCTGAGCATTCAGAAGAGCCACCCGATTAGGCTTCCAGACCCTTTTGGTTAGGGTTGCAACGTGTCCATCATTCGCTTCCACGTAAGAGCAATGGTAATGCCACTGCCTCTAAACTGATTAAGAGGAACTTTTTTTACTGGTGAAATAGGCAGAAATTCATTGTCCTCAATTTCGCCCAAACAGTGCTTGGCAAGAATTTTCCCAAATGTGGTTGTCATGGCAACCCCACGACCGTTAAAGCCAAGCCCACAGAATATACCATCGGCCAATTTGTGAATATGGGGAACGTGATCCAGGGTTAAGGCAACCCGTCCGGTCCATAAGTGCTTTAATTCAATGCCTTTTACTTCGGGGAAAATTTCATATAGACGCCGAATTCCAAAGGAGAACTTATTTTGGTCAATTGCTTCTATTTGTGCGTTGGTGCGGCTGCCAAAGATAAGACGGTTTTGCGCATCAAGCCCGAACCAAGATAACAGTCTTTGGGTGTCCGCCACCCCTTGGCGGTCTGGCAAAATTTTGTCGCAAAGCTCGTTTGGCAGCGGATTGGTCGCCACCACACCTGTCAGCACCGGCACCAGTGATTTTGAAAGGCCTGGCCACATATTGCCCGTATAGCCATTGGTACAGACCACTATGGTTTCTGCTTTAACCCGCCCTTTCGAGCTATGAACCACCCAAATTTTATCGACCCGTTCAAGCGATAAAGCCGGGCTGTCTTTATAAATACGAACCCCATTGGACCTGCAGGCTTTCGCCAGACCTCTTGCATATTTTAGCGGATGCAGAGTGCCGCCTCTTTTATCCAGCAGGCCCATATAATAGGCATCGGTTCCAACCAGTGAAGGAATTTGGTCCCGATCAAGCTGGCGCACATCAACATCCCTTGCACCCCATTGTGCAAGATGGGCTTTGATTGTTTCTGCGCCCTTGGGACCTTTGGCGAGCTGTATCCAGCCTGTTTTTTGCAGATCACACTCAATTTTATATTTGTCTACAACATCATAAAGAACGGCCGGTGCCTGCCCCACAGCTTTTATAATCTGATCGCCCCTTTCAGGCCCAAACCGCGCAAGTATTTCATCAGGCATGATTTTAAGGCCCGGGATAACTTGCCCGCCGTTTCGCCCAGACGCGCCCCAACCGGGTTCATGCGCATCTATAACGGTTACTTTTTTACCGCGCTCAGACAAGTGCAACGCGGTTGAAAGCCCACAAAAGCCAGCCCCGATAACCGCAACATCGGCTGTGACTTCCTCTTCCAAAACCGCATAGTCATCTGTTCTTTTTGAGGTCACGCCCCAAAGCGACGTATCAATATGGCAAGAAGAATTGTACCACGCATTTGTGTCGGTCATAGGCCTGCGCTTTCTGAAAACTTGTGAATATCAAAGTCATTTTCCCTTTTAAAGAGCATCTGATGATCCGCTGGGGCGTCCATATTCCGCGCATATGCGTGTCCAGAGTATACCGCCATGGCGATTGTTCCCGGAGCGAAACTATCGCCAATTCTTGTCACTGATTGAACCCCATGATCTGACCACTGCTGTGTAATTTCACTTAGCTCGATATATAGACCATCGGTGCTTTTGCGCGAAGTCACTGGTATAATGGCATCGATATCTACTGCTGTTTCAGCGCCAATATAAACGCACTCTAATGTCACCGATTTCTGGTTCACCGATTTCACAGCGTGATTGCAAATAATGGTAACGCCAAGTTCGCGAAGCTTGGTTTGAATATGTGCGTTCTCAAGCGTGTTATGGGTCCAGCTTGCGATATCTGCGTCTGGTGTCACCAACACTACTTCACACCCCGCTTGGGCAAGGTGCTCGGCAATCGCACTTGCCAGATAGTAATGATCATCATCATACACCATCACTTTGCCCGAGACTGCCGCGCCAGAAAAAATTGTTTCGGGGGCCAGAACCATTTCAGGCGGTGCGCCCACAATTGGACGGCGGTGGTGCGCACCAACAAAGTTGGTCTGCCAGCGTGCGCCTGTTGCAACAGCAATATGGGTGCATCCCAGCTCGAGCACTTGCTCGGCGGTTAAGGCGCTATCGACGTAAGTTTCAACATTGCTGCGCGTTGAAAGCATATAAGTTCTATGATCTGAAACCCGCTTCCACTCAGCCAATGGCTTTAACGAGGTTTCTTGAAGAACGCGGCCCCCAAGTTCGGATGCCGCCTCTGCTAGGGTGACATCATACCCCCGGTTCGACAGCGCCAACGCGGCTTCAAGGCCTGAAGGTCCGCCGCCAACCACCAAAACACTGTCGCTTGAAGCCGCTTTAGATATTTTCTCGGGGTGCCAGCCTTTGCGCCACTCTTCACCCATTGTCGGATTTTGAGTACACCGCATAGGATAGGCCACAAAATCGCCCGACGTGCACATGTTGCATCCAATGCACTCTCTTATTTCATCGGATCTGCCTTGCTGAATTTTATGTGGTAAAAAGGGATCTGCAATCGACGGCCGTGCGGCCCCGATAAGGTCAAGAACACCGCGCTTAATCTGCGATACCATTGTGTCAGGCGAAGTAAAGCGCCCGACCCCCACAACCGGCTTGCTTGTGGTTTGCTTGACAAATTTTATGTATTCTTCTTGCGATCCTTCATTGCCAAACCGTGAGGGCAGCGAGTCATTTGCCCAATCGGCCACATTCACGTCCCATAAATCGGGCAGTTCGGCCAAAGACCCAACGATATCTTCAGCTTCCGCCATGTGCATGCCGTTTTCGCCAAGCAGTTCATCCACTGCAAACCTGAGCGCGATTGCGCAGTCATGCCCAACAGCATCTTTTGTATCTTCTAAAACTTCGCGCAATAATCGCACCCGATTGGTCAGATTGCCGCCATATTCGTCCGTGCGCTGATTGAAGCGTTTCAACAAAAACTGGAATAGGAGTGTCATGATGCCATGCGCGGCATAGACATAAATGATGTCATAGCCAGCCCGCCGCGAACGCAGGGCTGCATCGCGAAACCAGCCTCGCAATGCCTTGATGTCAGACTTATCCATGCCTCTGGCTTGGGTCGAATTGGATGTTTCGGTTGGGGCCGCAGAGGGGGCAAGAGCCGGCATCCGCGATAAATAGTTACTGACCGAAAGGCCATTGTGGACTAGTTGAATGCCCGCAAGGGCATCATGCTCGTGGACTTTATTTACCATCAGTTCATGCACCGGAAGATCACTGTCATCCCATAGCCGCATCAACGTTGCTGGTGTAAGGTCACTGGTGGGGTGAATTGAGCATTCTTCGGTGCAGACAACTGCCCAACCGCCTTCTGCTTTAACCCCGCGCATTTCCGCCATTGTGCGCGGCCAGCGATGTCCCATCCCATTGCAATGCGGCACTTGATAAAACCTGTTCTTGGTAGTTTTGGGGCCAATTCTTACCGGTTCAAAAAGGATTTTATGATTTTCATCAGGTGACATATTCGTACTCATTAACAAAATTACCCCGTGAACCTGGCCAAACGCTGTCGCTATTTCGACGCCTTGCCTGAAGTTGATATTTTATTTTCAGTTTACCAAGGAAACATCGGGGACCCGCGGCTTGTCAATCCCCGTCAATGCGGCAGTAGAATTTACATACATCCCCCTTGAAATGCCAAGAGCATATCGTCCCTTGAGGGACAAAAAATACATCCCCGGGCGAAAATTCATGTTTTCTTCCTGCCTGCTCAGTGATGCAAATTTCGCCCTCAAGCAGTTGCACGAATTCGTTGACTGGGAAGGCTTGCATCACAGTTTTAAACGGCGTGCTTTTCCACATTCCAACGCGCATGTTTCCAGTATCGTTGACAAACAGGGTTGCATTTTTTTGCATCGGCTGGGTGCTTTCAACCCCATAAGGAAACGGCGTATCAAGATTTTGCAATTTCGCGCTCAGTTCCTCTTGGTCTAGGACAAATACGCCCGTTTCATCTGAAGACGGACTATTGCCCTCTTGAGTTTGCGGACTGTAGGTTATGAAAAATTTCCTTAAGAACCCATTTTGTTTCCAAGATACTGGAACCCCGTTTCGAACACAAAATGTTTGGCCCTCTTTAATCAGGGTCTTTTCACCCTCTCGATCAATCATTTCGACTTGACCCTCTAGGATGCACATAAATTCATCACCGGGATAGGGGCCAAACTTTTCTTGCATACTTGTCGTGGTCCAAACACCAACGATTAGATTGAGCGACATGTTTTCATGATAAAGATGCCAGTATTGTTCTGGTAAATCCGATTGAAAGTCATCAGCATCGAGGTCTAGCATCGACAAACCTATACCAGCAGGGCCATCGTGTTCGAGTGGAATAATTTTACAGCTTTCCATTGCGACAGTCCTTTCTAACTTGCGACTTCAGCTGCCGATCGTATCAATACCCTATAGAAGAAGTTTCCCTCGGCAGAATTGATTGCAGCTATGCCCTTAGCTGCTTGACACATTTAGTTTAACCAGAATAGCCTCTTAGGGAGTGTTCAATTAGTCAAGCTTTAAGGAAAGAACATTTCACGCCCGCTCAAAACTATATCACTCACTTTTGGTGTGGTTAAAAAAGCGTGGATTAAGTGTACGAGCTCATAAACTGGGTATCGTAGATCAACAGAGAGGAAGTAAAGTATGAAAAATATAAGCCACTCAAAAATGCTGGCATGCCTTGCCGCAATTGGTGCACTTACCGGCGGACAGGCAATTTCAGAAGAGCGCGTTCTAAAGGTCACCAACTGGGCGGAATATATTGGCGAGGAAACCATCGCCAACTTTGAAGCCGAATACGGGATCAAAGTCATTTATGATACCTATGATTCCGCCGAAACCATTGATGCAAAATTGCTGGCGGGTAACAGCGGATATGACGTTGTCAGTCACTCGGGCAGCATGACCGCGCGCCTTATCTCAGCAGGGATCGTTGCGCCGCTAGATATGTCAAAGCTGGACAATGTGAAAAATATGGATCCGGCAATCATGGAACAACTCGCGAGCGAGTGGGATCCTGGCAACCAACATTTTGTGCCCTACATGTGGGGCTCGCATGGTGTGACCTATAACAAAGAACTGGTTCTGGAAACATATCCGGATGCACCTATCGGTTCGATGGATATGATTTTCGATCCGACGCATATGAAAGAACTGGCCAAATGTGGCGTTTCATTCCTCGACTCGCCGGGTGATGTTGTGCCAATGGCACTGGGCTATCTTGGGCTTGATCCAAATACAAAAGACAAAGCTGACTACGATAAAGCCGGTGAAATGCTGGCGGCAATTCGTCCTTACGTAAAAACTTTTGATAACTATGCCTACCAAAGAATGCCTCAGAAAGAATTCTGTGTCGCTGTGACTTGGGGTCCAGATGGCCTATTGGCAATGGCAGGTGCCGCAGAGGCAAACACTGGCGTGGTTCTCGATTTCTTCCTTCCTGAGGGCGAAAATGCAGCACAATTGTGGATCGATGGCTGGCTAATTCCAGCGGACGCAAGCAATGTGGAAGATGCGCATTTGTTCCTAAATTACATGATGCGTCCCGAAGTTGGGGCAGCTGACAGTAATTATACATGGTATGCGACGGCTAACCTAGCCGCAAAACCAATGGTTGATGAGGAAGTCACTTCTAGCCCGGCGGCCTTCCCAACAAGCGCGCAGATCGACAATATGTATACATCTGCAGTTTTGGGACCAAAAGTTGACCGCATGGAAACCAGAACTTGGACCAACTTCAAAGCTGGTAACTAAGTTAAACACATTGGTGGCGGGGTCTTTGAATAGGCTCCGCCACTAAAATTTATTTTAAACTCCCCTGACATTAATGAAAGGCTCGCAATGCTCGGTGAACAACTTTCCACTGATCAAAATGCCACTGACAGACCATGGTTGAATGCGGACGCAGAGCCACTGATTAGAATTCGTGGAGTTACCAAAAAATTTGGCGAGTTTGTTGCCGTAAACAATGTCGATCTAGATATTTATCAAGGTGAGCTGTTTTGTTTACTGGGCGGTTCAGGATGCGGAAAAACCACATTGCTAAGGATGTTGGCAGGGTTTGAGGTTCCCACATCCGGTCAGATCCTGATTGACGGAAATGACATGTCTGATGTGCCGCCCTATGAGCGCCCGACCAATATGATGTTTCAGAACTATGCGCTTTTTCCGCATATGACCGTTGAGAAAAATATCGCTTTTGGTTTGCAACAGGACAAGCTGCCAAAAGATGAAATAGAAGACCGGATCCATGCCATTTTAAAGCTGGTTGAACTTCAAGATTACAAAAAACGAAAACCCCAACAGCTTTCCGGTGGCCAACGCCAAAGGGTGGCACTTGCGCGGGCCTTGGTAAAAGAACCCAAACTTTTGCTTTTAGATGAACCACTTGGCGCATTGGATAAAAAACTACGCGAACAAACCCAGTTTGAGCTGGCGAATATCCAAGACCAAGTTGGAATTACGTTTGTTGTTGTTACCCACGATCAGGAAGAGGCCATGACCCTATCGACGAGGATCGCGGTGATGGACCGAGGTGAATTTATACAAATTGGCTCTCCTACCGAAATATACGAATTTCCCGAAAACCGGTTTGTGGCAGATTTTATTGGCTCTGCAAATATTCTGGAAGGTCATGTTGTCGAAGACGGCAACGATCATGTGCGTGTTTCAACAGATATTGGTGAGTTGAGTGTCGAACATAACCAACCTGTCCCAAAAGGCACTCAGGTTTGGGTTGCGCTGCGTCCGGAAAAAATTCACTTGAGTGCTGAGGCGTCCAGTGAACCACAGGCAAATCAGTCAAAAGGTATTGTTGACGATATCGGATACCTGGGAAATTCTTCGATTTATAAAGTCCGCTTGGAAAGTGGCCGCATCATTGATATCACCGCGCCCAACCAGGTTAGACCCAAAAGCCGCAGCCATGGGATCACTTGGGAAGATACGGTTTATCTTACCTGGGATCCCTCTAGCGTCATGTTGCTTAACAAATGAGCATGGATACCTTGCCAAAACCATCAGGAGGTCTTTCTGACGGGGTTGTGAGCCGCACATTACGCCAGTTGCAATCAGGATGGCGCAGCATTGTAATCGCAGTTCCTTTTGTATGGCTCTTTATTTTCTTTCTGGCACCGTTTTTTATTGTCGCCAAGATAAGTCTTGCTGAACTTGCCATCGCAAGCCCGCCCTTCAGTAAGATGATCGAATGGACCGACGGCACCATCATGACCATTCGCGTGGTGTTTGATAATTTTGCGTATATTTTTGATGATCCACTTTACGCGCGTACCTACATAAACTCTCTGAAAATTTCGATTATATCGACGTTTTTTTGTTTGTTGATTGGCTACCCGATGGCCTATGGAATTGTGCGCTCTGGTCCGGTTGCCAAAAGGCTTCTGCTGTTCTCAATCATCTTACCATTCTGGACTTCGTTTCTTTTACGGGTTTATGCGTGGATGGGACTTCTTGCAGATCAGGGAACGATCAATGGTGTGTTGATTTCCTTAGGGATTATCGACGAGCCTATCCGTATGCTTTATACCGAATTCGCGGTTTATATCGGTATCGTCTATACCTACCTGCCGTTTATGATCCTGCCGCTTTATGCAAATATGGAAAAACTGGATGCGACTTTAAATGAGGCTGCTGCCGATCTGGGTTCAGGTCCAATTAATACGTTTTTCAAAATTACACTGCCCCTGACAATGCCCGGTGTCATCGCGGGCTCTTTGCTGGTGTTTATCCCAGCGACGGGTGAATATGTCATTCCCGATTTGCTGGGCGGCGGCAATGTGCAGATGATTGGCCGGCTGCTGTACAACGAATTTGCCCGAAATATCGACTGGCCTGTTGCCTGTGCGGTCGCCATTGTTTTGCTAATGCTCTTGGTTTTGCCCATGGCGATTTACCAGCACTACCAAGGAAAAGCTTCGGAGGGCGCGACAGGTGAATAATAAGCGATCAAGATTCTTGAGCATAATGCTCATAACCGGGCTTACTTTTCTTTATGTGCCAATGATCTTGCTGGTGATCTATTCCTTTAATTATTCAAAGCTGGTCCCGGTATGGGGCGGCTGGTCTACCCGCTGGTACTATGTTTTGTTCGAATCTCAGGACGTCTGGGATGCAGTATCGCTCAGTCTAAAAATTGCAGTGATTAATGCCACTTTTGCAACCATTCTTGGCACCCTTGCGGGCCTTGCAATGGTGCGCTTTGGCAGGTTTCGGGGACGAACGCTCTTTGGCGGCATGCTAGTGGCGCCGCTTGTGATGCCTGAAGTGATTACCGGTCTGTCCTTATTGGTGTTTTTCATCTCATTCAAACAGTTGATCGGTTGGCCGGCAGAGCGCGGCTTTACCACTATTACCATTGCGCATATCACCTTTTCGCTGGCTTATGTTGCGGTGATTATTCAAGCGCGGTTGACCGGCATGGGACAAAGCCTAGAAGAGGCCGCAGCTGATCTTGGTGCCAAGCCATTTAAGGTACTTACCGCAATAACACTTCCGCGTTTGGCGCCCGGAATGCTTTCTGGATGGTTGCTGGCGTTCACCCTGTCGCTTGATGATCTCGTGATTGCCAGCTTTGTAACAGGGCCGGGGGCAAACACGCTTCCAATTTTAATATTCTCACGCATACGGCTGGGCCTGCGACCAGACATTAATGCGCTTGCAACCATCATCATCTTATTCGTGGCTGTCTGCGTTGCGATTGCCGCTTTGATTATGTTCCGCCAGCAACGCCGTGAAGAAATGGACCAACAAATCGCTGCCCGGGAAGGTTAATGACCTAGGAACTGAGGGCGCAGTCCTCAAGGCTTTGGAATGCGCCCAACCTGATGGAGCCCAATTAAGACTGCCTTTAAAATTCAAACTGAACACAAAGCGAAAATTTTTATAGTTAAGCCATGCGTGATCCTCGTTATGATATCTTGTTTAAGCCGATAAAAATCGGCCCCGTTACTGCCAAAAACCGATTTTACCAAGTGCCCCATTGTACTGGCAGTGGCTCGCAGCGTCCCCGTATTCTTGCCGGACTGCGCGAAGTTAAGGCTGAAGGGGGTTGGGGTGTCGTCAATACTGAATATTGCTCAGTGCACCCCTCTTCTGATGATCCCCCACATCCTTCGGCATCGCTTTGGGATCAAAGAGACATCAAAGCCCATGCGTTGATGACCGAAAAAGTGCACGCCCATGGCGCTCTTGCAGGTGTTGAGCTCTGTCTGGGCGGGGCAAGGATGGCAAACCTTGAAACCCGTGAAGTCGCAATGAGCGCTGTTAGCATGCCCAATTTGGCAGGCAACCCTTTTCAAACACGCGCTATGGATCTGGCAGATATCCGAGAAGTTCGGCGATGGCATAGAAACGCTGCCCTGCGCGCGAAAGACGCCGATTTTGACCTTGTTTATATTTATGCAACACATGGGTATTTGCTCTCGCAGTTCATGTCGTCCGATATGAACACGCGGGCGGATGCCTATGGCGGGCCCCTGGAAAACCGCATCCGGCTGGTACGCGAAATCATTGAAGATACCAAAGACGCCGTTGGGGATAAAATGGCTGTGGCCGTTCGGTTTTCTGCAGAAACCAACGGCGGGTACGATGGCGGTGATGGCAATCCAATGCCCGGCGAAACCGAAGAAATATTTGGCGTTTTGGGTGAATTGCCAGACCTTTGGGATATTAACATCAACGACTATTCTATCGAAATGGGTCTGTCACGTTTTGTGCAAGAAGGCGCGCTTGAACCTTATGTAGAAACCCTTAAATCCATGACCTCCAAGCCGGTTGTCAGCGTTGGCAGATTCACCTCACCAGATACAATGGTGGGCCAGATCAATCGGGGTATACTCGATTTAATCGGGGCAGCGCGCCCTTCTATTGCAGATCCCTTTCTGCCAAAGAAAATTGAAGAGGGCCGGTTTGAGGATATTCGCGAATGTATAGGCTGTAACATCTGTTACATGGGCGATGGAAAAGGCGTTCCCATTCGCTGCACGCAAAACCCAACCATGAGCGAAGAATGGCGGCGCGGTTGGCATCCGGAAATCATACAATCACGAAAATCAAACAGCCGGGTTTTAATTCTTGGGGCCGGCCCTGCAGGTTTAGAGGCGGCACATGCACTGGGCAAACGAGGATATGAGGTCATGCTTGCCGAAGCAACACGCGAGCTTGGCGGCCGCGTTATAAAAGAAGCAACTTTGCCCGGATTAAATCAATGGATCAGAGTGCGTGATTATCGGCTTCAGCAGATTAAAAAGATGGATTGCGTCGAAATTTTTCGCGAAAGTAAATTAACGGCGCAAGAGGCTCTGGACGTGGGCGCTGATCATATTGCAGTGGCCACGGGGGCTACCTGGCGCCGGGATGGATACGGCGCTCATGCATTAGGCAACTTACCAAATCTTTCGCCGCAAGCCTGCGTTTATACACCTGATGACATTATGTCGGGAAACATGCCTAAAGGCTCCGTCGTCGTTTATGACGATGACCACTATTATATGGGATCAGTCATTGCCGAGCGAATTGCCAAATCAGGTCAAAAGGTCACTTTGGTAACACCGCAAGATACCATTTCCGCTTGGGGGTATTACACCTATGATCGCTGGCGCGCCCAAAGCAGATTGATGGAAATGGGCGTAAAATTAATTGTTTCCAAAACGCTCAAGGACTTTGGTGGTGGCCGAGTAAAGCTGTCCTGTACGTACACCGGTGCGGACACCTCGCTTGATTGTGCATCTGTCGTCATGGTCACCTCTCGCCAACCCAACGACACCATTTTTACAGAGCTGTCCACATTGATCGATAGCACTGTGGACACAGCCCCAAAAACCTTGAAACGCATAGGGGACTGTGAAGCACCGGCCATTATCGCCGCCGCGGTTTACTCTGGTCATCGTTATGCGCGCAATCTGGAAGAAAGTATTGACCCAGATAATCCGCTAAAACATGATCGCGTTTTCTTTCAAGATACCTAGTCTCACAGAAGTTCCGGACCGAGCGATTTATGACAGACAAAAAAACAGCAACACAAGAATATTTGGACATTTTACTTCTTTACTTTGAAGAAGAAATTATTGGCGAAGGCTATTTTTTGGGTTTGGCGAAAAGATTTACAGATCAAGACCAACGCGCAAAGATGACATATCTGGCTAAAGTGGAACGCTGCGCCGCAGAGCGCGTTAGACCCTTGCTTCAAAAATACGACCTTAAGCCGCGCCTTGATAAAGAGCTTTTCAAGTCTGCTGAAAAAGATATTAAGCGCTCTGTCTCACTGGGTTGGAATGGTTTGATCGACCATATAGTTGAAAGCTATCCAAATTATATGCCCGAGTTTCAGGCGTTGGAAGCGATGACCCCAAGTGAAGATATCGCCTATCTCAAGCGCCTTTCGGCCCATGAAGTCGCTGCGATTGAATTTGCGACACTTGAACAAGCCGGGGATAAGGATAGTCTAAAACCGCTTCAGGTTTATATTGCCAGTGAATAGCAGAAGCTATGATGTCCGTGTGCACAAGCCCCAATTCAACACTCCATAAAATAGCTTGACACTCGGCATCAGAGCGATCCCAAATACTTGAAAATAATCACAAAGGTTTCACAGATGCGCGATCCGAGACATGATATTCTCTTTGACCCTATCCAGCTTGGACCGGTGACCGCGAAAAATCGTTTCTATCAAGTCCCTCATTGCACAGGGATGGGATGGCGCCGGCCAAAAACTTTGGCCGCAATGCGTGAGGTGAAGGCCGAAGGCGGATGGGGTGTTGTAAACACCGAGTACTGCTCAATCCATCCAACCTCAGACAACGACGCCTTTCCCTTTTGCAGCCTTTGGGATCAAGAGGATATTGCTGCGCACCACCTTATGACCTCGGCGGTTCACAGCCATGGGGCGCTGGCAGGGGTCGAGCTCTGGATCGGTGGCGGTATGGTGGTAAATTTGGGCACCCGCATTCCTGCGCTAGGACTGCGCAACCGGCCGCAAACTGATTTCACTGTGCTCAACCCGGGCCAGAACCGCCAGATTGACAAACAAGACATCCAAAATATCCGCGCGTGGCATAGGAATGCGGCACAGCGGGCGTTGGAGGCAGAGTTTGACATTGTTTATGTCTATGCAACCCATGGCTATCTTTTATCTGAATTTCTGAACCCAGAGACTAACACCCGCAGTGATGAATATGGTGGATCACTGGAAAATAGGGTCCGTTTAATCCGTGAACTTATTGAAGAAACCAAGGAGATCGTTGACGGCAAAGCAGCGGTGGCAACGCGCTTTAGTGTGGGGTTGGAGGATGCAGAGAGCTATGATGCTTTTGGTCTTTTATCTGATCTACCAGATCTATGGGACCTGACAGTTCCAGACTACAACGTTGAGATGGGAAATTCCCGTTTTGTAAAAGAAGCCGCCCTTACAAGCAGCGTTGAAAAGGCCAAGGCAATGACCAGCAAGCCGGTGGTCGCGGTGGGCCGGTTCACATCACCGGACACCATGGCGCGGCTGCTCAAAGACGGCGTACAGGATATGATCGGCGCCGCAAGGCCTTCGATAGCCGATCCCTTTATTCCAAATAAAATTGATGCAGGGCGGATTGAGGATATTCGCGAGTGTATTGGCTGTAATGTCTGTTATGCACATGACTCGCTCGGCGTGCCCATTCGCTGCACCCAAAATCCAACCATGGGCGAAGAATGGCGTCTTGGCTGGCACCCGGAAAAGGTCAAAAGAGCGCCAAAGACTGAAAAAGTACTGGTGGTTGGCGCGGGGCCCGCCGGACTTGAAGCAACACGTGTTCTGGGCCAAATGGGCCACAACGTGCTGCTGGCAGAGGCCGATCGCACTTTAGGGGGACGCATTACAAAAGAGGCGAAATTGCCCGGTCTTGCAGAATGGGCAAGAGTGCGGGATTGGCGGCTGACCCAAATTGACAAGCTCGCCGCAGTAGAGGTTTTTCCGCAAAGCCCTATGACCGCAGAGAGCGTGTTGGAACTTGGTGTTTCGCGCGTACTTATTGCAACAGGGGCCAAATGGGCAAAAGATGCCGTTGGCCGTCATAGTGATGTTGGCTTTGCCCACAGTGATCCACGGATGATCATTGCCGGCGATACGATCCTAGATGGCGCGCCCATCAATGCCTCAAAAATAGTGATCTATGATGATGATCATTATTATTTTGGTTCGGTCTGCGCTCTTGAGCTGCGCAAAAGGGGACATGCGGTGGTTCTGATTACACCAGCTGGCCGAGTATGCGGCTGGGGGGCGTACACAGATGAGCAAGAGGCATCAACCCATGCTTTGATCAAGGCAGGTGTTGAAATTATTACCAATAAAACCATCGACGCTATCGCGTCCGGCCGCGCAGAACTCTCTTGTGTTTTTTCCAATACCGCCAGCACGATTTCCTGCCATGCTGTTATTCCACTCACCCGAAGAATTCCTGTAACGGACCTTTATGACGATTTGATTTCCGACGAAAATGGATACCGCAAAGTCGGAATTCAATCTGTAAGCCGTATCGGAGACGCCGAGGCACCATCCATCATTGCTGCGGCCGTTCATAGCGGATACCGGGCAGCTATTGATCTTGGTCAAGACATTGATCTTGCCCAGCGCTATGGCCGAAGGGAGCATCCGGCAACGACCGGTTAGGCTGTGATTTATCACATATCGCTGGCGACTTTTTTCAACGCCTTTTCCAAAATATCAAACATGGTGTCGATTTCATCTCGGGTGATAATCAGCGGCGGTGAAAATACAGCCATGTTAATCAACGGGCGAACAAGAAGCCCCATTTCTTCGCAGGCCGCATCCAGCAATGCGCCAAGCTTTCGCTCATCATCTAACGTCGAGCCGTCTTTATCCGGCGTTCCCTCAATACAGCCCAAAAGCCCCATACCCCGCACATTTCCAACAATGGGATTGGATGACAGTGCAGCAAGCCTTTCTTGAAAATAGGGTGTAATCTGACGCACATGCTCAAGCAGGCCTTCGGTTTCAAATATCTCGATATTCTTAAGCGCCGCCACACAGCAAACGGGATGCGCGGAATAGGTATAGCCAGCCGAAAATAGAACTGGCTCATTTGGGCTTTGCATCTGATCCATAATGCGGTCGGAAATAATGCAGGCGCCAAGCGGCAAATAACCAGATGTCAAACCTTTTGCACAGGTGATGATATCGGGCTCAATGCCAAAAACGTCCTTTGAGGCGAACCAATGCCCAAGGCGACCAAAAGCAGTGACAACCTCATCCGAGATATAGAGTATGTCATGCTTTCGGCAGAGCTCTAAAGTGCGTTTATGATAGCCTTCTGGCGGGACAATGACACCGCCAGAGCATAAGATAGGCTCGGCAATAAAAGCCCCTATTTTATCTGCGCCAATTTCTTTAATCGCCTGTTCAATATCCAAAACCTTGGCATCGCACCAATCCGCTTCACTCATGCCAGCAGGCCTACGATAAGGATTGACGTCAGGCAGGAAATGCACCAGCCGCTTTTCAATATCAAATCGTGATTTATCCCGTTCTTTACCGGTTACGGTAGAGGCCAGATAGGTGGACCCATGATATCCTTTTTCGCGTGCCAGAACGATTTTCTTTCCCGGACGTCCCAAACGGTTGTTTAGGAAATGAACCGTCCGCAGTGCTGTATCAACAGCCGTTGATCCCCCGGTCGTAAAGAACACGTTGTTCAAATCCCCCGGCGCCATTGTGGCAATTTTCTTTGCAAGAACAGCTGAGGGTTCAGTTGTCGATGTCCAAGGCGAGGTATATGGAAGTTTCATCACCTGCTGGGCTATAGCCTCGGCCATTTCCTTTCGCCCGTACCCGATTTGCACGCACCACATGCCACCAGGCCCGTCAATAAACCGCTTACCGCTTTCATCCCAAAGATATATGCCGTTTGCGTTTTGAACCAGCATATGGTCATAGCCACGCCAATCATGCATTGCCGCCCAGGGATGAAGCTGATGGTTTCTATCCCATTTGTGCAGCATGTCTGCCGAGGGCTCATTTGCTCTTTGGTCAATCAAACTTTTGGCCTCCATCTTGGATATGCTCCAATTTAACTTTTGAACCATATGGGCAAGCCTTTTGAAAGGTAAAGCTTTTTTGCAATATCTAGGTTTTGATTTTCAAAGTTCTCGCAACACAGGGCAAGGCGGGGATGCTCCCCATGGTTAGAGTTAAAAGCTTCTCTCAACCGAAAAAGAAATCCCGTTCGCCCCGTCGTATGCGGAAAACAGGCTGTCTGAGTTGGCCTGAATCCAATAGGCGCTGGCCAAGAGTTTAAGTTCATCTAAACCTGTATACTCAACCGATATCGCTTGATTGGCCAGCGAGGCATCTAGTGCACCGGAAAATACCGCAGCGGCGTTCCATGTCTCATTAGAGAGGTCTTTTGAGATATATAGCTGATAACCTGCGTTGGTTTCTTTATCTTCAAAACCACCGGGAAAGTAATATTTTTCTGTCTGGTTCAGCCAAAATTGACCATAGGCTGCCATATTTATTTGCGTCGTAGAGTTCAGAGCATATTCAAAACCAACCCCAAGGTCTAATCGGTCATGCCTCGATAAACCGGTTAAGTCAGAGCGCTCTTGGCCAGATTTATAACCAAGATCAAACTCCCACAGCACTCCGCTGCGCGCATAGTTATAACTCAGCCCCACAAGATTATAGGGCTGCGCCGAGCTTGCTGCCGCACCCAAATTGACGACGGCCGATTGCGGCAGTAACTGCGCCGCATAAAGACTAAACTGACCCTGTCCAGAGAGGCGCTGGTACTTTAGCCCGAATTCGGGTTGGGTGTTATCGCTTGCCAGCGGAATAATCTGAGAAGAAATGGCAGGCTGCACAATAGAAAACCCGCTCAAAGTATCATCACCGATGAAATAATCCGCGCTAAGAGCCCATTGACCGACATCGCTTTCGCCGCTTGTACTGCCGCTAGAGGACGCAGCAGGGTTTATAATATCTAAAATTGAAATCCCTTCTAATTCTCCCCAGCCGATGCGCATCTTTCCCAGCTTCCAGCTCACATCCTTATAAGAATTTTGCAAAGTAAATTTATTGAGGTTTGCTTCTAATGTGTTTGTCCCATTGTTATCTTCGGCGGCGAGTTGCACTTTCCACTCGATATTTCCCAAGCCCCCCCAGTCAGCGGTATCTTCAAGATCAAGCTCAAAGCGCGATATGTCTGTTGTTGTTTGAAGTGTGTTTTCTTTTGAATACCGATAGAGCGCTGTCAGTGCTAAACTGGTTGTCGTTTCAACTTCGAAACTTGCATCATCAAATTCAATATCTTCATCAAATTCATCTATTTCACTAAACGCATCACCCCCCTCAATTTCAAATTCCAGCTCTGTTTCATCAAACTCAAAGTCTTGGGCAAGAGCGGGGTGGGCAATTCCCACCAAAAGTAAAAGAATACTGACCCGCATCAATTTAATTGGCCTGCGTACGAAGGCTGTTGAGATGTTTCTCCCGAAAGGCGGTATCAGTCAGGGCTCTTTTGGTCAGCAAAGCAGGATCAATATCCACCCCAAAATCAATTGACAGTAAGGCCATGTTGGACAAGCGGCTTTCGATAAGGTTCATCAATGTCACCGACCGAGCCAAGTAAATTCCATTAATTTTCTCTATTTTATTGGCAAATATCCGGCGGGTTTCGCGCCCTTTTCGATCATAAAGAGCAGCTTTCAACATCACAAACCGCTCTTGATCAATCCACATAACCGATTTTGAATACCGGCTCTTCCGCGCGCGGTTCGCATTTGGAACCTGCTCGATAACATAGGCTTTTCGCCCCTTATAAGTGACCTTATCCAGCAGCGTGAATTCATATTCATCGATTTTGCCGGTTTCCTGATCTTCTGTGTTAAATTCAGAGCCAAACAAGGAAACAGGCTCGCTGTCATCATCAGAATTTGATGCCACCATGCGCTTTACCTTGCCCAGCGCAGACAGATAAAGGTAGGTTTCATTATCCTTGGCAGGATTGTCATAGGTATGACTTAGCATACCGACACCGCGTTCGGACTTGGGCTCGCGGACAAACAATATTGACTGGATATCCTTGCCGTTCTGACCCACGGTAATGGAAGCACTTTCCAATTTTTTGACCACAGGCTTTTTGGTGCATTTTACCTTTGAGCCTTTGAGCCCAAATTTACAGGTGGAAATTCTAAGCAGGGTAAAAGAGGAATCATTTTGCTGACGCGTTCTTTCATCCACCATAATCATGATGTCTTTTGCCGATTGCGCCTGCGCAGCGCCCGCAGACATCAAAATTATAAAAAGGTAAAGGGCTTTTTTTTTGAATAATGAGATCATGACGCAACTCCTTCAACCGGGGCGGTGTCGGTTTTTGCATCCTTAACCCCGAACTTTGGTTTGAAAACATAAATCAGCGCTGGCAAAAACAGAAGGTCGCATAGCAAGGCTACAAAGATTGCAAGAGCGCCAAAAAATCCAACCTTTGCAAGGCCCAAATAATCGGAAAACGTCAGCATGAAAAAACAAATGCCAAGCACCAAGGTCGTGAATGTAACAGCCTGTCCAACTTGCAATACGGCCTCTTTTATCGCACGGGCAAGATCCCCGTGTTGGGCCAATGCCATGCGGTAGTGGGTGACAAAATGAATGGTGTCATCCACGGCTATACCGATAATCAAGGGCGCGATCATTAGCGTATCCGTATCAAGAGGAATGCCAAACAAGCCCATTAATCCAAAGGCAAATACAGAAGGTAGCATATTGGGAATAATCGCAAGCATGCCGCCGTAAAATGATCCGAGTGCCAGCATCAAAAAGGCAGAAATTATCACAATGGCAATGGTCAATGACTTCACTTGAAGGTTCGATATAACATCCGCCAATTGCATCAAAAGCGCCACGCTTCCCGTGACGGAAATTTTTTGCTGTTCATACTTTGTGCTGAGCTTAGAAAATGCAGCATCAATATCCTGCTGCATGCGCTCCAATAATTCGGCATATTCAACCGAGCCCGCATTTCGCATCTGTATAGAGATATGGGACCGTGAATAATCATCCGATACCAGCGCTTGCCGATCTTCTGGCGCGCTGCTGTTAAACAGATACAGAAGCTGGGAAACCGCCTGTTGGTCATCCGGTATCGTATAGAAATTCTGATCTCCATCCTGCATGGTTTTATGCATTGATTTCACCAAGTCAGCGATTGAATTGGTGCGGGTCACAAGGTGGCTATATTTGCTTTCAATCTCTTCTTGCAACCGATCAATCGTCTGTAAAACCGTCGGGTCACTCAGCGCCTCTTCTTCATGGAAGTCTATCATGATTTCCATTGATGAGGTGCCTGCCATATGGGTGTCTACAATCTCATAGGTAATCCGCAACGGCGTCCCTTCTCGAAAGAGATCAACGAGGTTAGAGTCAATTTTTACTTTGCTGGCCCCATAAAGGCAAATCCCGAAAATAAGGGTAAAAACGATGATAATCAGGCCTCTAAACTGAAAGGAAAATTTGGGGATACGGGCCAAGAGTGGCGGCAGCCAAGCCGCCGTAAATAACCAGCTCAAACCAATTTTTCCGAAAACCGTAAACAGCAATCGCGCCGGTAAGGTCGCAAGATGCCATATTTTTCCCGCCAATGATGTTGGGGCGGCCGCTTCGTGTCCTGGGTTTGGGTGCCATAGCTCTAACAGAGATGGCAACACAAAGAGGGTAAAAACAAAGGCAGCAAAAACGCCCGCCGCCGAGGATATTCCAAACACCATAAATTGGCCAATTCCGCCAAACGCGATCGCGCCCATCCCCGCCATGGTTGTTAAAGTGGTCAATAAAATGGGAACGCCGGTTTTTTCATAAGATTTGCTCAGGGCCTCTTCATGGTTCAAGTCTGCGCGCCGATAGTAAAGATATTCACTCATGACATGGACGCAATCAGCCACCCCAACGGCCAGAACAAGCATCGCCGATAAGGCCAATAACTGTGAGGTTGGTATGCCCAGCCAGGTCATACCACCAACCACCCAAACCATGCTTGCAACGATACATAAGACAGGCCAAATCACAGCGGCCGCAGTTTGAAAAAGTGTCCATAAAAGAACCACAAGCAAAACAACGCCTATCCCTAGCAAAACGCCTGACTGGATCATGATGTCCATAGAGCTTTCCATCATCCCGGCCATCCCTATTGGGTAGAACTCGAATTGTTCCGCAAATTGGTCTTGATTGTAAATTGCCTTCAGCGCAGTGATAAAGGCCAGATAGGTTTGCGGTTGCACCTCAATAAATTCGACGTCTTGGACAATGGCCGTTTCGTCGACTTCCAGCGCAAAATCATCAAAGGCCAGTTCAAATTCATCTTCGGCCTCTAAATCAAGGTCGCCTTTCGCTCCGTCAAGCACTGGCTCGGCCCCAAAATCTGTGGTGATGACCAAAGCCCCAAATTCTTGGTTCTTAGAAAACATTTGCAATGAAATATTATCTTGGTCCAATGCGCGGGCGCGGGTTGCTTCGGCAACCTCTTTGCTAACTTCGATATCTTTGGAAAGCAGCCTTCGCGAAACCAACGCCTCTGGCGTATTTTCCTGATAGCGTAAATTGGCCAAGGATTGAACGCGCAGGATGTGATCAAGGTCTTGCCAAATTTCTTCTTGCACGCCCAAGACATTAGGATCTAGATTATCCCAGCTGTCTATTTGGTCTGTTAAGCTGCGGAGCAAAGACAGTGATTTTGGGCTAAAAACGTCTCCATCTTTTGCGCGATAAACCAAGAATAAGCCATCATCAGAGCCAAATTGGGCGCGAAAATCATCCAAAGCTTGCACTGCGACATTATCGTCCGACAGCCACGCATCAATACTTTGGTCCACCTCTAGGTGCCGAATGCCCGATCCCAAGCCAATTGTGCCAATTAAAGCAATGGTCAAAATATAGTAACGGTAAGGACGTGAAAAATTCGGCACTCTGGCAAACCATAAAGCCAAAGCATTGAGCAGACGGTTCATATGATTTCCTCTTTTTAAACGACCATAATACACAATTTAAAGAAGGCAATAACCTTAGATAGCATTCCCTGACCGATCTATTACCTTAAAAAGCGCGCCCCGTACTCCACGTTGTCTATGGCGTCATTTAGTATCTTTTCTCTGGATCGAATTAGTTTTTTATGACCTTAAGACCCAACATAAAAACAAAGACCAAAAAGCTCTTATTATCTTTTGATGGCTACGCTTAAAAGGTTGGTTGCCGCAAAGCTGAGTGCGGATACACACACAATAGATGGCCCGGCAGGCGTGTCCATGACATAGGCCAAGCAAAGTCCGATAAGGGCTGAGCCACTGCCGATCACTGCTGCCATAACAGCCATCATTTCCGGCGTCCGCGAAATCGGACGGGCCGCAGCAGCTGGAATGATTAACATCGCGGCAATCAGTAATGCGCCGACGACCTTGATTGCTAATGCCACTGTGATTGCAAGTGTGAGTGTTAAGATAAGTTGTTCACGTTTGGGATCAATCTTATTCGCATGGGCCAACTCTTCACTGAGTGTAGAAATTAGCAGTGCTTTCCATCGGTACGCTATAAGCCCAACAACCGCTAGTGCGCCGAGCCATATAACCGCAAGATCCCCCCGCGACACTGCGAGAATATCGCCAAACAAATATGCCATCAGATCAATTCGTACGCCCGAAAGAAAGGAAACCGATACTAAACCAAAAGCCAATGCACTGTAGGACAGAACACCCAACAATATTTCCATTGCGTATTCCCGACGGGCCAACAGCGTTACAGCTATCGCCATTATCAGAGCGACTGTTACAACACCCAAAAAGATCGAGAGTTCAAGCGCCAGAGACAAGGCTACGCCAAGAATTGAGGCATGGGATGTTGCATCACCAAAGTATACCATGCGCCGCCATACGACAAAGCTGCCCAGAGGGGCAGCAGCAATGGCAACGCCTATGCCTGCCAATATGGCTCTTACCATAAAATCATCAAGCAAGTGCATTATTGTTCCGATATTTCTGAGGGGGCGTGGTCGCAATTTTCATCATGCACATGGTCATGATGGTGCCGATATAGCGCAAGTTGACCACCCGTCCCCGTCCCGAAAAGAGCGCGATACTCAGGGTCTGAGGTAACGATTTCAGGCGTGCCTTCGCAGCAAATATGTCCATTTAGGCATATAACACGATCTGACGCACTCATCACAACATGCAGTTCGTGACTTATCATGACAACCGCACAATTGGTTTCGGTACGCACCTTTTCTATTTGACGGTAAAAATCTGCCGAGCCGGGCTGGTCAAGCCCTTGCGTTGCCTCATCCAGCAGTAAAAGGTTGGGCTTTGTCAATAAAGCACTTGCCAGCATCACTCTTTGAAATTGTCCTCCAGATAAGTCAGACACCTGTTTTTGTGCAAGCTGTTGAATACCTGCTTTCGCCAATGCCTCTGCGCAAGAAATTAGAGAACTATTTTTTTGGATGCGTAAAAAGCGTTCTACCGTAATCGGCAAAGTTGTTCCGATATGCAGCCTTTGAGGCACATATCCAATTCTTAGATTGTCACTGCGAGTAATCCATCCAGAAGCCGGCTTTGCGGATCCAATTAGTGCGCGAAAAAGGGTTGTTTTTCCAGACCCATTGGGCCCCACAACCGTTAGAATTTCCCCCTGATTTATCGTCAGAGAAACATCTCGCAAGACTTTATGAGAGCCATACGCAACGCTTAAATTATTCAGTTCAATTAGGCTCATGCGCTTGCTTGCTCAGCGCAAGAGCAGCAGATGCCTTCAACCTCAATAATGCTTTTTTCAATCGTGAATCCGACTTCGTTTGCCGCCTTACCAAGTATGCTACGCGCCGGACCAGAAATTCCCTCGACCACCAAATCACAGGCGCGGCAAATCATAAATGCTGGTGAATGGGCTGCACCAGGCTTGCTACATGCGATAAATGCATTCAGTTTTTCGACCTTATGGGCAAATCCGTTAACGACGAGAAACTCAATTGCCCTGTAGGCCACGGGGGGTTGAGATCCGAAACCTGCTGCGTGAAGACTTTTAAGCAAATCATAAGCACCAAGGGCACGGTGTTCTCGCAACAGAATTTCTAATGTCTTACGTCGAACGGGCGTGAAGCGCAGCCCCTTAGCAGAACAGTGCTCGTCTGCGGTACGCAGCGCACTTTGCACGCATGCAGAATGATCATGCGCCTCAAAACCAACTATTTCAGGTGATTTTTCTATTCCCGCATCATTAGGTCTTGCCAAATCAACCAACCCTTACTACAACATGTAATGTTATACAATCACGTGATCTAAAGAATGTCCAGAAAAACGTTTGCCCTTTCTTCAATTATTGCCCTCACAGCAGGGATAAGTTTAGCTGAAGCGCCCAAGGTGGCTGTTGATATTGCACCAGTACATTCACTGGTGGCCCGCGTGATGGACGGTGTTGGCTCACCTGATCTCATTATTCCTGCGGGAGCTAGCCCACATGAATACAGTCTTCGCCCATCACAGGCCGCATCTCTACAAAACGCTGACTTGGTGTTTTGGATAGGTGAAAGCCTAACACCGTGGATGGAAAGCGCAATTGAGACGTTGGCAAAAGATGCCGTTGTAACTGAGCTTTTTGAGGCAGAGGGCATCCTAAAATTACCTTTCCGGCAGGGAGCTTTGTTCGAGGAGCATGCCGACCACGACGGGCATGATGATCATGATGGACATGACGACCACGAAGGACATGATGATCACGACGGACATGATGATCACGACGAACATGACGACCACGAAGGACATGATGATCACGACGAACATGACGACCACGAAGGACATGACGACCACGAAGGACATGACGACCACGATGGAGATGATCCTCATGTATGGCTTTCGCCAGACAACGCAGCGGTGTGGTTGAACACTATTGCACAGGTGCTGTCCAATGCAGATCCGGAAAATGCAGCTCAATACAAATTGAATGCCGCCGCAGGGCAGAAAGAACTAAGTGACCTCTCAACTGAAATCGAGGCAATACTTTCCCCGCTTCAAGGGCGCAATTTCATTGTCTTTCATGATGCGTATCAATATTTTGAAGACTCCTTCAATTTTTATGCTGCTGGGGCAATATCGCTTTCAGATGCAAGAGATCCTAGCCCAGCGCGGATTGCAGAGATCCAAAACCAGATCAACTATCAAAGTATCTCATGCGTTCTTTCAGAGCCACAGTACAATCCAAACATCGTTGCTGCTGTTACGAACGGAGCCAACGTTAAAATGGGCATTCTTGATCCACTTGGAGTGGGTCTAGAATTGGGTAAAACACACTACTTCCAAACGCTCCGGAACCTTGCAACAGCTCTTTCAGGTTGTCTTTAGATATCTTATCAGCAATTAATGAGGAACCGCGCTCAATCTGACCGCGGTTCCCTCCAAAACTAAATTTTCCGAACAAATAACTTTATAATCTGCGCGAAATTAACATTCACACACTTTGACCCAAACAGTGGCGCATAGAAAAAAGAGCGTTTGTGGTCACTTATTTTGCTGATGAGCACTTGCTTCCTTGGAAAATATTTACCGAGACACAAATTACGACCCTAAAGCGTAACCGGCCCCTCTCACTGTTCTCACCGGGTCTGTGCCGCCGTATTGACAAAGGGCTTTACGCAAGCGGCCAATATGCACATCCACTGTTCTCGTATCGACATAGATGTCTCGACCCCAAACTCGATCTAAGAGTTGATCACGGCTCCAAACTCGCCCAGGTTTTTCCATAAATGTGCTCAACAGGCGAAACTCAGTGGGCCCAAGCTTTATAGTTTCTTCGCCGCGAGACACTTTATGAGTTTCGGCATTCAAAACGATATCTTCATAGTTTAAAATCTGACCAACAGCGGCAGCGCGCATACGGCGTAATTGCGCGCGTGCACGCGCCATAAGCTCCACAATTGAATAGGGTTTGGTCACATAATCGTCTGCCCCAATCTCAAGCCCACGCACCTGATCAATTTCCTCTGATCTGGCCGATAACATAATAACCGGAATAGAGCGGGTTTCAGGCCGTGTTTTCAGGCGGCGGCATACTTCAATGCCCGAAATATGCGGCATCATCCAATCAAGAACGATCAAATCTGGCATGTATTCATCAACCAAAATCAGGGCATCTTCACCATTATTTGCAGTGATCACATGAAAGCCTTCTGCCTTTAAATTATAGGCCAAGACCTCAACCTGCGCATGTTCGTCTTCCACAATTAAAACAGTAGGCTGAGACATGGTTATGACCCATCTTTTATATCTAAACTCATCTTCGCGTCATGCGAAGTCCGATCTTGTTTTTCCCGCGGCTCTGATGGACGTTCGCCAGTGGTCAAAAATACCACCTGTTCAGCAATAGATGTCACATGATCGCCCATGCGCTCGATATTTTTTGCGATAAAATGCAAATGCATGCAGGCGGTAATATTGCGGGGATCTTCCATCATAAATGTCAAAAACTGGCGGAACAACCCATTGTACATTTGGTCCACATCTTTGTCTTTGTTGATGACTTCTAGAGCCCGCTCAGGGTCTCTTTGAATATAAGCATCCAAGGCGTCTTTGAGCATTAATTCAACTTCTTTGGCCAAGCGCCGAAGCGAACTTGCCGCGTTATCAATTTCGCGCATTTGAAGCAAAACACTCGTGCGTTTTGCCATGTTTTTAGAATAGTCGCCAATTCGCTCAAGGTTTGCGCTTACCTTTATCACAGACAATATTAATCGCAGGTCAATTGCGGTTGGTGCGCGCAAAGCCAACACGCGCGCAGCATCGTCATTGATTATTGTTTCAAGCTCATCAATATTTGCATCCCGCGCTCTTACCTTTTCTGCAAGCTCAACATCGCGGAGCAGAAATGAGTCAGCCGCATCTGAAATTGATGCTTCAACAAGTCCCCCCATTTTCATGATATGGGCTTGAATTCGTTCCAAATCATTGTCGAAGGATGTGACAATATGTTTATCTTCCATTAGCTTGCTCCCTAACCAATTCGTCCGGTGATATAGCTTTCGGTTCGCGGGTCCGAAGGTTTTGTGAAAATATCGCCTGTATCATTATATTCGACTAAATTCCCAAGATGGAAAAAAGCTGTCTTCTGGCTAACCCGGGCGGCTTGCTGCATTGAATGCGTCACAATAACAACCGAATACCTTTGCCTTAATTCATTAATCAGTTCCTCAATTTGCGCTGTGGCAATAGGGTCGAGCGCCGAGCATGGCTCATCCATCAATAAAACCTCAGGCTCCGTTGCAATGGCCCGAGCAATGCAAAGACGTTGCTGTTGCCCCCCAGACAGGCCAGTGCCCGTCTCGTGCAGGCGGTCTTTTACCTCATCCCAAAGCGCGCCGCGCCGCAGGGCCTTTTCAACAATGTCGTCCAGATCAGCTTTGTTTTTTGACAATCCGTGGATCCTAGGGCCATAGGCAACATTATCATATATGGACTTGGGAAATGGGTTTGGTTTTTGGAAAACCATACCGATACGTGCGCGCAGCGTGACCGGGTCATGGGTGCTAATTTCCTGCTCATCATACACCAAACTTCCGGATACACGGCAGTTTGCAATCGTATCATTCATCCGATTAAAGCAACGCAGAAACGTTGATTTTCCACACCCGGACGGGCCAATAAAAGCTGTGACAGTGTTATCCATCACATCCAAAGAGACATCTCGCAACGCTTCTTTATCGCCGTAAACCACTTTGACATCGCGGGCGATTATTTTCGGCTTTTCTTCGATCATATTGTCCACCGTCGTATCCAGCATATTTCTACCATCGCCTTTCAAAGCGTTTTCTCAAAACAATCGCTAAAAGGTTCATCGTTATCATGAAACACAAAAGCACGATGATTGCCCCTGATGCGCGTTCTACAAAAGCCGGGTCGCCGCGCACTGTCCAGTTAAACACCTGAACAGGCAAAGCTGTGGCTGGCTCAAAGATACCTTCTGGGGACAAAGCCGGATACTCTCGGACAAAAGCCACCATCCCAATGAGCAATAGCGGCGCCGTTTCGCCCAAGGCTTGAGCCAACCCGATAATCGTCCCGGTTAAAATACCGGGGGCCGCAGAGGGCAAAACATGATGAAAGACGGCCTGAACTTTGGATGCGCCAAGCCCCAAAGCCGCTGCCTTTATGGATGGGGGAACGGCCTTTATGGAGGCCCGGGCGGCAATGATCACCGTTGGCAAGGTCATTAGCGTTAAGCACAAGCCCCCCACGATGGGGGCTGACTGTGGCAGATCCATGAAATTAATAAACAGCGACAAGCCCAAAATACCAAATACAATCGAAGGCACAGCCGCAAGATTTGAAATGTTTATTTCAATCAAATCTGTAAACCAGTTTTTCGGAGCAAACTCTTCCAAGAATATAGCGGTGCAAACTGAGAGCGGAACAGCAAACACTATAACTATCAAAACCATATAAAATGAACCCAAAAGCGCAACGCCTAAACCAGCCGCTTCTGGTCGTAAATCTGATGCATCAGGCCAATAGAAAAAGCGCCCATTAAAGCGGGTCTCAAGAATTCCTGCACGTTTCATTTGATCCGCAAGATCCAACTGTTTTGGAGAGACCATCACATCGAGTTCAGCGCTTTTTTTAGTGACCCGGCCTTTGTAATATCCGTCAATTCTTCCGTTTGCGAGCAGCACCATTTCAAATTCGCGATCCAGTAAAGAGGGATCTTCTAAAACAGCATATCTGACTTGCGCTGGCGCCTCTTTCGAAATCATATTTTTCAGCTCTTTTTTGCTGAGTTGGTCAAATTCAAGGCCTGCCCTAGTCAGGTTGAGCTTCAATTGCTCGGTAATGACCTTGGTATATCCAATTGTGGACACCTTTTTCATTTCTTGTGGATTTCTATTTCCGGACTTATCAAGCTTGTCAGCCGGCAGATTGAATGTCAGTTTTATAAACGTCTGTTGAAATGCAGGCAGACCCGCGCTGAGCACCGAAGCAAACAGCATCACAAGGCACAACAAACCGATGGAAATTGCAGCCAAGCCGGCGAATTGAAACCGTTTCTCTTTGGATTGTCTGGCCTTTAAACTCATACTGAAATCCTTATTCGTATTCTTCGCGATACTTGCGCACAATATAAAGAGCCAGAACATTCAGGCACAAAGTGATTACAAATAGCGATAGGCCCAGAGCAAAAGCGACCAGTGTTTCGGGGGATTCAAACTCAGTGTCGCCGGTGAGTTGGTTCACTATTTTTGCCGTTATCGTGGCCATGCCTTCCAACGGGTTAAGGCTTAGCTTCGCAGCCGCCCCTGCCCCCAATACAACAATCATAGTTTCGCCTATGGCCCGGCTGGCTGCCAAGAGAACAGCGCCAATAATTCCCGGCAATGCTGCAGGAATAATCACGTTCTTTACGGTTTCAGACTGGGTTGCTCCCAGCCCATATGAGCCGTCTCGAAGTGTTTGTGGAACAGCATTGATGATGTCATCTGACAAGGATGATACAAAAGGGATCAACATTATGCCCATGACAAGCCCTGCGGCAAGTACGGAGTCTGAATTTGACCCAAGACCCAAGGGCTGGGTAAAAGAGTCGCGCAGTAGCGGGCCCACAGTTAAGAGGGCAAACAAGCCATACACAATTGTCGGTATGCCTGCCAATAATTCCAGCACTGGTTTTGCAAGTGAGCGAAACCTATCCGAGGCGTATTCAGATAAATAAATGGCTGAATACAGCCCGATTGGCACCGAAAATGCCAAGGCAATAAATGAGATATAGAGTGTGCCCCATAAAAGCGGAAGAATGCCCAAGTCCGATCCATAGCCTTCTACTTCGCCTGATGTAAACTGAGGGTTCCAAACAGTTCCAAATAGAAAATCAACAATGGAATGCATCATGGCAAAGTTTATGGTCTCGGACAAAAGCGAAATGACTATGCCAGCGGTCGTCAAAACTGCAATTAAAGAGGACAATCCAAGCAATGAGACAATTACAAACTCGACTTTCTCACGGGCATTATAACTTACACTCACTGTATTAATTGACCTTTTGGCCATTAGCAGAGCAATTATAACCCCCAGTACAATAGTCGCTGTTAAAGCCAATATTTTAGTTTTTATTGCACCGACAACTAAGTCGATATGCTCAATAGTGGTGTCTGACTGAACGGCTATAATTGTCGGTTCAATTCCGCTCAAAAAATATGAAATGATAATAATAAAAGAGCTCAGAAAGCGGGTTTGAGAAATCTCATCAAGGATTAGTCCAACGGATGCGGTAACATTTTCCTTTACCAGTAAATATTCTGCGTGCGATGCAAATTCCAACGCCGAAGACGACCTTATTCCGCTGTTTATAAAATATATACCAACATAATGGCTCAATACGCCCATAACTAAAGTTGGGATGAAGACATTTAAAAATCCGTACCACCCCCAATGGGTGTTTGAGGCAACTAGAAGCGCGTGTTTTTCCCTAAGTCGGGATGCCTTTGCTCTACAGACAAAAAATGCAAAAACTGAAACAATCAGACTAAAGACAATTAAAGAATTCATAGTTTGCCCTTAAGTAAAAGGAGCGCCTGAGGTACAAGCGCTCCCTGATTTTGTCCATTTTCGGCGATCAATCCAAAGGCCCCATTGGAACTCGGTTTGCAACCATGTCCTGAGTTGCAGCCAGTTCCGGATCAGAGACCAAACCATATTCAGACAAAGGTCCGTCTGGGCCAGCAATATCGTCGCTTACAAAAAACTCGATATATTCTTGCAGGCCCGGGATCACGTCCAAATGTGCGTTCTTTACATAGAAGTACAGCGGACGAGAAACCGGATAAACACCTGAGGCGATGGTTTCGGTTGATGCCACGACACCGTTGATTTTGGCAGCGTAGATTGTGTCAGTGTTGTTTAGCAGAAAGCTTAACCCAAATACGCCAATGCCGTTTGGATTTGAGGCCAAACGGGCCAAGGTTTCGGTATAATCACCGTCAATATCAACCGAGCGGCCATCGGTACGCACTTTATAGCACTCTTTCTCCGCTTTTTTCTTATCACCGCCATTTTGTTCAAAGAAGAGATCATATGAGCCCGCAGCTTTACACCCCGCCAGCATCACTTTTTTCTCGAAAACTTCGCGTGTACCATGCTTGGTTCCCGGAATGAAAAGCATGATTTCACGATCCTGCATATTTGGATCGACGTCTTTCCAGTTTGTCGCACTCGACTTGTCACTTGCAGCCAAATAGATGTGCATTGGCGTCAAATCTTCGAAACCTTTGGTTTCAAGGCGACTGGCAAAAACGATCCCGTCGTAACCAATACGCACTTCCATGATTTCTGTTACGCCATTGGCAGCACAGTTATCAATATCACTTTGCTTGATACGGCTAGATGAGTTTGCGATATCTGTTGTGTTTGCGCCGACCCCTTCACATAGTTTTTTACGACCTGCACCTGATCCGCCAGACTCGATCAATGGTGTTGGGAAATCAAAGTTTTCGCCAAAAGCTTCGGCAACAATAGTCGCATAAGGTAGCACCGTTGATGACCCGGCAGCATGTACATTATCACGGGCCGAAGCAAAACCTGTTGAAACGGCAACAGCTGCGACAGCGCCAATAGAGTATTTTAGAAAAGACATAGGATGACTCCAGATTAGGTTATCACGACCGCCCGACGGTCGCCGAACGAACGACTCGCTGTCTATTGTGAACTTGCAATGCTTTTGCGACAGTTTTGTAACAGATTTATGACAGTTACCCCTTGGGTTAAAAATTTCTGCGTCATCCTAAAACTGATCAGCAGGCCTTTTCTTAGCACTGGGCAAAATCACAGAAAACTGGCTGCCTTGTCCCAAAGAACTTTCAATTTTTAAACGGCCCCGATGGCGGTTGAGAATGTGTTTAACAATCGCCAACCCTAGGCCTGTGCCGCCCAGTTCGCGAGATCTATGATTGTCAATTCTATAAAACCGTTCTGTTAATCTGGGCAGGTGAATAGGATCCATTCCTGGTCCATTATCATTAATTGTAATCTTAACGGTAGTTTCACCCAACCTTGGATCATACTCGGGCGCGCCAAGCTCAAGACCAACTTGAGCGCCTTTGCCCGAATACTTGATCGCATTTTCAATAAGATTTGTGAAAACTTGCTGCAATTGATCTTTATCTGCAAAAATCTCTATGGGGTCATCTGTGGCTTCAAAACTCACCTGTGCGTTATGGTCTTTTGCCAGAGGAGCGAGCGCATTTAACGCCGCCTGAATAAGGTCTTTAACCTCAAGTGATGTGGTCGGGCGCATGCGCTCATCGGCTTCAACGCGTGACAAGGATAACAGATCACCAACCAGTCGGTTCATACGTTGTGTTTCAGACGCCATAACGTGTAAAAACCGCCCGCGCGCTTGCGCATCATCGCGCGCAGTGGTTTGCAGGGTCTCGATAAAACCCATCATTGCAGTTAAGGGAGTTTTCAACTCGTGGCTCACATTTGCCACAAAGTCTCGCCGCATTTGAACAACTTGTTCAATATCTGTTTGATCTTCAAAACAGACAATGACGTAATCATCCAAAATGGCATAGCATGTTACGTTAAAGGCCGTGTCGCTCCCGCTGTCATTGCTTAAAAAGCGGCTATTTCGTGTCGCTCTATCCTGAATAGTTGCTTCCACCGCATCAAGAATGAGGGGCTGCCGCAGCACGGTGATGTAATGTCGGTTGATAAGTCCTTCACCTAACAGGCTGATCGCCACCGGGTTCATCGCGACCACCCGCTCGGATGCGTCTATTGCAAGAGCTGCAATAGGCAGGCCCGCTAAGAAAGGCGCCGCGTCATTTACTGACATGTTTGAGCTATCCATCATCGCACAGGTTCATATTATGTTTATATGTCAGTTCTATGTCGCAAAGACTGAAACCGCAAATCACCCTTCTAGCTGTGTGCGCAAAGCTTGGTAGGCAACAGCTGTTGCGACGTTTGCAAGGTTGAGTGATTTTACCACCGGATTTCGCATGGGCACATTGAATACACGGTCTTCCATATCTTTTAAGATTTCGTTTGGAAGCCCTTTAGACTCGCATCCGAAAACCAAATACGAATCTTTCTTGTATTCAGGGGCATAGAAACTCTGACCTCCGTCCTCTTCAAAAAAATACAGGCGGTCAGTTGATGGTTTTTCATGTTTCAAAAAGCTTTGCCAGTTCGAATACTCGATTAGCTTCACATGCTCCCAATATCGTGTGCCAGCCCGGGCAACTGCTTTCTCGTCAATCGAAAACCCGTATGGCTTTATCAAAATAAGTTCAAGATCGAGCGCAACACAGGTTCGCCCAATGGCGCCGGTATTGAACGGAATCTCTGGTTGGACCAAAACTATCTTCATTCATCTCTCATCAATTATTTGTACTTTTTATGTACCAAAAGCCCTGCTTATTTTAGGCATACGATTACATCTAATAATCACAGAATTATCAGGCAAAGTAAATTTTAAGCCCCAATGAACAATGGTCTTGTAATTTTGCCGCGGCTTTCAGACAGTCATATAGTATGCTATTGGCGAATTTGTTATCCTTGTGAGACACCAAGGTTAGAATTCTAATAGATAGAAACGCCAGGGTGTTCGGTCACAGCCATCGACTGTGGTGATGAAACCTCTAAAGCGACCCGCTCAACTGTTTCAAATTGTATCGATGCCCATGGTTTGGCAAATACTTTTGTGAGCATAAGTGATAAGATGGCAATGGCGACACTAAGCTTACTTACTGATCCTAAAAGTTGTGTTCCTCAAGATATTTGCTTTGCTGGCTTCCATTCCTTTGGCTTTGCGGCTTTCGCTCAACCAAAGCTGCTCACAGCGCAATCACCTGCACATGAAATGGGGCGCTTGGCTGGAGTTGAATTGGTAAAGGCTATGGAGAGCGGCGAATTTCAGGATAGAGCGATTTCTTTGCCAATAACAATTGTCAGAGGGCAATCTGCATAAATTTGGAAATGATTATCTCGTAAAATAAAAAAAATCCATGTTTTTAGTATTCGAAATAATGTACCCAAATATGGGTACAGATTTAGAAAATTTTGACAGGCCTAAAATATTTTTTCAGGTTTTAATTCTAACTTATCTGCCTAGTGTGTAAATTTAGGATCGAAATGAAGTAGCAGGTCAGCCATGTT
>CBFHXE010000009.1:0-57266 GCA_965659715.1 uncultured Paracoccaceae bacterium | reverse complement strand
TTACCTTTTCACGATGCTTTTTTCTATCTTGAGTTTTAAACGCTCGCACAATTCTATTGCTTTGTCTGCTAGGGCAAGTGCTTTTGTCTTTTGGGTTTCATCTAATATACACTACTGATTAAGTTACCCGACGACAAACATTACATTTCGGGCTTTAGTCCCAATCTGTTGGCCATAAATTAAATTTAAATTATGTGAAGCGAGAGCGCTTTTTTTACCAAATATCAGCCCTTACCAGCAATAACTCATTTCTCTCAGCTTAACGATCAAAATTGTAAGCACTTTACCGTTTTACTCATAGTTTTTTTAGACAAAAAGGTAGCTCGCAATAGCACTACTTGGACCATCATCAATTTTATATATTTTTATTGGGCTATGGTCCTAATTTTACTAAATTTTAAGCCTCTAATCCTACACACGCGCGCGACCTTGCTTTATGTCCTCCTCCGGGTTGTGCGTTTTTGCCGCCAGAAAGCTGTCCGAGCCTTTTTAATTGATTTACCTACTCAACACTTTGGGGCAGATTTGATCTTTAGGCGACCCGATGTCCTTTTGACCAAGTTCCCAAGAGTGATGGTATATTTTGCCAAATTTTGAACATTATGAAATCTGCTCTGGCTCCAAGTTTGAGAATACCGCGATCTGATAAGCCTGTTGCATGTGCAGGTTTGCTGGTGACAGTGGTCATCGCCCTTGGCAGGTTACCCCAAAGTTGCGCCAAAAGAATGGTAGCGCTCAATAAGGATGATGGCACATAGTCAGAGGATAAAATATTCAGCAAATCCTTCTCCGCCAATTCGTGAGCAGCAACATTGCCAGAATGTGATCCACCACGGATCAAATTTGGGGCGCCCATCATGACCGCAATATTATGCTTCTGGCAGGTATGCGCAGCTTCTAGAGTTGTGGGAAATTCGCCAATTTTCACTCCATGTTTTGCTGATATTTCCACATGGGCTATGCTTGTATCATCATGGCTCGCCAGCACTGAGCCAAACCGACGGGCAGCGGCAACCACCGCAGCTTCATGCGCTTGAGCGTTTTTTTCATTTAAATAGCGCAAATGCTCAATATGCTCCTGAAAATCCGCCTCGGACATAGTGTTTTTGCCCATGGTATAAGCTCGGAGCTTATCTAAATCCCGAAATTGTCGTTGCCCCGGAGTGTGGTCCATCAGGCTGACAATACCGATTTGATCAGATGGGCTAAAACTATCAAGCTCTTCAATCAAAGTTTCCGAACAAACTTCAGCCCTAAGGTGGATAAAGTGACTGATTTTCAGCATGTTAGATACTTTCATTTCCAATATGCTATCAGCAAGACTTCGCGCGTATTTTGAGGAACGGCTTTTGCCATGGGGAATTGATCCAACACGCATGGCATCAAAAACTGTTGTAATGCCACAAGCCGAAAGTTCTGTGTCATGTGCCTTCAAGGCATGATTTAGTGGCCAGTTAACCGCAGGTCTTGGCTGTATGTGGCGCTCTAGGTTATCAGTATGCAGCTCAATCAATCCAGGACCGAGATAGGCACTATTACAATCCTCAGCACTTTTGACTTGGCTTTTACCTTGATCCATTGCATGAATCAGCCCATCCTTAACCACCAGCGTACCATAAAACAGTTCATTTTCTTGGATTAAGTTGACATTTGTGAAGATTTTTTCACTCATATTGATATCCTAGATTATGCTCAACTTCGTTTAGCAGATTTGTAATTTCTTCAACGGTTTCAGTCAGTAATCCTGAATTATCAACTTCCCAGTAGCGCAATGCCTTTGGCAGCGGATCAGTTTTTCGGCTCAAGCGTGCCTCGATTTCGATAGAGGTCTCACGGCCGCGCGCAACCAACCGGTCACGTAATGTTTGAAGGTTGGCCGATAGCACAATGACTTGCAGACTGGGAAACACTTCCATCGCGCTGCCAAGACTTGACCTTGAAAGATTAACCAAGCGATCTTGCCCTTGGCTTAGCTCGTGCTTCAATGCATTTGGAATCCCATAGCGCAGACCATGGGCGTCCCAATGCAGCGCAAACTCACCGCGCCTTCGCATGGCTTCAAATTCCACTTCGCTTACGGAAAAATGGTCTTCGCCGCCTGCAGTTTTTGGTCGCGTAATCACCCTTTTAACCAGCGAAAGATAAAAAAGCTTTTTGCAAAGCTCACCCATCACGGCGTCTTTCCCAACCCCTGAAGGGCCTATGCAACAAATGAGTCGCCCTTGTTTCATGCGGCTTTTGGCGCAAACGCTGTGACATCAATCTCATGATCACACAAGCGATCACGCGCTGCTTCATCATGAAAAATGCCAATAATTGCCGCCCCTCGGGCTTTCGCTTCTTCAATTAAACACATCACAACCTCTCGGTTTTCCGCGTCCAAGCTAGCGGTGGGTTCGTCAAGCAACATCGCTGGATATTTGTGTACAAATCCACGCGCAATATTCACACGCTGTTGTTCCCCGCCCGAAAACGTAGTTGGTGACAGTTCCCACAGGCGTTTCGGTATATTTAGCCGAGCCAAAATGGCTTCTGCCTCCGCCAATGAATGATCTAGTGGTTGCCCCAACGCCAATAGCGGTTCGGCGACTACATTCCTGGTAGAGACTCTCGGCACTACACGAAGAAATTGACTGACATAGCCCAATTTATTTTTTCGAAGCGAAATTACCTCCCGAGGGGTGGCATCCATAAGATTCAAACCATCAATTTCGATTTCACCACTCTGGCAGAAATAGTTGCCGTAAATCATTCTCATGAGTGTTGATTTTCCAGACCCAGAGAAGCCTACAAGAGCAATGCACTCACCTGCCTGTACACTTAAGGTTGCATTTTGCATAACCGGGATAATTATTCCCCCCTGGTTGTGCAAAACGAAGTGCTTAGAAACATTATTTATATTTATCATCGTTATTACGTCTTTCCTAAGGTGCTCGAATACTCACAAATTCAATTTAAATGCGTAGGGTGGTTTAGGCTTTCAAGACTGAACTGACCAACAATTGAGTGTAGCCATGTTGTGGATCATCTAAAACCTGATCAGTTAGTCCATTTTCTATAACGTGACCCTCTTTCATGACCATCAGTCGATCCGCCAATAGACGAACAACGGCCAAATCATGGGTGACAATTATGACGCTCAAACCCATTTCTCGCACCAAGCCTCGCAACAAATCCAATAGTCGTGCCTGAACGGATACGTCCAAGCCTCCGGTAGGCTCATCCATGAATACCAATCTTGGACTGGTCACCAGATTACGAGCAATCTGTAAACGCTGCTGCATACCACCCGAAAAAGTGGTGGGCCGATCGTCTACACGGTCAGCGGTAATTTCAACCCGACGGAGCCAATCAATGGCTTGGTTGCGGATATCACCGTAATGGCGTGCGCCGACTGCCATTAATCGTTCCCCGACGTTTCCACCGGCACTAACCGACATACGCAACCCGTCGCGCGCATGTTGATGCACAAAAGCCCAGTCGGTACGCGACAACATACGCCGCTCTGGCTCGCTCATGCGCAATGTGTCGCGCGGGCCTTCGCTTCGGGTGTCAAAAAATACTGTGCCCGTATCTGTTTCTGAGTGCCCAGAAAGACAATTGAGCAATGTAGATTTTCCTGAGCCACTCTCTCCGACAATTCCCATCACTTCGCCGGGCCACAAATCAAAGCTCACATCTTTGCAGCCGATGCGGTGGCCATAATATTTGGTAACGCTGCGTACTTCCAATAGTGGGGGGCTCATGCCGCATCCTCCTGCTGTTCGCGTCTGGTGCGGCAATAATCTGTATCTGAGCAAACGAACATGCGGCCGCCCTCGTCATTTACTATAATTTCGTCCAGATAACTGTCATGAGCACCGCAAAGATCACAGGTATGCTGCGCTTTGCTTGGGTCAAATGGGAAATCTTCGAAATCAAGACTGATCACATCGCTATAAGGCGGCAGCGCATAAATCCTCTGCTCTCGTCCAGCCCCGAACAGTTGAATTGCAGGCATGCGCATTTTGGGATTATCGAATTTTGGAATTGGAGATGGATCCATCACATAGCGACCCTCAACTTTGACGGGGTAGGCATATGATGTGGCTATTGCACCATGCTGGCTGATATCTTCATAAAGCTTAACATGCATCAATCCGTATTCACTTAATGAGTGCATTTTGCGAGTTTCAACTTCTGAAGGTTCTAAGAATCTCAGGGGTTCTGGAATTGGAACCTGATAAACCAGTATCTGATCCTTGCGCAGAGGCTCTTCTGGGATCCGGTGTCTGGTTTGGATCACAGTAGCTTTTGCTGTTTCCGTAGTGGTTTCTACTGAAGCAGTTTTTTCAAAGAACTTTCGGATGGAAACTGCATTGGTTGTGTCGTCTGCGCCCTGATCGATAACCTTTAAAGTATCTTCTGGGGTTAAAGTCGCTGCAGATACCTGAACGCCACCCGTCCCCCACCCATAGGGCATGGGCATTTCACGGCTTGCAAACGGAACTTGATAACCGGGAATTGCCAATCCTTTCAGGATTGCTCGGCGAACCATCCTTTTGGTTTGTTCATCTAAATATGCGAAATTATATTCTTCAGTCATTCGGCTGCCTCGTTCACTGCGAGATTGGCTTGTGCTTCGGATCGTAATTTACGGATCAATTCCAACTCGGATTGAAAATCCACGTAGTGAGGCAGTTTTATATGTTCTAAAAAACCGGTCGCTTGAATGTTATCAGAGTGATATAAAACGAATTCTTCATCTTGCGCTGGGGCGCCCACGTTATCTTCTCCAAGCTCTTTCCAGCGTAAGGCGCGATCAACAAGAGCCATTGAAATAGACTTCCGTTCATTTTGCCCAAAGATCAAACCATATCCTCGAGTAAATTGGGGCGGCTCAGTTTTTGAACCGGTAAATTGATTGACAGTTTCGCATTCAGTTAACTCAACTTCACCAATTTCGATTGCAAAACCTAGTTCGGGAATATCGAGTTGCACACTGACTATCCCAATACGTAATTCACCTACAAATGCATGGTTTCGAGCATAACCGCGCTGGGTTGAATAGGCCATTCCAAGCAAGAACCCTTCATCACTTCTGCTTAGAGATTGTAGGCGCAAAGCGCGATTTGCCGGTAACTCGAGTGGTTCTCGGGTTAGATCTTTCGGCTCTTCTTGGTTGTCTTTTTCTGTTTGGATAAGTTCTTCGGCATTCAAAAAATCAGTTATGCGAGGAATGTCTTGGCCATCGGATTTTTCGGTTTTGGCAGGCTGATAAGAATTTTCCGCGGCCAATTTAAAGTCAAGCAAACGATGCGTATAGTCAAAAGTTGGTCCAAGCATCTGTCCGCCTGGCGCATCTTTGAATGTCGCAGAGATACGGCGATCACAAACCATTTTGCCGGTGTTGACCTGGTGACTATAACCAAATCGGGGCAGTGTGGTGCGATATGCCCTTACTAGAAAAATGGCTTCGATTAAATCACCCCGAGCTTGTTTTATTGCCAAAGCCGCTAAATCTTTATCATAAAGGGAGCCTTCAGCCATAACCCGATTTACGGCCAACACCATTTGTTCGCGAATTTGTGCGACGCTCAGTTCAGGTACTTTGGGATCGCCTCGGCGCTCTTCTGCAAGCCATGTATGTGCATTTTCAATAGCAAGCTCGCCACCTTTTGCTGCGACATACATTTCACGAAACCCTCACTTTTGTACTGCGTGGCAAGGCGGCAAGTTGATCACCAGCCGTAAAATAAAAGTCTAAACCCTGAGGAAAACAGGTGGCATTTTTGATAAAAACAGTGGTTTCAGGAAGCCGGAACTTGGTTGTAAATTCGATACCAGGTCCTTCTAAAATCTGTCCCTCCGATTTTAAAACAGTGCTTTCGACGATTAAGCTTGCAGAGCGATCTGGAAATTCAGCTGAGCCAATAGAGTATGCACTAATTGGCTGTAAAGCGCCCCACTCACCAACAGCGAACATTGCGCGTGCGGGATCAACTATCGGAGCACCGACATGAAATGCAATCCACTCCCTTAGCGCGGGGCTATCACATTTTCCGGCCAAATAAATTGGTGTATCTGGATCGCAAAGGGTCAATACAAGTGTACCTGCCGCCCGTGAGAGTGGCGCAGGGGGATTCGCGCCAACTACAGTTTTTATATCGCCTGGTTGCGCCATTGCTGTCATGATTGAACGAAATGCACGCGCAGAATCTGTTGGTGGGTCACTGAAGCCACCTTTCAATGCATCATTATGCATCAGTCTTCTCCTCGGGTCATAGTGAAAAACTCGACTTTTGTTGCAGCAGCTTTCGCCCTCTTATTGGCGTGCGCTGCTTCAATCTCTTGGTTCAGAGGCTCAATAATCAGGGTCCGGACCTCATTTGATATTTTCGTTTGCATTAATGCATCTACGAGTGCAGAAATTTCAGCATGACGTTTGCTACGGCCCTGAACATACCCATGCCCCACAGTGCCGTCGGATAACTGAACAGAACAGCGTGTCACGGTCATTTCACCAATATTGAAAGCACTGCCCGTGCCTCCAGTACGACCTTGCACCATTACGCCTCCAATTTCCGAAGGCCGCAAATAGGTATATTCAGGCGCATAATTTGCCGAATTCCATATTTCTTCGACGCGGCTTGCAGCAGTTTTTGCCATAACCCCCATCCATGCTTTTCGGATTTTAATTTCAGACATTCAGACACCTTGTCAGCTTATCAATCTATCTATACAACTAGACAAATATTTAGTTGGCATGAGGGTGTTTTGCAAAACTATATTTGTGAAATTTTTGTAACATGGTGAAAAGCGCGCTTTGGCTTTCAATCAAGGAAAGTCTACTTTCAGAAATCACCACTGGACATTTTCCGATGGGAGTTAAATTGCCAACAGAGGCTGCGCTGGCGCAAAAATTTGGTGTAAACCGACACACGGTACGTCGTGCTCTAAATGATTTGAAAGAGGATGGAATTATACGTTCACGACGTGGCGCTGGTGTTTTTGTTTTGCACAAGCAAACGGATTATCAAATTGGCAAACGTGTGCGGTTTAATCAAAATCTTCTGGAATCCGGACGTACTCCATCACGCAAACTGTTGTCGCTGGGTACTCGGCCAGGGGATACAGAAGAAGTAAGACAGTTGCAGTTAAAACGTGGGGCATTAGTTCATTTTTACGAAGGTAAATCTATGGCCGACAATTTACCGATCGCGCTGTTTAGGTCTATCTTCCCTGCGAACAGGTTTCCTGATTTGCCCAAACGATTGCAGTCAAACCCTTCAGTTACGGCATGTTTTTCGGATTGTGGCGTAGATGATTATACCCGCTTGTCAACGCGGATCACAGCTGTTCTGGCAAGTTCAACCCAAGCGAGCCAATTAGAACTGCAAGAGCACACGCCTCTACTTATGACCACAAGTGTGAATATTGATAATCAGTGCAAACCGATTGAATTTGGAACAACTTGGTTCGCAGGAGATCGTGTTTCTTTACGTTTAGGAAAAGCATAAAGTTTAATATTTTCGTCATGTTTTCGATACAAAACAGGTTTAATCGTAGGCAAAAAAACCATGAGGCAGAGGTTTTACTATGATTAAGACATCTATGAGATTGATTAATTCTTTGGTTCTCGCGAACGGAGAATTAAAGGAAAACGACGTAAGTATAGAAGGCGGCTTTATTTCCCAAGGCGCATTTCGGGAAGTAGATTTATCAGGCTATTTAATTTTACCAGGGATCATTGATTTGCACGGAGATGCGTTCGAGAGGCATCTTGCGCCACGCCCAAGTGCTGCATTTCCAATGCGATCATGCCTTATTGCCACTGATGCAGATGCTGCTGCGAACGGGATCACAACTGCGTATTTGGCGCATAGCTGGTCGTGGGAAGGTGGTTATCGAAGCCCTGATCATGCCGAAGCATTTTTAACCGCTTTGAACGAATACAAAACAATAACACGCACCGACTTGCGCGCGCAGATCCGATGCGAGACACACACCGTTTCAAGCAAAGAGCGCTTGCTAAAAGCAATCCAACGGTATGGTGTTGAATATGTTGTTTTTAACAATCATCTCGATGAAGCATCCGAGCTTCTGCAAACTGACCCATCCAAATTAACAAATTGGGCTCTTGCAGCAGGACGCAGTGTTGAGGACCATCAAAGAGCGATGAAAGATGCTAGTGCGCAGTCAAGCGCAGTACCTCGCTATCTTTGTGAATTGGCAGAAGCATTTGATTTTATGGGAGTTCGCTATGGTTCACATGACGATCAGAATGCTGAAACTCGTGAGAATTATTCTATGATTGGTGCAAAAATATGTGAGTTTCCAATCTCTTTTTCAGCCACAACGGCAGCAAAAGTAATTGGCGATCCGGTCTTGATGGGCGCGCCAAATATAGTAAGAGGCGGCTCTCAAAGTGGTAATATTTCGGCCATAGACGTTGTGCGAAATAATCAATGCGATGCGTTGGTTTCAGACTATTACTATCCGGCTTTGTGTCAAGCTGCGTTCACTTTAAAGAACCAAGAAATACAATCATTGCCCGAAGCTTGGGCAAAAATATCAAGCGCCCCAGCAGAGATATTAGGCCTGACGGATCGCGGCATAATTGAGCAGGGCAAGCGGGCAGACCTTACAATAGTGAATAGAAACAGCGAAATGGTTGAAGCAACTATTTGCGAGGGGCAAATCACTTATATGACGGGTGAAGCCGCTAACAGGTTTTGTAACTCGACGAATTCGCAAAGGTACGCTGCGGAATAGTTTGCGACTGATCACTTGCCGCCCTTCATGCCGCGAACAGTTTGGTTTATTCATATTTTTCAAGAAACGCCTCTACAGAGATGTTTCGAAAGTCATCCAATGCGCTGCGCAGTTTTTCATGTTTCCAATGCCACCATGCAAGTGCGATCATACGCTCCGCATGGTGTTCTGAAAAGCGTCGGCGCAGAGGCTTGGCTGGTACACCGGCGACGATTGTGTAAGATTGCACATCTTTGGTAACGACTGCACCAGAAGCAATCACTGCGCCATGGCCAATGTGCAATTCCGGCTTGATCTGTGCGTTATGACCAATCCAAGTATCATGTCCTATAAAGGTGACACGAGCTTTACGTTTCGCGAACCACTTCTCATCGGCCGATGCCGTTGGCCAATAATCTTGCGAGCGATACATAAAATGATGTAAACTAGCGCGATCTAATGGATGATCTGTGGCGCCAATACGCACAAAGCTAGCAATATTGGCAAATTTTCCAATCTTCGCATTTGCAAAGTCAGAAAATCGGTCACAATAAGAATAATCGCCCATTCTCACATTGTTCAGCCGTGATCCTTCTCCAATTTCAACAAAGGCACCTAAACGCGTATCTGTAATGCTGCAATTTGAATGGATGAATGGCTTATCTTCAGTAAATTTGCCCATAGCGTCTCTCCGTTCAATGTCCGCTATCTTTGCCCTTGATCAATTTGCGACGGATAAAACCAGACAGCGAGTCCATGAGCATAACCATTAGAATAATTAGAATGATATAATAGCTCACCTCTTCCCAATCCTTTTGAGTAATCATAGCTTGAGTCAGCATCAGTCCAATTCCACCACCAGTAATTGCACCGATGATGGTCGCACTTCTGGTGTTGGATTCGAAATAGTAAAGAATTTGGCTTAGTAGTACCGGAGTGACCTGTGGAATGACACCAAAACGATAACGTTGAATTGGGTTGGCGCCCGTTGACTGGACACCTTCAATTTGCTTTTCATCAACATTTTCAAGAGCCTCAGAGAACATTTTGCCAAAACTGCCAGTATCTGTAATTAAAATCGCCAAAGCGCCAGTTAAGGGCCCCGGTCCAAATGCACGCGACAGTATAATAGTCCAGATCAAAGCATCTACGCCCCGCACAAAGTCAAACAAACGGCGGAAAGCAAATCGAACGATTTGCAAAGGCGCAAAGTTCTTAGCGGCGCAAAATGCTAGAGGAAGGGCTACAATAGCGGCCCCAAATGTCCCCAAAAAGGCCATTAAGATGGTTTCAACAATTGACCATGCTACATCTGCATGACGCCACATTTTATTGGTCCAAAATGAATGAAAAATAGCAAGCGCTTCTCCGCTAATCGCGCGTCTTGTTATCTCAATCAAGCCCAACCCATAATAGGGGCTATCCAAAGTGAAAAAGAACAATTCCCAACCGTTGAAATATCTCAACACTTCGGTTCGGTTACGGGTTACACTTAAACGGCCGGCGTCTGTCGTGATCGCAAGTCGATTTTTTGATTGATTGATCCAAGCCGGTAACGGGCCCTCGGGCATTATCGTTTCGACCCCGCGACGGCTTGGTTCAGCCCATATGGTTCCATACCCTGGGATTACAAATGTCACATCGGTTTTGCCAAAGGTTACAAAAAAGCCATTTTCTAAATCGATTTCTGTTTCCTCGCCCAATCGAACCCAGTCTGGAGAGGTGCCACTCAGGTAAGCACCTTTTTTTTCACCTTCAATCGCGATTGAAACATCGCCGGTTCGATTGTTACGTGTGACATGCGTTTTATAACTGTAACTATCTGCAACCAATGTACGGGCATTTTTCAAAGATGCACGTTCACTGAGGCCTAGGACATCAAAGGACACAAAGATGTATATTAAATAGGCAAAAATCGCCAATGGCACGCCAAAAGCCCAATACCTTTTGCGCGCAAATATTTCAGTGGTAGTTCTCTTTAAGTTTATGGTTTCAGTGACAGTCATGACAATACCTCAGAGCGTGCACCATACGTTAGACGGTTTCGATAAATACTGGACAACTGGTCAACCACAACGATAGTTAGAAAGAGTAAAATAAAGATGGCTGCGGCCTCATCATAGCGGCCTTTGCCCCAAGACATCGCGTTCCTTAGCTCATAGCCAATGCCGCCAGCGCCGACAAATCCCAATATGGCCGAGGCTCGGATATTTATTTCAAAGCGTAACAAAGCATAGCTGAGATAGTTCGGAGCCACTTGTGGAACGGCTCCCAATAGCATTTTTTGGGACCAATTTGCCCCAACTGATGATAGCCCTTCAATTGGCTTCAACGAAGCATTTTCATTTACTTCAGAGAACAGTTTACCCAATGCACCACTGGTGTGGAAAGCAATCGCAATCATCGCCGGAACTGGGCCCCCACCCAATATAAAGATCAATACCAAAGCGATAACAATTTCTGGGATTGCACGCATAACGTCCATAATCCGGCGAAATAGCGGTATAAGCCTTGGCCAGCGGGCCAATCCTCTCGTCGAGAGCATTGATAATATAATTCCGAACAAGGCACCAATTAACGTTGATGCGCCGGCGATATTGATAGTTTCCATCAATGCCGGAAAATAGAATACCAATTGCACAGGCAATTCTAACAGCTTTTCACCAGCCTCGCTTAGCACTTCAGCGGGGAAATCGAAAATCCTCGTGATACCAGACCAAAATCCACCGGCATTGCGATCATCGGCAAGCCAAAATCCACTCACCATCGATGCAACAAAAATTGCAAATAGGATGGCGTTGTAACCGCGCTTTCTGCGCGTCAAGACCATATAATCTTGCTGGATTAGTGTTTTTCGTGAAAGGTCTGTCATCGTGAAAATTACCTTGCTACAATGGGTCCCAAAAATCTTGGGACCCATGGAAGAGAAGTGAGAAGTAAGCTGACTATTTTGATTTAAGTTTGCGTGCTTCTACAATCACTTCATAAGCTTCGTGACCAATCGGCATAAATCCTTTTGATTCACCAGCAGCGACGCCATAGTAGCAATCATAATCCATGGCTGGCAGTGAAGCCATCAGAGCCGTCATCTTTACCTTTACATCTTCAGGAAGTGCCTTGCGCAGGACAATAGGTCCCTCTGGGATTGGCTTAGACTGCCAAATTTGAACCAAGTCATTCATATCAACCAGCCCGGCATCAACAGCGCGACGCAGCGCGCCTGAATTGTATCCATCTTCCCATTCCCCTAGACCATCAGCCCAAGTAACGCCACCATCAACATCGCCATTGTTTACAGCAACAATGGTTTGCTCATGGCCACCAGTGAACTTAACTTCGCCAAAGTAATCGCCTGACTCCATTGTCGCATTTGTGGCCTGCGGAATTTCAATTGAAGGAATTAGATAGCCAGACGTTGAGTTTGGATCACCGAACCCAAATACTTTGCCCTTCATATCTTCCAAAGAACTGATGGCAGCATCTTTGCGCGCAAATCCAATAGAGTAGTAACCATAGCCGCCATCGACATTGACTTTTACCAAAACAGGCTCAACGGCCTCTGGGTCTGAAAGATAGGTCTTTGCATAGCCTGATGCGCCTAGCCATGCCAGATCAATTGTGCCGCCCAAAAGACCTTGAATAACACCATTGTAATCAGCTGGCGCAAAGAGTTTTGTTTCTACACCCAACAAATCCTCAGTTTTTTGACGCAAGCATTCGTTGTTGTTCAGCCGGTCTTGTGCGTTTTCACCACCCAAAATTCCAATACGAAATTCGTTGATTGAGTGGCCGTCAGCCAGGGCCATCGTAGTGAGTGCAGTTGTTGCCAATGCGGCGGCGATAAGTTTATTCATCTTAGTTCTCCGATTTGTTAAAGCCATGCGCCAGAAGCGCATAGCAGATGAAATTCAAGCGTAAGCGGGAATAGTTTCACTAATTTCTGTTGAGGTAGAGGCTTCTGAAAAGTCTGCACCGGCGTTGTAAATATCTCTGGCGGCGCCTGTGGTGAGCTGATCTGGTGTGCCGTCAAAAACGATACGCCCCATCCGCATTCCGATCACCCGGTCGCAGTACCGACGTGCAGTATCAAGGGTGTGCAAGTTGGCGATGACCGTACGACCGTCCTCTTCGTGAATGCTGCGCAGACTATCCATGACAACCTTGGCATTCATCGGGTCAAGCGAGGCAATTGGTTCATCCGCAAGGATAAATTGTGGATCTTGCATAAGAGCACGTGCAATAGCGACCCTTTGCTGCTGGCCTCCAGATAAAGCTTCGGCGCGCTTGGAGGCATGTTCCGCAATTCCTAAACGCTGCAAAATTTCAATGGCCCTATGGATGTCCCGTGTAGGGTATAAATTTAGTAGAGTTCCTATTGTTGAGCGTTTGTTTAGTGTCCCATGCAAAACATTGCTCACCACATCCATACGAGGCACTAAGTTAAACTGTTGAAAAATCATTGCGCAGTTGGATTGCCAGTTTCGCAAATGTGCACCCCGAAGTTTCGTGACATCCGTTTGGTCAAAAGCAACGATACCAGATGTGGGGTCTGTCAGACGATTTATGACCCGTAATAGGGTCGACTTCCCTGCGCCAGATGCTCCTATAATCCCTATCATCATAGGCCGATCAATGGAAAAACTAATATTATCAACCGCTGCGAGCTTTCCATACTTTTTGGTCAGATTAGTAATTTTTAGCACTTTGGTTTCCTCTCTGCGATGAGCGCAATTTAGGATGTGCTATTGAAAATTTTGTGACAGCTTCATGAAGATTTTGTAAAGTATAAGGGAGTTTCAGACGCGTTTTGATACCTATACAAACAGCGCTACTTTTAGACTGCTGTCCTTCCCCCCTAAATTAGAGCCACGAATTTTGTTAAAACTCTCCTAAGGAGGAATTGGAATGGCACGCAAGAAGTACAATGAAGAAGACATATTGCGTTTGCTTCGTGAGATTGAAATTCATCTTCATGGAGGTGTGGATGTTGTGAGTGCCTGCCGCGCCTCGATGGGGGAGATGGGGTAGCAGGTTTCATAACTTAGCGAAAAAAGTGTCACACACCCGTTTGAGGCTTCGACGTTTGCCCAAGAAAGTCACAAAAAGCAGAGAGCTAGAGTATTTCCTCATATGCAGATGTGTTTGTGCATCAGGACTAGCCCAACCTCTTTCGTAGACATCTCTATTTATCCTAGCGAGGAAGCTGCAGAAGCCAATCTGGAAGATAGGACTAAATTCCATGAAGAGGTATTTGGTTCTGCTTTGAAAGATGAGTTTTATTATCAGGGTGACATAGACTACTTTTTCCAAGCTCAAACGTTTTCCGATCTAGGATTGAAAGAGTAGCTTCATGTGGTCTGTACTCGCACTATTTCAGTATTGCGCTCAATTACAATAGCTGAATTAGGAGCTGACGCGGCACTAGATGCAAGATGCAGCCACAATAGGAGGCTGCACAATAAAGTCTTAATGCCTGTGTTTATCTGCTCATTCTTTTTATTTTTAAAGCAGCCTAACAATTAAGCTGCTATTTTCAAACAAACATTACTGAGGGAAAACCTTTTGCTTGGGCGCTCTAAACTGCAGGGGGGGGCAAAAAACAGGCGGCTTTAATGGTGTAAGGATACTGGTCACGCGATTTTCTCAAAAAAGGCTCTCAGTAATCCCAATTCGCGTTATGCCGGGAGTGGGAATTATATTTGGTGATGTCGAGACCTTGCCGGGGAGATGGTCAAACAGGAATTTTCCCTAGCCACCCCACAAGTCCCGAATGCCGACTACAAACATCTTGAACCACCCAACGCCAGACCAAAGCTACGCTGACGACCGAAAACGAAAGATTAACCCCATGCGCCCCTTACTACTGCAGGGGCTTGCAAGAAGCTATTTTTCCGCTTGAGGTGTCGGCAGAAGCCGCACTATGCGCACTTGTTTTGCTAGACTTATTGCTCGGTCGATGAATTAGCGAGGTCCGATAATCTCTCTATTGTAGCCAGCGTGGTATGAGTGAAATCTGGCTCCCCAAGCCGTCAGAGCATCAATGGCATTTTGCTTGGCATTTCCTAAACATAGGACACCGGTTATTTCGACTTGCTCCATTACTTCACCTGCTATTGGGCTTGCCGCATGGTTTCCGAGACGAACCATCATGCTATCGCTATCTACAAAAGCCTCTATCAATGTGGCTTCGGTGCCATCATCTGAAATGTGCCACTCATAGCTAATACTATTTTCTTCTTTAAGATCGTAAACATATTTTGAAGCACGGTCTCTAGACCACTTTTTAAAACTCTCGGAGTCTTTAACTTTACAATTAATTATTAAAACCATCCGGTCAGTGTTGGTATTTAATCCCGTCATAGGCTTCTCCAGTTCTTAACATAATTAGACTAACTCTTAACGTCATCGTACTAACACATAAAACTGGCCGGTGGCAGTATCTCAAATTATTTTGGCAAATATAGCTAATCAAGCACCAGTATTGAGAAGAGCTATTTCTTGGAACGACCTTGATCGACAAGTAATGGCTCTGTTTTGGGGGGCCAGGTTAAAGAGCAGTTTCTTCAACGAAGTGTAGCTTTTCACATGAGCGGCAAATAAAGGTATGCTGTCGCCAAAAAACCGGTGATCCAAGCAACTGTTCTTAAGTAGGTTATACCTATTATAAAGCAGGCAGCGTAAATAATCCTAGCCGCAAGAAAGACTTGAATTGCAAATACGGTATTCGGCGATGATATATCAGCATATGCCAGCATCAAAACAGATGGTGCTATTAATGCCATTGCCAAAATAGAATTTTGGACTGCTCTTTCTGCTCGCTCAGCAATACCAGTAGATGTAAGGTTTTCTCTATTTCCAAATAATGCCAATAGCCCGTGCTGCCGCCCACTTATTAACACTTGAACTAGAATTAACGGCACCAAGAATAAGCCGTACATTGCTAAGTAAGACATTTCTAAAGTCATCTAATTACCCCATAAAAGTAAAATCACCCGACTAGCCTAGCAAATGAGCCAATGCAAATAAATCCCTTAGTGAGTGGGAATGGGTTTTGTGAGCTAGGGGGTATCATTACAACTTCCTAAATTAGAAACGCAGTTTCACGCAAAAAGGCCCCCAATATTTCTGCACTGCATCATTCTGATTTAAATCATTGCAGAGAAATATGAAACATTGGCTAGCGATCCACACATACAGCAACAACGAGACCAAAAGAGAATGGCAAAGCCCCCAGAGAGCGGCCCGTCAACGGACAAGGAATTTATAAGGATTGGCACATTTAAAAATGCAAAGTGTTTGCAGCGATGGATGGGAACAGAGGATTTTTTCTTTTGCCATTGGGAGGCCGAAACCGAAGATGATATATATCAAGCGCTTAAAGAATTAGGTTCTGATATGATACTTCAAACAGTTGTCTATGAAAGCCATCGGTTTGTTTTTGCCTATAAACTGATCGGAGCAGAAATCGTTTATCCTCGCTTCAAACCCTTGAGCGAATAATTACCCATATTCCAAAACTCAAATTAATTGTGAGCGCAATTTGTTTGTTTTGTGCGTTGTGGAAATTTTCCAAATTTGAGATTCTTGCACCGCATAAAGCTGTAAAAGTCAGCGACAGAGAAAGCTTTTATTGTTATATGGTTTTGTCAAATGACAGGTTTCCCCCAGCCCAAATCGGGAGCCGGTCTTTATCATTGAGCCAAGCTTTCTCTGCATCGGTGCTCTCTCTTCCAAATTCTAGATTTCTGTGCGGGTAGCGACCAAATTTTGCCAGCACTTGGCGATGTTGCTCTACTGCTTGCTTGTTGCGGCCTTCAAACAAGGTGAAATTTGGATAGGCAGTTATCGCCATATCGATCACCTCGAAAGCACTTTCCAGATCACGAATATCCTCAGAGTGGGCTAGGGCCCAAGGAAGTAGATACAAAATAGCAGCGGGTAAAGTTAGAGTTTCTGCGATAAAATCTGGGCTGACCAGTTCTCTAACCAGCTGGCGCCCGATTGCATCGAATGAAAACGCTTCCTGGGTTCCCCTAAAACAGGAGCGAGACAATTGATCTGCAAGTAATACCTTGGCGACTTTGCCCTCAAATGTGTCCCATTCACCGCCAACCAGACTAGGTGGTTCAGCTTTGAGTTCACGAACAACAGGGCAAAACGGTTGGCATAGATCATCTAGTGCCGTGCCGCTTGAGAACCAGATTTTTAATAAGGGCTCAACAATAGCATCAGTATTTAACCCTCTCCTTACTTCTGGATCAGACGTATCGCAGCCACACATATAATTTATGACGCTTTTAGGGCGCCGCGGCTCTGTCAAAGCCTTGATCACTTCGGGTAAGTTGCGAAAGTTTTCGGCGGTAAGTGACGAAACAGTCATACTGCTTTTCTCTGATACAGGTGTCGGGTGCACATAAAATACTTCAACACCTTATTAAGAGCAAATTTTCAAAGGTGTGACCAGTATTGATCGCTTAAAATATCGGCTGCAAATAGTTTTGCGCTGCTCTATTGTGGCGCAAATAAATGAGGATTGTCATGGAAAAATTTAATCTAGTGGTCGACATTATGAACAATGGGCCAATGGAAAAAATGCAGGAATGGGTTCATGAAGAATTTTTGTTTTTCAAAGAGTATGGAATGCAGGATCGCGAAGAATGGTTGTCGGAAATCAAAGAGCTAGTGGAAGGCGACTGGAAATGTAATCAACCGACTCTCGTGGCGGAAAACGAAGATGTTTTAGTATTCAACCATATTGTAACCGAGGGTGATAAAACGTTTACGGTAACGGCCGTTAACTTTATCAAAGAAGGCCAAACCTGGAGATTGACCACACATCGCACACTGGTCGAAGACTAACAGCATAACCAGCGCCCCAGCACAGCGCCTGACGGCGCTGTCTTTGTGGGCAAGAATGGGTGGTATTCGTTAGGTTTGGACAAAAATTGAGTGGTTAATCGCCCATCCAGTAATCGCCAATAGGTGTTATAACCGTCGTTGATGAAACATCCGCTCCAGCTTCTTCACGGGCTTTGACAACGTCCGGGCGCAGGCCAAATGTTTGCATAAATTCTGGGTTTGGCACATCCATCATAACGTAGACAGATGTCTCATCTGGATTGGCGGCAGCCCAAACGATTTTTGCGCCCTCTGCGCCAGCTTCGTCTTGCAATGACTTTGCCATTTCTGACCAAGTCTCGAATCCTTTTGAAATATTAACGGTTACCAGCATGCTCGGCATAGGATTTCCTTTTTGATAAATTTACACGACATGTCAAAAACCGTAGTGAGTGATTTTCAAAAATAAAGATTTACCTAGCGGCAATCTAATTTATTAAAGCACAACAGTGATTATGCGGCTGATTTTTTGGCACTCAGTTTACCAAAACCACACCACTACAAGTCATCTTTTTCGACGCCATACCCATTGCGCTTAAGTGCGTCGATTGTTTCAACATGGTCATCGGGTATAACCACCTCAAAATCTTGGATGAACATATACTTTGGATGGTATGCTGCTCTGAAAACTTCTTTGTCCCAGTTTTTAAAAACCGTCCACGTGATGCCTATTTCATACCTTGCAGGACAGACATTTTTAACCGCGGGGGCCCTTCATTTCATCGGCTGATAGCGCAATTGGAAACTCTTGGCGCACCTTGGCATCAACTGCGCCAAAATAATTCGGGAAATGAGAGTTCAGGATTGCATCCGCGCTTTGGCTTGCGCGCTCTAAAAGGTCGATCTTACCCTCTTTTTCCCAAGTATCGGACCGCTCTCGGTCCAAAAGCTGGGGATAGACAAATTCAGTGGTCATGTAATTCAAAGTGTGCGGATTGCCCAAAAAATGGCCCGGGTCAATAGCGCATTGGTGAATTACATCAATGGCCATGGTTTCATCACTGACTTCAATGCCACGCAAGGACCGTAAAATCATTCCACCGGCTTCATTGTCAATCACCATGCTTTCAAAACTACAGCCCATCAGACTGCCGATCATGCCTCCAAATTCACAGAGCCGGTTTGCTCCGGCGTGGGCAGCAAGCGTAAAGGTAAGAGCCTTTTCCAGCCCGTATTGGGCATCGGGAATTTTTGCGTCCGTCATGCCAGCACCTACAGATGTCGGAAGACCATAGTAATTGCCCATTTGAATTGCGGCCGCTCCAATAAGCGCCTGTTCACCGCCGCCGCCGGTAAAAGAACCGCTGCGCAGGTCAGTGATAAAGGGCCAAGCGGCAAAACATATGGGGCAGCCCGGCGAGATTAGGTTGACAATGGCCACACAGGCCAAGGTTTCCGCAACGGTTTGGACCAATGTGCCGGCCAAAGTGGCAGGCGCGGTAGCGCCGGCTTGTGGCGGTACTGCCAAATCAACGGTTAGACCTAGTTTGGCGGTATCAATCATGATTTCCATATTCTCGCGTCCAATCCGAAGCGGCGAGACAATGGGGCATCCTCCAAAGATTACCGAAGGCTTTTTCATAAAGCTGCCCTCACCACCCGATGCATGGTCAAACATCCGAATGGCAGGCGCAATGTGGCTGCGATCACGAAAGGTTATGCAGGCTGGTTTCTGACTGCCTGCAAGGATCGCATAGACCGTGTTCATGTCGTGCGCAAAATCATCTACGACATCGGTGGCCAAAACTGTATCGCCCAGCATGTGGATATTTTCCAACCGGTCAACCAGCCGGGTGAAGTCATAAATATCGCGCAGGTCTGACGGGCGGTAGGACTTGTTTTTGGCATCAAATGTTGTGACCGCTGTGCCTGAATTGGCAAAATAGACGCTTTCGGCAGTGCAATGCATATCGTCTTTGCCTGCCCGTTCACCCCGCGCATGGACATAAAATTCCTTGGCCGCACCCGCAAGTATATCATCCATCAAAGCCCGCGGAAAACACAGCCGATTATGCGCATTTAAAAACGCACCCTTTGGTAAGACAAGATCTAGAAGTTCCTGAGAATGATCAGCCAAGCCGGTGTTTTCCAAAACAGTCAATGCGGCCTGATTTATATTTTCCATATCAAGCTCTGAAAGAGGACGGTAGCGACCACCGCTAAGCCCGCCGCGCACCGCTTCATTTCCGGTCGTGGCTTGCTGGGCAGCGATGCGGCCGGCGCGCCCTCGCCCATTACGGCGTCGGGGCTTTGAAGCGGGATCAACCATGCGCAAATGTCCTAACTTTAAATTGCAATCGCCCAAATATACGGAAAACTAAACGAAAGCCAAGATTATGATATTTTGAGCAGCAGGTTGGTTTTGAATTACTTGCAAACGGTTTTTGAAACAAACACAACAGGGTTCGATATGCGGTAAATTATTATTGGTCTAAATTAAACCAGCTATTCATTAAATAGATAACGCGTATACTCAGGCTTACCGCAGAGTTTAATCAGCGAGAAATATGATGACAAAAAAAACGATCTCAATTCCTGTTATCGATGTTAGTTCTCTTGCCGAGCAAAGCCCTTCCCCGGCGCTCTATTCCTCATTCTATGATGCCTATCACAGTTTGGGGTTTGGTTATATTGTGAACCACGGCATTGATCCTGCTCTGGTAGACAGCGTTTTTGAGGCATCGCGCAACTTTCATGCCATGCCTTTAAAAGAAAAGATGAAAATTGCACTGGATCATAAACATCGCGGCTATATCGCAATCGATACTTCTACCGATGTAAATTCTAAACTGGCAGAGGTCAAAAAACCCAATCAATCCGCAAGCTTTATGATGATGCGCGAAGACCGAGAAGAACGGGCTGACGTTTATCTTTCTGGTCCAAACCAGTGGCCAGCCCTCGACGGGTTTCGCCCCGTTCTAGAGGCATTCAATGCAGAACTTGAGCGTCTTGCCAGAAAACTAATGCGCGTGGCGCTTTTGTCTGCAGGCGTGAAAAATCTATCAGTGATGGAAAAATTCGACGAACCAACAACATGGTTGCGTTTGTTGCATTATCCACCTTTGCCTCAGGGCAGCCCCACAGACCTATATGGCTCTGCGCCGCACACAGATTTCGGATGTCTCACAATTCTGGTCCAAGATGATATAGGTGGACTACAGGTCCAATCACCTGAGGGGCACTGGTTGGACGTGCCAAAAATGAAAAACAGCTTTGTGGTCAATGTCGGTGACATGCTTCACCGGATGACCAACGGGCTTTTGCGCTCGACGCCTCATCGGGTCATTAATCGCTCAGGCCGCGAACGGTATTCCTGTCCGTTTTTTTATGACCCACACGTTAGTCTTGATGTGGCACCTTTAAGAGGAACTGGCGCACCAAAGTTTAAAGCTGTGAACTTTGGCGATTTCCTGCGCAATGAACTTGGTGCTTCTTATGAAAAACACAAAGGTTCAGAAGACTAAGCTTTGTTACACCAGTAAGGGAGCGGAAAATATATTTAACCAACGATCGCCCCTTTTTCTGGGCTCAAGAGATTTCGTTCTTTATCGGACGCAAAAGCTAAATACTGGTCCAGATAGCTTTGCTTTTTTCCACAGCATAAAATGACGTAAAAATACATTGGCAGCTAGGATTGGAAATCCAATGTCATTGAGATACAGATCAAAGATGTTTATCTATTGGATTTCTGAGCGTTCAGCAGTACCAACTGAAAGGTGGTTTAGTTGCGAAAGAATTTAAACTTCAAAGGCAAAGCTCGCTTTGACTGCAAAGGGCATAAATGTGCAGTCGAAAGCCTTTGTAAATTTGGGTAAAAGCATGAACGATCCAATCGATTTTTTACCTCCAATTTGGTTACGCTCTGCGAATATTCAAACAGCACTCGCCAGCAGCAAACTTCGTAATTTCGTTAGTCGCGGCTTTGATGCGAAATCTGAAAAGCATATTTTTGATATTGGCGATGGGCTTAAAACAAGCTGTTATGTCAACAAGCACCCTCAGGCAAAAGGTATAATTGTCTTGTTTCATGGGTGGATGGGCCGGCCGCAGTCGACCTATGTTTTGTCAGCAGCAAAAAACTTTTTCGACAAAGGGTTCTCTACCGCACGGGTAACTTTACCTGACCATGGCGATGCCGCGCTTTTAAACAAAGAGATGATACCAATCACACGGGATACTTTCCTGTGTGGGTCCGTTGAGCAGATTTGTAATCTCGATCCTTCTCTGCCTGTTGGGCTGATAGGGTTTTCGATGGGCGGCAACTGCGCCCTGAGAATCGCGCGAGACCTGCCCAAAGCGCCCATCCCGCAAGTCTGTCATGTGGTCGCGGTGAGCCCGGTTATCGAACCCGAGGAAACATGTACCCTAATCGATGAGTCACCATTAATCCGAAGATATTTCTTGCGCAAATTCGATAGGCTATATCGCCAAAAGCAGGCTCAATTTCCAGAGTACATGTCTGCAAACGACTTGCTGGAACAAAAAACACTTCACGATCTGACGAAACTTTCCGTCCTTCGGTGGAGCGAATTTTCATCAGCAGAAATGTATTTTTCCGCCTATAAGATTCAAAAGGGCGATTTTGCCAAAGCCAACGTGCCTGTGACGTTGCTCACAGCCAAAGACGATCCAATCGTTTCTGTCAATTCGGCGCGTGCCCTTGACGAAGGGCCGCAATTTGAAAGGGTTTTCACAAGCTATGGCGGGCACAACGGGTTCTTTGAACGCTTTCCTGGTCAGGTGTTCAGCGAGCAAATTGCAGCCAATCGGTTCACCACAGCGATGAGATAGAGACAGCGCAAAAATCTAGCGCAAAGGCAGCTCTTTCATTCGAAAAAACTTGACTGGAGTTAGGCCCGGACAGAACTGCAAACCAGTCCAAAATTTTTCCTAGTTTATTTTGTTTGGGAAAATACTTTTCCATTTAGGTCTTTCATCGCCTGCAAATCTTGGGCAGTATTTGGCAAAGCCCGAACAGCTTTTTAGTTCTGCATTAATAAACGATTGATGGATGCTATGGTTTCTTTGCCCGATCTGCTTACCCCTTTAAATTTAACCGGGCGTATCGCGCTTGTAACGGGCGGTACAAGCGGTATTGGTCGGTCCTGCGTTGAACGGCTAACAGCCTACGGCGCCACCGTTGTTGCAACATGCGTAGAAGGGGTCGATGATCCGGCAACAGAACTTGCCACTTTCAACAGGTTGAAGGGGGTAACTGTCCAGCCTTTGGATTTATCCAAATCAGCGTCAATTCACCGATGCGTCGATGCAGTTGTGACGTCACATGGCCGCATAGATATACTGGTCAACAATGCCGCCGTTGGCTCTGCGACGGTTGCGAAATGGGCCAACGACGCAGAAACACAAGACAGCCGCATGTTGGAAATAAACGCGGATGGCACTCTGAAAATAAGCCAGAAGTTTTTAACGCTTCCAGATACCCCAGATAAGAAGCTGATCAATATAAGCTCGGTGGGCGGCGGCATCGCAGCCTTCCCGGGGTTTCGGCTTTCGGACGGGATGAGCAAATCTGCGGTTGCATTTCTGACCCGCCAGTTGGCCGCCGAAGCGGTGCATTTGAATGTGGATATTTTTGCCATTTGCCCGGGGGCTACGAACACGCCAATGTTTCAAGCCAGCACCTTGTCAAAAATGAGCGCAGATGAACAAAAGGACTTTCTGCAACGCTTGCCCAAGGGCCGGTTGATCGAGCCAGAAGAAATTGCTGGCATTGTCCATTTTCTGGCAGGTCCGGCGGCACGTGTGCTTCATGGCGCTGTGATTGATGCCTCAATGGGGCTTGGCGTGCGCCCAGGTTTGATGTCCGAGTATGGCAGCTAGTGCAATCCTGCGATCTCTAAAATGCAGGTTTCAATCTCTGCCGTACCCTTTTCATGTTTCACTTGGGCAAAGAAAAACGGCCTGTGTTGCCTTTGCTGCAAGGCATCGCGCTGCATAACATTCAAATCGGCGCCAACATAGGGGGCAAGATCGGTTTTATTGATCACCAGAATGTCCGATTTGGTCAACGCGGGCCCACCTTTGCGCGGTATTTCTTCGCCAGCGGCTACATCAATGACATAAACCGTCAAATCCGCCAATTCCGGACTAAAGGTGGCTGACAGGTTATCTCCGCCACTTTCGATTAAGACGATTTCTATCCCCGGATGACGGCTTTCCATTTCCGCCACCGCTGCCAAATTAATCGAGGCATCCTCACGAATGGCCGTATGTGGGCAGCCGCCGGTTTCCACCCCGATCACACGGTCTTGAGGCAGAATTTGCATCCGCATTAGCGCCTCGGCATCCTCTTGGGTGTAAATATCATTGGTGATGACACCGATCGAAAACCGCTTTGACAAACTGCGTGCTAGGGCTGCTGTCAGTGACGTTTTTCCGGCGCCAACCGGACCGCCAATTCCGATGCGCAAAGGTCCGTTCATTTGGGTCATGTTTTAAAGATCCGTGTGTTAAGTGTTTCGTGCCGCATGGAGGCAATATCTGATAAGAAACAAGCGCTGGTCAGATCCTCTTCACTGGCGGATAGCGCATCTGTGCCAACCTCTAAAATATCCGGCATCAGGCCAAGCAATGCACGCTGGCCTTGGGTTTGACCAAGCGGCACCAACCGAACGGCCGCCGAAATTAAATTGGCGACAAAAGCATGCAAGTAGGCGGCTGTTATATCCGCCCGATCAAGCCCTGCGCAAAAGGCTCCGTATCCCACCGCAACCGGATAGCAGAGGCCGGATATGTCATAGTCCCAAACATCCTTTAGGGTTTGGCAAAAGGCTTGGCCTTGCAGAACTGTCTCGGCGCGGCGCTCAGATGAGGGCGCAAGGGCAAGCGCCAAATCGTTCAAGCTCTTCAATGTGGCGCGATCTTCAGCGCAGTGTGCCAAAGACACTAAAATCGCATCGCTGCGCCCAGATCCCAAAGCGATTAAATCCTGAAGCCAGCTTTGCAAAGTCGGCTCGTCTTTAACGTGGCCGGCCTCGATCGCCCATTCCAACCCATGCGAATAGGCAAAACTGCCAATGGGAAAGGCCGGTGACAGCCATTGAAGCGCGGTTAGCAGAGGTTGTTTTGTGCTCATAATGCTGTCAGTCATGGCTGTGGTGATGATGGGAGTGACCATGATCATGGCTATGGGTTCGCCCCATCCCATAGGCACCGCCCTCTGGGGTAAATGGCTCGTTCACATGCTCGATCTGCCCACCAAGGCGGCGGATCATATCCTCTATTACATGGTCGTGGCAAATCAGCAGACGGTCTTTTTCGATCTGGCAGGGGGTATGCCGATTTCCAATATGCCAGGCCAGTGATACAAGGCTGTCCCCCCAAATTGCTGTTAGCTTCTCTTCGCGTGCGCGAATTTCAACAACACGGCCATCCAAGAGAACAAGTTGATCGCCCTGCTTCAGATCGGTGGTTTTTGGCAGATCAACAACGAAGTCAGTGCCGCAGTCTGTGACCAGCTTGCGGCGGCGCAAAAACCGTTCTTCATAGCTGAGCGCACAGATAAAATCAGGCGAATCAGATGCGGGCACATCGCGGAGTGTTTGTGCTGTCGGGTGCATGAAAGCTCCTAATATAGAAAATAGCGCTGCGCCATCGGCACGGTTTCTGCCGGCGCGCAGGTGAGCAATTCGCCATCAGCGCGCACTTCATAGGTTTCCGGATGGACCTCGATTTGCGGTGTGGCAGTGTTCAGCTTTAGGTCTGACTTGCCGATCCCTCGGGTATTTTGAACCGCAACAGTTTGCTTGGCCAGACCATAGGTTTGCCGCACATTAGCGCTTTGGGCGGCATCAGAGACAAACGAAACTGAACTGTTTTCCAATGCGCGCCCAAATGCGCCGAACATTGGGCGGGTATAGACTGGCTGCGGGGTTGGAATGGACGCATTTGGATCGCCCATCTGGGCACAGACGATACTGCCACCCATCACAACCATCTCTGGTTTGACGCCGAAAAATGCCGGGGCCCAAAGCACAAGATCGGCCCGCTTGCCCACCTCGATAGACCCGATTTCATGGGAAATACCATGCGCAATGGCCGGATTAATGGTGTATTTGGCCACATACCGGCGCGCGCGCATGTTGTCGTTGTCGCCGCTTTCTTCAGCCAACGCGCCACGCTGGCGCTTCATTTTATCGGCCGTCTGCCATGTGCGGGTGATCACTTCACCCACCCGTCCCATGGCCTGACTGTCTGATGCGATGATGCTAAAGGCGCCCATATCATGCAGGATGTCTTCGGCTGCAATTGTTTCACGGCGAATGCGGCTTTCGGCAAAGGCAATATCCTCGGGGATGGATTTGTCCAAATGATGGCACACCATCAACATATCAAGATGTTCTTCGATGGTATTAACCGTAAACGGACGCGTCGGGTTGGTCGAAGATGGCAGCACATGATCTTCGCCGCAAATTCGGATAATGTCCGGCGCGTGGCCGCCCCCTGCCCCTTCGGTATGAAAGGCGTGGATTGTCCGGCCTTTCATCGCCGCCAAGGTATGTTCAACAAACCCGGACTCGTTCAGCGTATCTGTATGGATCATCACTTGAACATCCATGGCATCAGCAACGCCAAGGCAGCTGTCAATCGCGGCAGGGGTTGTCCCCCAATCCTCATGCAGCTTTAGCGCACAGGCGCCCGCACTAACCTGCTCTTCAAGCGCCGCCGGCAAAGAGGCGTTGCCCTTGCCTGCAAATGCCAAGTTCATTGGCAGGCTGTCGGCGGCTTGCAGCATGCGCGCAATATGCCAAGGCCCCGGCGTGCAGGTGGTTGCCAAAGTCCCATGCGCCGGACCGGTGCCGCCGCCCAGCATCGTGGTGACACCGGAATGCAGAGCATCGTCTATTTGCTGCGGGCAAATGAAATGGATATGGCTGTCAAATCCGCCTGCAGTTAGGATTTTCCCCTCACCTGCGATAATTTCTGTACCCGGCCCAATGATGATATCGACACCCAGCTGGGTGTCTGGATTGCCGGCCTTGCCAATTGCTGCGATGCGCCCATCACGCAAGGCCACATCCGCCTTGTAAATGCCTGTGTAGTCCAAGATCAGCGCATTGGTGATGACAGTATCGGCCGCCCCCTCTGCGCGTGTAACTTGGGATTGACCCATCCCGTCGCGTATAACTTTACCGCCGCCGAATTTGACCTCTTCACCATATGTTGTCAGGTCTTTTTCCACTTCGACATATATCTCGGTATCTGCCAAGCGCAGTTTGTCGCCCGTGGTTGGGCCGAACATGCTTGCATAATCAGAGCGGCTTATTTTGATAGCCATTTTCTAAAGCCCTCCCATAACCTGTGCGTTGAAACCGTATATGCGCCGCTCGCCAGCAATTTCGATCAATGTCACACTGCGCGTTTGACCCGGCTCAAAGCGCACTGCCGTTCCTGCTGCAATATTGAGGCGATGCCCATAAGCGGCCTGGCGATCAAAATCGAGTGCCGGATTGGTTTCGAAAAAATGATAGTGACTGCCCACTTGCACCGGACGGTCGCCAGTGTTGGAAACGCTTAATTCAATCTCAGGCCGTCCATCGTTCATAACGATATCGCCCGGTGCACAAATAACCTCGCCGGGTTTCATAGCGATCCCTTTCGACGCCATATAAACAGACCCGCGGTAATAACCGCTGCTGCGACAAAGATCATCCAAGACATATCTGATCCACTATGGGCATGGTCTGCAAACTGAGGATGCGCAAAGCTGGGGGAAGCGGCGGCAAGAATAACGCCTAATAGGGCTTTTTTCATTTCAAACTCCTAGCGAATGGGATTGTGAACGGTCACCAGTTTGGTGCCATCGGGAAAGGTTGCTTCGACCTGTACCTCGGGGATCATTTCCGGCACCCCTTCCATACAGTCTTCATAGCTGACCACTGTTGCGCCATATTGCATCATATCGGCGACGCTGCGCCCATCGCGCGCGCCCTCAACGACCGCATCACAAATGAGTGCGATGGCTTCGGGGTGGTTCAATTTCACGCCGCGTTCGCGCCGTTTGCGGGCCACTTCGGCCGCCATTGCAATGAGCAATTTATCTTTTTCTCTTGGGGTTAATTGCATCTATAGTCTCCAACACTTTGGCAGGGTGTTTCGGGTAAAAAGGTCAAGGATCGGAAGCATCATCTTGCGCAATTCCTGACCGTCTGAGGCCAGAAACCGAAGGGCGAGAAAATCTTTTGCAAGCAGGGTAGAGCCCGACGTCGGGTTTAAATGGGCCGCAAGCTGCGCGTGATATCCGGCGGCCTCTGGCGCCCGGTAGAGCAAGGTGGCCATCGCCCGCATGCCACTTGCAACTGCCGGACGGGCCAGTTTGGAGGTGATATCACCCGCAAGAAGCGTTGTGTCGCGGTAGACCAAATCCCCATCAATGCTGACATCAATCCGATCACGAAAATGCCCATTTATCTGGGTTTCCCCCATGGCAAGACGGCCAAAAAGCACCGACTCAATCACCAATGCCTGTGCAGATTTTTCCAAGTTCAAGGTCAGGCGGCGCTCGAGTTGGCCGCCATCGAAAAATATTGTCTCTTGCGGCAACCAAGCCAGCATCGCCCCGTCCGAAACAGTCAGCCCTGTGTTCACTTTTCCAATGCTATTGGCTTGGGCGCGATAGACCCGTTCGCAGGCCTGAGTGCTTATAACCATGTGCGCGTTGCGTTTCGCATGCGCTTTAACGTCTAAACGGTCCCCCCCTGTGATCCCGCCAGAGGTATTGATCAAAACCGCTTCGACATGATCATTTCGGTCTGGAAACAGCGCCTTTAGGCATCCCTTTTGGTAAAGATCATCTAACCCACTGGATTTTCGCTTAACAGAGGTGGTGATGCTAATCTGGCCCAGCGCTCTTGGTTGGTGCTCTAAGCCCATGTCTGCCAAATCCCGCATTCACTCAGTACTCTCTGGTAAAGATAAATTGCCTCATTGCGGATCACGTTAAGAAGCAAACGCGAAAAGCAAAATAGTTTTTGCATCCATTGCGCGCAAAATACCATAAAGCAGCCTATTTGTTCATCGTAAGTCGCATAAATGTCTATTTTTTAATCAAAAACCACCAAGCTTATATTTTTATGGTGCCTAAACCTTGAGCTTTGTTCTGCGCTTATTCCCTCTCCGCTTGTCAGCTGATGACGCAAATGAAGCTGGCAGTAGTGTGACGACCGACCGAATTGCAGCTCGTACCGATCGCCACACGAAATGCAACATGTGTTGCAGGCGAGATGTTAATTGAAGGCCTCTGAAATCTCAAGCCGCAATATGCAACCGCCTGCGAGGAGATATAAATGAAACTATTGAACACGACCCTTGCCGGGGTTATCGCACTCGGCGCATCTGTGCCGACAGCCTTTGCCGCTGATACTATTAAAGTCGGCGTGCTCCACTCGCTCTCAGGGACAATGGCGATCTCTGAGACAACTTTGAAAGACACGATGCTCATGCTGATTGATGCACAGAATGCCAAAGGCGGTGTTCTGGGCAAACAGCTTGAAGCGGTTGTTGTAGATCCTGCATCAAACTGGCCGCTGTTTGCGGAAAAAGCGCGTGAATTGCTCACAGTGAATGATGTGGATGTGATGTTTGGGAACTGGACCAGCGTTTCAAGAAAGTCAGTGCTTCCGGTGATCGAAGAGCTTAATGGGCTTCTCTTCTATCCGGTACAATACGAGGGCGAAGAAAGTTCGAAAAATGTGTTCTACACTGGTGCGGCGCCAAATCAGCAAGCGATCCCTGCCACCGATTACTTCCTAGACGAGCTGGGCGTCGAGAAGTTCGCGCTTTTGGGCACCGACTATGTGTATCCACGCACCACAAATAACATTTTGGAAAGTTACCTTATTTCAAAGGACATCCCAGAATCGGATATTTTTGTGAACTATACGCCCTTCGGTCATTCAGATTGGTCAAAGATTGTGGCTGATGTTGTCGCGCTTGGCGCAGATGGTAAAAAAGTCGGTGTTATCTCTACCATTAACGGCGATGCCAACATCGGGTTCTATAAGGAACTTGCCGCAGCAGGCATTTCGGCAGATGACATCCCAGTGGTTGCCTTTTCCGTTGGCGAAGAAGAGCTGTCCGGTTTGGACACAAGCAACCTTGTTGGCCACCTTGCAGCTTGGAACTATTTCCAGTCCGCCGATGTTCCAGCCAACGAAGAATGGGTTGCCTCTTGGAAAGAGTTGATGGGCGCCGAACGCGTCACCAACGATCCAATGGAAGCCCACTATATTGGCTTTAACATGTGGGTGAATGCCGTCGAAGAAGCCGGCAGTGCGGATGTTGATGCAGTGCGGGCCAAAATGTACGGCCAAACCTTTCCAAACCTGACAGGCGGCACAGCGGTGATGTTGCCCAACCACCACTTGTCAAAACCAGTTTTGATTGGCGAAATTCAAGCCGACGGTCAGTTCGACATCATTAGTCAAACAGCAGAAGTGCCAGGCGATGCTTGGACAGATTACCTTCCTGAATCTGCTGTTCTGGTGTCCGATTGGAAAGACCTAGGGTGCGGTATGTACAACAAGCAAACTGAAACCTGCGTCCAGATCAAATCAAACTACTAAATCGCTTTCACGCGAAAACTTGGAGGGCAGCCTTGCCCTCCATCCAAATTAAGGCGGATTTCCATGAAGTTTTATTTCGGTTTTTTCATTGCGGCTTGGCTCGGCTGCTTTGGTGCAAACCTATCCGCCCAGACGTTGTATGATATTTTGAAAACACATGAAAGTATCATTGCAAAAAGCTCTCGTAAAACCATCAGCCCGGCCATTGATAGCCTTGTTGAAAGTGGATTGCCCAGCGTTGAATTTATGCTCACAAACTGGCGCGAAAAGGCCATTTGGCAAAACAAAGAAACCAAAGAATTCATAGCCGTAAAAGCAGGCCGTATGCTTGATTTGGACAGGGCCGAAGACATCGGGCCGTTTGAAAAAAAAGGCTTTAAGCAAATCAAACCCAACAGCGGTGTGCGCAATCTTATTTCCGGGGCTCTGGTGTCCTTTCAACTGAATGCGCCTGATATTGAAGTCCGAAAAGCAGCGCTTAACTCCATTCGGCGGAATGAAGACGCTGCTTTCCTGACACTGCTTGAGGCGTCTTTGGCCATAGAACCCGATCCAGATCTGCAAGACGAAAAACGCAATCTGCTATCGTTGATGACAATCAAATACAGCACCGATTTAGACGCACGTCTAAGGGCTATCGAAACCGTAAGCCGTTCTTTGCAGGTTGAGGTGCGGGCACAGTTGAACCGTGTGTTGAAAACCAAGCGCAAGTTTGCAAAGACCCTACCCCCGGGCGCTAATATCGCAGCGGTTTTGGTGCCATCCGAGCGCGGGTTCTCAACTGAAGACGCCTATCAAATCTTGATCACACAAGGGATCGCTGAGCCCGATCTAACAGATGCGGATATCAAAGAAGCCCTGGTCGCAAACATTGCAGAAGGCCGTGTTGCAGGGGTGCCAATCAGTCAGCTTAGCGATCCCGAAACACGTATCAGCGCCTATGCAAAATTGACAAGCCAGGGGTTGGCCGCCCCAAAACTATCCGCTTCTGAAATTGATGAAATCACCAACAGTTACGTCTTTTACGACGAATACACCGAACCTTCACAAAAGCTGACAGATGCGGCCAATGCCGCGCTCAATCAAATTTCATATCGGGTTGCAATATCTCAGTTTCTGGACATCGGACTTGATGCCATCTCGCTTGCGTCGATTTATTTTTTGGCGGCGATTGGCTTGGCCATTACCTTCGGGGTAATGGGCGTGATCAATATGGCCCATGGTGAGTTTATCATGATGGGCGCTTATACCGGATTTGTGGTTCAGCAGTTTGTTCCGGATCACACTCTTTCAATACTGCTTGCCGTGCCGATCGCATTTGGCGTTACTTTTTCCGCAGGCGTTGCAATGGAGCGTTTGGTCGTGCGTTGGCTCTATGATCGCCCGCTCGAAACATTGCTGGCGACCTTTGGAATTTCCATTGCGTTACAGCAAATTGCAAAGAACATTTTTGGCACCCAAGCGCGGCCTCTCACCTCACCCGATTGGCTTGGCAGCGCGTGGGTCATCAATGATGTGGTGGCGATCAGCTATATCAGAATTGCGATTTTCGTGCTCGCACTCATCTTTCTTGGGGTGTTTGTGTTTATCATGAAGCGGACCCGACTTGGGCTTGAGACGCGCGCGGTGACACAAAATCCCCGGATGGCATCGGCCATGGGGATCAATCCAGATCGGGTCAATATGCTGACCTTTGGCCTTGGATCGGGCATTGCCGGAATTGCAGGCGTTGCCATTGGGCTTTATGCCAAAGTCACCTCAGAAATGGGCAATGACTACATCGTGCAAAGCTTTATGACCGTTGTGGTCGGCGGCGTGGGCAATATCTGGGGCACCCTTGCCGGCGCCACACTGGTGGGTTTTTTGCAAAAGGGGATCGAATGGTACAACCCGTCCAATACCCTAGCTGCCCAGACCTATATGATTTTATTCATCATCATATTTATCCAATTCAGGCCACGGGGCATTATTGCCCTAAAAGGCCGCGCAGCAGGAGATTGAGGCATGGAAAATACACGCTCCAGATATTCCATAAATACGCTTATATTCGTGTTGGTTTTGGCCCTTTTTACGCTGCTGGTTACGGTGTTTTCCGAAGGCATGGGGGGCGGCTTGGTATCAACATCCTTTGTTAAAACACTGGGCAAAACGCTTTGCCTTTGCCTTATTGCCATCGCAATGGATTTGGTTTGGGGCTACTGCGGTATCCTGTCGTTGGGCCACTTCGCATTCTTTGGCTTGGGCGGATATATGATCGGCATGTGGCTGATGTATGAGCGCACCCGAAGTATTGTCGAAAACTCGTTGGCCCAAGGCGTAATTCCCCCCACAAACCAAGAAGTAATAGACGGCATAGGCACCCAGATTTTTGGGGTGGTTGGCAGCAGTGAATTTCCCATTATTTGGGCCTTTGCTGACAGTTTGGTGGCCCAATTGGCTTTGGTGGCCTTGGTGCCGGGGGTCATGGCGTTTGCCTTTGGGTGGCTGGCCTTTAGATCGCGGGTCACGGGGGTTTACTTATCAATTCTAACCCAGGCTTTTACCCTGGCGCTATCGCTCTATCTGTTTCAAAATGAAAGTGGACTTCGGGGCAATAATGGCTTGTCTGGCCTGCAAAACCTGCCCCATGTGAAGACCCCCCAAGATCAAGTTTCGTTGTGGCTTTTCTGGGCCTCTGCGCTTGCTCTGGGGCTCGGATATCTGGGTGCCAGCGCTCTTGTGGCAGGCAAGTTTGGATCTGTTATAAGAGCCATTCGTGACAACGAGGCGCGGGTTCGTTTTCTTGGCTATAAGGTCGAGCACTATAAACTTGCAGTCTTTACCATGACGGCCTGCGTGGCGGGAATAGCAGGCGCGCTATATTACCCACAAGCAGGAATTGTTAATCCGGCAGAAATGGCGCCGATTGCGTCGATTTACCTAGCTGTTTGGGTTGCCATTGGCGGGCGCGGCCGACTGTACGGTGCGGTGATTGGTGCTGCTTTGGTCAGTTTGCTGTCCACTTGGTTTACGGGAGGCCAAGCCCCCGACATCAATTTTGGGAATTTTTCAATAAAATGGGTCGATTGGTGGCAAGTGCTCTTGGGTCTTGGCTTTGTACTGGTAACGCTTTTTGCCCCCAAAGGTCTGGGCGGCCTCATTGACCGCTTTTCTGCGAAAGGCGAGAGCAAATGAGCTCTTTACTGGAAGTATCAGGGATTTCAGTCGCCTTTGAAGGGTTCAAGGCAATAAACAATCTGTCTTTTCAAATCGCCGAGGCTGAGTTGCGGGCCATCATTGGCCCAAACGGCGCCGGCAAAACCACGTTTATGGACATTGTAACCGGCAAAACCAAACCAGATAGCGGCGTGATAAAATGGGGCAGCAAGAGCATTGATCTTCTTGCTCTCGACGAAGCCGAAATTGCTCAGGCCGGAATTGGTAGGAAATTTCAAAGACCAACTGTTTTTGAAGATCAAACCGTTTTTGAAAATCTGCTACTCGCGCTTAAAAATGATCGCAGGGTTTTTCAGGTATTGGCATTTAAACGCACGCAAGATGCCGAGGAACAAGTGACCAAACTTGCCGGCGATATCGGTTTGGAAAGCCACTTGGACCGGCCAGCAGGTGAATTGAGCCATGGCCAAAAACAATGGCTCGAGATCGGCATGCTTTTAGCGCAAGATCCCAAACTTTTGCTGGTTGACGAACCCGCCGCCGGAATGACCCGGTCTGAGCGCGAAAAGACCACCGATATACTGGTGCAGGCTGCGAAAACCCGCGCCGTTGTGGTGGTCGAACATGATATGGATTTTGTGCAGCGCTTGGATTGCAAAGTAACCGTCTTGCATGAGGGGTCAGTTCTGGCAGAAGGCCGTCTTGAGCATGTCACCGCCAATCAAGACGTTATTGATGTTTATTTAGGAAGATAGTGAAATGCTCAAAACATCAAAACTCAATTTATTTTACGGCAAGTCGCAGATCCTGTTTGATATCAACCTGACCGCTAAAATCGGTGAGGTAACCTGTGTTTTGGGCACCAATGGTGTTGGAAAAACCAGCTTGATGCGGGCAATCACAGGCGCACACCCGATTTCAGAGGGAAACATATTTTTCAATGGCGACAACATCACCCGCTCTGCACCTTACCAAAGAGCAAAAAGGGGAATAGCCTATGTGCCGCAAGGGCGCGATATTTTCCCGATGTTAACCGTGGAAGAAAACCTAGCAACTGGTTTTTCATGCCTGCCGGTTGAGCAGCATTTCGTGCCTGCTAGCATCTCTGAAATGTTCCCTATCTTAAATGAGATGAAAGACCGTAAGGGGGGGGATTTATCCGGCGGCCAACAACAACAGCTGGCCATCGCACGGGCGTTGATCACGCAGCCAAAAGTATTGATTTTAGATGAACCAACAGAGGGTATACAGCCCAACATCATTGCCCAAATCGGCGAGGTTATAAAACGCCTAAAAGCCAATGGCGATATGGCCATCGTTTTGGTCGAGCAGTATTTTGATTTTGCCTATAAACTGGCGGATCATTTTTACACCCTAAAACGCGGATCGGTTACATTAGATGCAACCAAGTCGGCGATAAAGCGGGATGAGGTTTTGGCCAACGTTACAGTTTAAAGGACAAAGCTTTACTGCTGCCGTTTGCGCGCTTTCATTGCGCCAATTATAGTCACGAACGGTCAATTTTCCACGAAACTGAGGGTCCATGTGGGCAAAGAAAATTTCCTTTAATCTATCTATTCCGCATAAAACAATGGGTATTTTCAAATCCGTTCTTGATTTATGCCCTTTTTGAGTTGAAGATTTGGCCATGCTACCACCTGAGATTAAATTCACTGAAAAAGACGGATTTTCCATTGCCTATCAGGTGTGGGGAACGGGTCCGGAAACACTGATCTATGTGCCGGGCATGGTATCGCATTTAGATGTATCTGCCGAAAGCCAACACTATTTGGATTGGCTGATGCTTCTCAGCAAACATTTCAAAGTGATCATTTTTGACAAGCGCGGTCAGGGCTTGAGCGACCGCGATGCAACCGCCCCCGGCGTCGAGCAGCGCATGGATGACATTGATGCAGTCGCTGCGGCGGAAGGGGTCGAAAAATTCTATCTTTTTGGCTATTCAGAAGGTGGTTCAATTTCACTGGTTTACGCAGCCACGCACCCCAAAAAAGTCATGGGGGTCACGGTATTTGCGGGCATTCCGAAATTTATCAATTCCGAAGATTACAATTTAATGTCTGATGCAGATACCATCCTTGAGGGTTTTGTCCCCAATTGGGGCAAGGGCCTATCCGGATTTCTGTTCTGTCCCCAAATGATGCCACACGCCCAAAAAGAAATGTCAAAGCTGGAACGGATGGTCTGTAGTCCAAGGACACTAAAAAATGTTTTGGAAACAAACTTCAAAGTCGATGTCAGAAGTGCTCTTTCAAGCGTCGAAGTGCCCTGTTTGATCTGTCATGCAAGAGACGACCGCGCTGTGCCCGTAGCCAACGGTAGGTACTTTGCCGATAAGATCAAAAATTCAAAGTATGTTGAATACCCCAGTGGCGGACATTTTCCGCATTTCGGCAATATCACACAAATCGTAAGCGATATTGTGTCTTTCTTCGACGAAACCACCCAAGCGACCGACCCGTTAAGCAAAAGCCTAACAACTGTTTTATTTACCGATATCGTAAGTTCTACTGAGAAAATGCTGGCGATGGGAGACCGAGAGTGGGCTGGAAAAATTATCCAGCACGATCAAATCGTGTCCACTCTGGTTGCTCGGTTCAATGGGACATTAATCAAGAATACGGGTGACGGGTCTTTGTGCGTTTTTGACGGCCCTGTGAGAGCCTCAAAATGTGCAATCGAATTGCGAAGCCAATTGTCTTCCATCGGTTTGGAAATCCGCTGTGGTTTGAATTTTGGCCAAGTCGAATGGGTCGAAAGCGACGTTATTGGGAAAACTGTAAACTTAAGCGCGCGGGTTATGGATTTGGCCAAGGCCAATCAAATTTTTGCAACGAAAGATACAATAGATGTACTTGCAGGTGCTGATTTGGCCATTAGCTCAGCAGGGACTTTTCAGCTAAAGGGCTTTAACGAAGAATGGGAAATTTACGAAGTGTCCTAACATCCTATTTTCATGTTTCAATAATTGCCGGCTTATAATTCTCGATGCTCAATTTGGACTGGATCAGCGCAAAACTTGCTCAATTGGGCATCCTTAAAAGGGACATCCTGCACGCCCCGTACAGCGCAGCTAAATCGATCACCTTTTTGGCTTAACGCCCTGCAAAAACAGAAAATGTAAATCTTTCGGGCGGCTTCACTTTTTTCTTCCATCCTGTATTACTTTTGTAACTATGGAGGTGATTAAATGTCGATGATCAATTGTATGCAGTTTCGCCCGAAAGAAGGCCAAGCCGACATCATGTTTAAAGCTTTGGCCAAATATATAGACGAGTACCCTTATGAAAATTGTATCCACTACGGTGTGATAGATTTGGGCACTGGTGAATATGCACTATTTTGCGTTTGGGAAACGGTTGATGCCTTTATAGATGTGATGAACCGGGATATTAAGACCAGTGAATTAATGCGCGAATATGTAGAACCCTATGAAGATGGTGAATCATTTCATTCTTTTTCCGGCCCCGATATAGACCTGACATCGTATCTATGAACCCGTGTTGACTAAGGTCAGTGAACCCGTGTTGACTAAGGTCAGTCGAAAAAAGGCCTCTAATTTATTTTAACTTTGATCCAATCAAATCCGTCGTGCGTTTAATGAATATGATCATTTAAAGGTAAATGATCTCTCCCTGAAGGTTGACCTTGGCTGGGTGCTAAACCCAGCCTTTTTTTTATGGGGATTATTTCCCATGTAATCAAAAATACCGAAAGGCACGATAAGTGCGAGTATTTAGAACCTCCAGCCCAAAGAAGCACTTGGAATAATAAAGATTAGTAATTCGATCATCTTACTCAAATATTAGACAAATTCCTCCTAAATGTTTATAATCAACAAGTGGTAAAACCGGCCTATGTTTCTACGTTAAGTCAGGATCGCAGAAAGATGAACACTTATGATTAGCATGCATAAATCCGGTGATATTATCTATAAGGCTCAAGATAAGCCAAAGAGTGTATTTATCATTCACAGCGGCTCAATTGAAATCTTGACCAAAAATGGTGTGCCACTTGCGACCTTGAACGAAGGTGAAATTTTTGGCGAAATTAGTGAAATTCTGGCAGAAAACCGCAGTGTCACAGCAAGGGCAAAAACAGATTGTTCCTTAATGCATATCGAAAACAGTACAATTGAAAGCAAACTTCAAACCACAGACCCGGCGATCAAGGGTATTATCCGGGCCTTGGCACTTCGGCTCAGCGAAACCAGCCGAAAATACGAAGCGCTGTGGGATGAATTACAAATTTATAAGTCTTTAAAGCCGAAATAACTTTCAGGTGTGAAAATTGAAAAAACAATTAAAATGCATTTAGAAACCGAACGGCTAGTTATCAACGCTTTTTCACCAAGTGATAAAGAAGTTTGGCGCACTATCGAAGCAAGCGCAGAGGTCCGGAAATACATTGACGACCAACCCCTAAATCCAAAAGACGCGGACGCTTATATTGATGAGATTATCGAAAGCTACCGAACAAATGGATTTGGGCGCTATGCGGTTCGACATCGCGAAAGCGGCCTGCTTATGGGCATGTGCGGTTTTCGCGCGACCAGCTATGGCCTCGATTTTGGCTATCGCTATGCACCCGAGTATTGGGGGCAAGGTTATGGCTTTGAAGCCGCTAAGGCCGTATTGGATTATGGCTTAAACATGCTAAAGCTTGATTGCATTTTAGCCCTTGCATTCAAGGCAAACAGCGCTTCGATCCGGATCATTGAAAACCTTAATTTTGAACCCCTTGGGCCAGTGGTGATTGAAGGTGAAACGATCGAAAAATACGAAATGACGCAAAGCATTTGGCAAAACAGATAACCCCATACTGTCAGAAGGGTATTTGCATAATGTTGAAAACTCAATAAACTGCCTTTGGACATAAACCGCGAGATGCAGCAATGCAAAAGGCCCTTTCTGATAGGTTGGAGTATCCCTGCCTGAAGACACATAGTTACCTCAATCAAGCCTCGCTTGGATTAATTGGCGAACCAGCGGTTACAGCCATGCACGCGTTTCTTGATGAAACGGCGCGGCACGGCAATTTATATATGTCTGACACCGAAGAAGCCGCGTTTTTGCAGCCACTGCGTGCCAATGTTTCCCGCTTGATTGGCTGTGCGCCCGAAAACCTTGCTATCGTCTCCAGCGCCAGTGAAATACTGGCTCAGGTGCCCACGCTTTTTACTCCCAAGCCAAAGTCGAAAATCGTCACGGTTACGTCAGACTTTCCCGCCATTACGAGGCCCTGGATTGCCGCCTGCCAATCCATGGACTGCCAAATGGTCTTTGTTGATGATGTTGCGGGGCAAAACCTTACCAGTGCCATCATCGATCAAATCGATGCGCAAACCGCCGCCGTTTGTGTCAGCTATGTGCAATTTTCAACCGGTACCTGTCTTGATATTCCCAAGCTGCGCGCAGCCACATCCGACGTTGGCGCAAAGCTGGCGGTGGACATCACCCAAGCGGCTGGTGCGCTGGCGTTTTCTGTGCGCGACTGGCACGCCGATATCATTGTTGCCAGTGGATATAAATGGCTCGGTGGGCATGGCGGTATTGGCTTTGCAGTGCTGTCTGATGAGCTGTTGCAAAAGCAGCCTCCATTCATCGGTTGGTTTGGCGGTGAAGACCCGTTTGATATGGATGCAAAGAGTTTAATGCTGGCTAAAACCGCGGCGAAATACACCCAGTCCACCCTATCCTACATTACGGCTATAGGACTTAAATCTTCGATGGATCAATTGCTAAAATTAGGCTTGGACAACATACACGGTCATTCGCAAAAGCTTGCATCTGCTTTGGTTTTGGGGCTTAGCGGCTCTGATTGGACGCCTTTTCAAAGCCCCGAAAGCCTCGGATTTTCGCCACATATTATCACGCTGCAAAACCCGAACTGTGATGTTCGTGCAATCGAAGCCTCGCTGGTGGAAAACCGCATTATTTGCAGTATCCGAAATGGCCGTGTACGGGTGTCGCTTGCGCATTATAATTCTCAGGATGACGTGGACGCTTTGATTAAAAGCCTGCAATAATTTATCCGCGTAAAATGTTGTTTAGGGCGATAGAAAACCGTAAGGCACTCTAGTTTACCTAAACAGCAGAAAAGATTAACACTTTTGATTAGATAATTTGTTCTGCCGTAGGGGGATATTTTGGGCCATCAAAAACCAAGTTTTTCACAGCTCATTCGGGATCGTAAATTCCTTGCCTTTGCACATCGCGGGGCCAACCAACTGGCACCAGAAAACACCCATGCAGCCTTTCAAATCGCCCATGACCTCGGCTACCGAATAATGGAAACAGATGTGCAAACTTCGAGCGACGGCGTTCTTTATTGCTTTCATGATGATACTTTACAACGCACCATCGGCGATCCTAGAAAATTCCAAGAACTGGCCGCACAAGATATTGATCAGCTTAGAATAAACGGCACGCACCCCATCCCAAAGTTGGCAGAGCTTTTTGAGGCATTTCCAGACGCTTATTTTAATATTGATATCAAATCTTGGGCAGCGGCGGATCCGTTCATAGCGCTCACAACGTCGATGAATTTCTGTGATAATATCTGTATAGGCAGTTTCAGCCAGCGCCGAATAGAAGCGGTAACATCTTCTTTGTCACAAAGTCCACCAGCACGGTCCTTGGGCACCGGCGGAGTGGTTAAGTTTTACCTCAAGCATCTTTTGAACCATCGCGGAAATATTCAGGCGACCTGTGCGCAACTGCCCATGACCTATTTCAGGGTTAAATTGATCACGCCCAAAACCCTTGCTTATGCAAGGTCAAAGGGGCTGAAAATTCATGTTTGGACCATAAATCAAGCTGATGAAATGCAAAGGCTGATTGATTTGGGCGTGGATGGTATCATGACAGACGACTGTGTTTTGCTAAAATCCATCTTGGAAAAAAATGGTCTTTGGGAAGTACTTTAGCCACAGAGTTTTTGGCCCGTTCATGGCGAGATTTGGTTAACGGTGAATCGCCCATATAAAAGCGTGGACTATATTCTTCATAGTTAAATATTTTATGCTTGAAATAAAAAAGAAGTAACCTAATATAAAATCAATGCGAATGGAAAGACCGGAATGGTCGTCTCTGAAAGGAGTTGGTGAATGCGTGTTGCATGTTTGGGTGGCGGTCCCGCAGGGTTATTTTTCGCCATCTTAATGAAGCTCAAAGATCCTGAGCATGACGTGGTGATAATTGAACGCAACCAGCCCAACGACACCTTTGGATGGGGGGTCGTCCTTTCAGATGATGCGCTTGATAATCTAGAAATTAACGACCCCAAAAGTACGGAATTAATCCGCAAAAACTTTGCCTACTGGGATGACATCGCCGTTGTGCATGACGGTGTTCGCACAGTTTCTGGCGGCCACGGTTTTGCAGGCATCGGCCGCAAAAAGATGTTGATGCTGCTTCAAGAGCGCGCCGCTGAGCTGGGCGTTGAAATGAGATTCTCGACCGAATTTGACAGCGTCAAAAGCTATCAAGAAGATTATGACTTGGTGGTTGCCTGCGATGGCATAAACTCGCGTGTTCGCGCGGAATATGAAACCCAGTTCAAACCGGATATTGATATCCGTGAATGTAAATTCATTTGGTTGGGCACACATCAGAAATTTGATGATGCCTTCACGTTTATCTTTGAAAAAACTCAATATGGCTGGATATGGGCGCATGTTTACCAATTCGATGAAAACACCGCCACTTTTATCGTAGAATGTCAGCAAGACACTTGGGATAATTGGGGTTTTGAAGGCATGAGCAAGGAAGATATTGTGGAAACATGCCGCAGTATTTTCGCAAGCCACCTTGACGGCCATAACTTAATGTCAAACGCCACCCATTTGCGCGGATCAGCTGTCTGGATGAACTTTCCAAGAGTTATTTGCGAAAAATGGTATCATGAAAATGTTGTACTGATGGGCGATGCAGCCGCCACTGGGCATTTTTCCATTGGGTCGGGCACTCGGCTTGCTTTTGATAGCGCGATCTCGCTCGCAAATTATCTACACTCTGAACACAGCCTTGATGCGGCCTTTGAGCGCTATCAGCAAGAGCGCCGGCTTGAAGTTCTGCGCCTGCAGTCCGCCGCCCGAAACTCGCTTGAATGGTTTGAACAGGTCGAGCGCTATCTTGATCTCGATCCGGTGCAATTTAATTACTCCTTGCTGACCCGCTCGCAACGGATAAGCCATGAAAACCTGCGGCTCCGAGACAAAGACTGGCTAACCTCGGCCGAAAAATGGTTTCAGACGAAAGCCGGCGTCGCCCCCGATGCACCAGTCCGCGCACCAATGTTTGCGCCTTATAAATTGCGCGAAATGCACCTTAGTAACCGGATTGTTGTCTCACCCATGGCTCAATATAAAGCGGTTGACGGCTGCCCGACCGACTGGCACCTGATCCACTACGGTGAGCGTGCCAAAGGCGGCGCGGCGCTGGTCTATACCGAAATGACCTGTGTGTCGGACACTGGTCGCATCACCCCGGGTTGCCCAGGATTATACCACCCAGAACACGAAAAAGCGTGGAACAGGCTCACGGACTTCGTTCACCAAGAGACCGAAGCCAAAATATGCTGCCAAATCGGCCATTCCGGCCGCAAAGGGTCAACCAATATTGGCTGGCAAGGCATGGATGAACCCCTAGCGTCCGGCAATTGGGATTTAATCTCGGCCTCTGCGATCCCATGGTCCCAGGGCAATGCAACGCCGCGGGTCGCCACCACCGCAGATATGGATGAAATTTGCGATCAGTTTGTTGCCGCCACATTGATGGCCGAGCGCGCCGGTTTTGACATGATTGAATTGCACGCGGCGCATGGATATCTTTTGTCCTCTTTCATTTCTCCGGCCTCCAACACCCGCAAAGACGATTACGGTGGCAGCTTGGACAACCGCTTGCGCTTTCCACTGCGTGTGTTTGATGCAATGCGGCGCGCTTGGCCCAAAGAAAAGCCTATGTCGGTGCGGATTTCAGCCAATGACTGGATCGGGGCATCGGGGGTAACACCAGATGAGGCCGTTGAGATCGCAAAAGCTTTTTTTAAGGCGGGCGTAGATATTATTGATGTCTCTGCTGGGCAAACAACAAAGGATGCCCAACCGATCTACGGCCGTATGTTTCAAACCCCGTTCGCGGATCGCATTCGCAATGAAACCGGCATTGCCACAATGGCGGTTGGCAACATCTACGAAGCGGACCATGCCAATTCAATTTTGATGGCAGGGCGCGCCGATCTTGTGGCTGTGGGGCGGCCGCATCTTGCAGATCCATACTGGACTTTGCGCGAGGGCTCTAAAATAGGCTCACGCGGTGAAATATGGCCAATGCCCTATCTTCCCGGCCGAGATCAGGCTTGGCGTTTGGCAGATCGCGAAGCAGAAATGATTAGAGTATGACACTAGAAGGAAAGCATATCATAGTCACAGGCGGCGGAAGCGGCGTTGGCGCAACAATAGCTGCTGAGCTCAGCGCCAACGGGGCACAGGTCACCATTATTGGCCGCCGTGAAAGCGCGCTTAAAAGGCAAAACCTGCCGTATCAGCTTTGTGATGTCTCCCAAGCCTCTGCTGTGGCAAGCGCCTTTGAAAAGGCGCGCGCCAATCTCGGGCCGATCAGCGCTGTGGTGGCAAATGCTGGCGCTGCGAAAAGCGTTCCCTTCGCAAAAATGTCAACGGATCAATTGCAAGATATGCTGGCCGTCAATTTAATCGGTGTTGCCAATGTTTGGCAGGCCGCCTTAGCAGATATGAAAACCGCTGGATGGGGGCGCCTGATCGCGGTTGCTTCAACCGCCGGATTAAAGGGGTATCCCTATGTCAGCGCCTATTGCGCTGCAAAACACGGGGTTGTTGGCCTAACCCGTGCTGTCGCATTGGAATTGGCCTCCACGGACATCACAGTCAATTCAATTTGCCCAGGATTTACCGAAACCCCATTGTTAGAACGTTCTGTTGAAAACATCATTGCAAAAACTGGAATGAGCGCGGACGCTGCCTACCAAAGCCTTCGCGCGGGAAACCCGCAAAAGCGTTTCATTCAAACCGATGAAGTGGCCGCAATGACTGTCTGGCTGTGTTCTGATGGTGCACGTTCCGTAACGGGCCAAGCCCTTTCCTTGTCTGGAGGCGAAATATGAAAACCAACCCAAAGGCAGATCAATCAGAAGATCCAATTGCCAAAGAGCGATTGCGTTTGTGGTTAAAATTGCTGAAAGCCAGCAGTTTAATCGAAGATGAAATTCGCCGCCGCCTGCGGGCTGAGTTCAAATCCACCCTGCCCCGCTTTGATGTAATGTCCGCTTTGGAGCGCGCGCCTGAAGGCCTAAAGATGAGCGAAATCTCAAAGCGGCTGCGGGTTTCAAACGGAAATATCACAGGGATTGTGGATAAGTTAACCAATGAAGGCTTAGCCCTGCGTGTGTCTGTCCCCGGAGACCGGCGCGCCAATCTGATCCATTTGACCCCAAAAGGCCAAAGGGTTTTTGCCGAAAATGCCAAAACGCATGAGGCCTGGATCAATGAAATCCTGGCAGAACTGAACAAAGACGACATCGAAGGCATGATCCTACGTCTAGACCACCTGACAAAATCGCTAGAGGAGTGATCCGACATGCGCCGCAAAATACAACATTTCAACTGCGATATTAAGGCCAGCATCGCTACCATTTCACTTGACAGACCAGAGCGTAAAAACCCGCTTACCTTTGATAGCTATGCCGAATTGCGCGACTGGTTTCGCGATTTGCACTATGATGAAGACATCAATGCGGTTGTCTTTGCCCCAAACGGCGGCAATTTCAGCTCAGGCGGTGACGTGCATGAAATCATCGGACCACTTACAAAAATGTCGATGAAGGAACTTTTGACGTTTACACGGATGACCGGCGATCTGGTCAAAGCAATGATCAATTGCGGCAAACCGATTATCGCCGCGGTTGATGGCATTTGTGCTGGCGCTGGCGCAATTATTTCAATGGCATCCGATCTGCGGATCGCAACACCCGAGGCAAAAACTGCGTTTCTGTTTAACCGGGTTGGTCTGGCCGGATGCGACATGGGGGCCTGTTCAATCCTGCCGCGCCTCATCGGTCAGGGGCGCGCTGCCGAATTGCTATATCTTGGCCGATCAATGAGTGCAGAGGAAGGTTTAAATTGGGGCTACTTTAATCGCTTGGCCGCTGCAGACGAGCTTTTGCCGACTGCACAAGAGATCGCAAAACGCATTGCCGATGGTCCGAATTTTGCCAACATGATGACCAAAACCATGCTGGCACAAGAATGGTCAATGTCGATTGAACAAGCCATCGAAGCCGAAGCGCAAGCCCAAGCTATTTGTATGCAAGGACAAGATTTCCACCGCGCCTACCATGCTTTTATGGCCAAAGAAAAACCGATTTTCGAGGGCGACTGATGGTGGATAAAAGCTTTCTCAATTGGCCATTTTTCGAAGATCAGCATAGAGTTCTAGCTGACAGTTTAGAGGATTGGGCGGGCAAAAATCTAACCCAGATTGACCATCAAAATATCGATGGGGCCTGCCGGCAACTTGTTACGATGCTGGGGGATGCAGGCTTTCTTGCCCATTCTGCGGTGAGCGGCGAAGACCACCCTCGGCTGGACGTGCGCAGCTTGTGCCTCATCCGCGAAACTTTGGCGCGCCATGACGGGCTTGCAGATTTTGCTTTTGCTATGCAGGGGCTAGGCACCGGCGCTATTTCTCTTTTTGGCTCGGATCAGCAGCGCAGCGAATGGCTGCCCGAAACCCGCGCAGGTCGGGCTATTTCTGCCTTTGCTTTGACTGAACCACACTCAGGCTCTGATGTGGCGAGTTCAACCATGACCGCCACAAGGGACGGGGCTGACTTCGTGTTGAACGGCGAAAAAACCTGGATATCGAACGGGGGCAATGCCGATGTTTACACCGTCTTCGCCCGCACTGGCGAAGCCGCGGGTGCCAAAGGATTATCAGCCTTTATTGTGCCTGCTGGTGTGCCCGGCTTTGATATAACCGAGCGCCTTGAAACAATGGCGCCGCACCCTCTTGCCTCCCTGCGGTTTTCCGATTGCCGCATCCCGGCATCGTCCTTGATCGGCGCGCCGGGACAGGGCTTTAAAATTGCGATGTCTGTGCTTGATATTTTCCGCTCTACCGTGGCCGCGGCTGCTTTGGGGTTTGCGCGGCGCGCACTTTCGGAAACCCTTCAGCGGGTCACCACGCGCAGGGTTGAAGGTACGCCGCTTTTTGATCGGCAAATGGTGCAGGGGCATATCGCCGACATGGCTTTGGATATAGATGCCGCAGCATTGCTAGTGTACCGCGCGGCTTGGACAAAAGACAGCGGCGCTCCGCGGGTGACCCGCGAAGCCGCAATGGCAAAACTATTTGCCACAGATCACGCACAAACTGTCATCGACAAAGCGGTGCAGCTGCATGGCGGTGACGGTGTAAAATCAGGCCAGGTTGTCGAAAGATTGTATCGGGAAGTTCGCGCTTTGAGGATCTATGAGGGCGCCTCGGATATCCAGCGCCTTGTGATTGCAAAGCAAACCTTAGCCAGCCATCTGGAGGTTTAGATATGTTTAGGCAAACTGCGCATACAGATACGTTTTCAAGGGATAATTTGCCGCCACCGGAAACATTGCCAGAATTTTCTCTGGAAAATTTCAACTATCCCGACCGGTTAAATGCCGCCTATGAGCTTACCGATGCGATGGTCAAAAAGGGTTATGGTGACCACACGGCGCTGATTGGCAATGGGCGGCGCAGAACCTACAAAGAGCTTACCGACTGGAGCAACCGCATTGCGCATGTTCTGGTGGACGACTTGGGGGTAAAGCCGGGCAATCGTATCCTTATCAGATCGGCCAATAATCCCGCCATGGTGGCCTGCTGGCTGGCAGCCACCAAAGTCGGCGCTGTGGTGGTCAACACCATGCCCATGCTTCGGGCAGCCGAATTGGTGAAATATGTCGAGCTGGCTGAGATTAGCCACGCCCTTTGTGATATCCGGCTCATGGATGAAATGCTGATCTGTGAAAAGGACAGCTCTTGCTTGCAAAAGGTGGTTGGCTTTGATGGAACCTCTAACCACAATGCCGAGCTGGATGAACTGGCACTGGAAAAGCCTGTGACCTTCCAATCTGTGGAAACATCGCAGGATGATGTGGCGCTGATCGGGTTTACCTCGGGCTCTACCGGCACGCCGAAAGGCACGATGCACTTTCACCGCGATCTTTTGATCATTGCAGATGGTTACGCAAAGGAGGTATTGAAGGTAACTGACGACGACGTGTTCGTCGGCTCGCCGCCTTTGGCGTTTACCTTTGGTCTTGGGGGCTTGGCAATCTTTCCTCTGCGCTATGGTGCGGCTGCAACACTTTTGGAAAACGCATCCCCGCCAAATATGATCGACATCATTGAGAAATATAAAGCCACGGTTTGCTTTACAGCGCCAACCGCTTACCGCGCGATGCTGCGCGCCATGGAAGACGGTGCTGATTTATCCTCTTTGCGCGCGGCCGTTTCTGCGGGCGAAACGTTGCCCAGGCCGGTCTATGAAGAATGGCGGGCCAAAACCGGCAAGCCCATGCTCGACGGCATCGGCGCAACAGAAATGCTGCATATCTTTATCAGCAACCGTTTTGAAGATCACAAACCGGCCTGCACCGGCAAACCTGTGAACGGATATGAGGCCAAGGTGGTGGATAAAAATGGGGATGAGGTTGACTATGGACAGGTCGGCTCGTTGGCTGTGCGCGGACCGACCGGCTGCCGCTATTTGCGCGGAGCGCGGCAAACCGAATATGTCCAAAACGGTTGGAATATCACCGGCGATGCCTTTCACATGGACCAAGACGGCTATTTTTACTTTGCAGCCCGCAGCGATGATATGATTATCAGCTCAGGTTACAACATCGCCGGGCCAGAAGTAGAAGCCACCTTGCTGTCACATCCTGCCGTGGTGGAATGTGCCGTGATCGGTGTTGCGGATGAAGATCGCGGCGCGATTGTAGAAGCCCATGTGGTCTTGGGCGCTGGCGATATACCCAGTGATGAAATGGCCAAGCAGCTTCAGGATCATGTCAAATCCACCATTGCGCCCTATAAATACCCTCGATCCATTGTGTTTACCAAAGCACTGCCAAAAACCGAAAGTGGCAAGATTCAGCGGTTCAAGCTTCGGGCAACCGATTGATGAATAAAGCACCCTACGATCCCGCAACCGGCGGCGCCAAGATGGATTTCAAAGGTGCAATGTCCTACAGCGATTATCTGCACCTTGCACCAATACTTTCGGCGCAAAAGCCCCTCAGCACCGCACATGACGAATTGCTATTCATCATTCAGCACCAGACCTCAGAACTTTGGATGAAGCTGATCCTGCACGAATTAGACGCTGCCCGTAAGGCGCTAAGTTTGGGTGATACGGCGACCATGTTCAAGATGCTCGCCCGAGTGAGCCGCATTTTTGAACAACTCAATAACCAGTGGGACGTTCTGCGCACCATGACACCTGCCGACTATACAACATTTCGTGAAGCGCTTGGGCCCTCGTCGGGTTTTCAGTCCTATCAATACCGAATGATCGAGTATGTGCTCGGCAACCGAAACCCGAATATGCTAAAGCCCCATGCCCATATGCCGGACGCCCATGCTATGCTATCTGAGGAACTGGCGCGGCCAAGCCTTTATGACGAAGTCTTACGCCATCTGTGCCGCACGATGGACGGCAACGAAAGTAATGTGCCGAAGCCGCAACTGGACACTCCGCATGCTGCTTTGCCACAAATCCAAGAGCGCTGGAAAACTGTCTATGAGAACGTTGATATCTATTGGTCGCTTTATGAACTTGGCGAAAAGCTAGTAGATCTAGAAGACTACTTCCGCCGCTGGCGCTTTAACCATGTTACCACCGTGGAACGCGTGATCGGCTTTAAGCGTGGTACGGGCGGTACAGAAGGCGTTTCTTATCTCCAGCGAATGTTGGCGGTGGAGCTGTTTCCTGAACTCTGGCATGTGAGGGGCGAGCTATGACAAGGCCACACAAAGCGCTGTTCGACCTGCCCAAGAGAGCAATTCACCCCGTTGGAAATTCGCTTGGTCCGTTGCCAAAAGGATCCGCCACACGCGGCGCTAAGGTCATAAAGTCGGAATGGGGCATCGAACTGATCCGCGCCGGGAATAATGCAGACTGGATTTCGCTTCCTAAGCGCATGGTCGATCGCATCGCAGTGCTCATCGGAGCATTGGTAGGATCAGTGGCCTCAGCAGACAGCCTTTATGTTGAGAAGGCGGAGATTATTGCCGGAACCGAGATCATCGAGGAAGTGATCCAAAGTAAAATTTGGCGGGTTCCAAAATAGCAGATCATGCCTCGAGTGACCTCAAGCAAGGAGAAAAGAATGCAAACTTTACTTATGCAGACCTGTTGCCGGCCAAGGGCAGCATATCAAATAGCTGATAAAATCAGCATAAAAAACACCCACACAGAGCTTAAGCCAGTAGCCGGCGATTTTGACCTGTCACTCAAGCCGAACCTGCCCAAAGGCGAGGATATAGGCAAATTTCTCAACGAAAGTTTGCCAAATACCGAAACAATTGAGCGGACACACACTTGGCACACCTACGAAATATTTGCGCAATAGCATGCACTTTACTTGCAAACAAAAAGTGTTGTTCAAACACTGCGATCCGGCCGGAATAGTCTTTTACCCTCGTTTTTTTGAAATGATTAATGACGCTGTCGAGACGCTGTTCAGCGATGTGTTGAATTGGCCATTTGAATATATGCACCCTAATGCGGGCGTACCAACCGCCGCGTTCAATGTGCGCTTTAAAAAGCCCTGCCGACATGGGGACTATCTGGACCTTTGCCTTGGGTTTACACGCCTGGGCAAGACCAGTCTGACCCTGATTACCCAAGCAATGAAATCCGATGTGCTCTGTTTCGAAGCTGACCAGACCCTGGTGTGTGTTAATGGCGAGGGTCGCCCAGCCCCCTGGCCTGAGCATGTGAGGGCAAAAATCAACGAACTTATTGAGGTCTGACAATGTATCCAAAGACTATTCACCCCGAAGGTTGGGCCCCGGCCCTTGGTTATGCAAATGGAATGCTGATGCCAGATGGGACATTGCACATCGGCGGCCAAATTGGCTGGGACAAGGACAAGAAATTCGGTGCAAAAGATTTCTGCGGCCAGATGGAGCAAATTCTATCCAATATTGCCGCGATTGTTCAAGCTGCTGGTGGCAGTGTGAACGATGTCGGACGCCTTACTTGGTATGTGAAAGACAAGTCAGAATACCTCGCAAATCAGCGCGCAATTGGCCAAGCCTATCAAAGAGTGTTCGGCAAACACTTTCCCGCAATGTCACTGATTATCATAGATGATCTAGTGGAAGATGAGGCCTTGCTTGAGATTGAGGCAACCGCCTTTATATCGCTGAGGTGATGCAAACTTTATAGATCTGGAACACGAGCTTAGCAAAGCTTGAATTTCGATCAGCAACCAGTATACCCTGAGAGTAACCTTAATGAGTGCAGCAGGGTAGCCAACATGAAAGTATTACTGTTTTATTTTCTTGCTGAGCATGAGTTCAATAATACCGATAGCGATCTGCAAACCGCGATCTATCTGTTGACCATACCACGTTGACTAAATCCTAAAAGGACCTCCCAAAATGTTGAAAGCCAAAGACGCGCCAAATCTGTCATCCTTTAATTGGGAAGATCCGCTGCTGCTCGATGCACAGCTTGAAGATGATGAAAGAATGATCCGTGACAGCGCGCGCGCCTATGCCGAGGAAAAACTTCAACCACGGGTGATCGAAGCTTACCGCGAAGAAAAAGCAGAGCCGGGTATCTTTGCCGAAATGGGCGAAATGGGTCTGTTGGGCTCGACCATCCCAGAAGAATATGGCGGCATCGGTGCCGGCTATGTTGCTTACGGTCTGGTTGCACGTGAAATCGAACGCGTGGATTCGGGCTATCGGTCCATGATGTCGGTGCAGTCCTCTTTGGTAATGTACCCGATTTATGCCTATGGCACCGAAGAGCAGCGGCAAAAATATCTGCCCAAACTTTCATCCGGTGAATGGATTGGCTGCTTTGGCCTGACCGAACCCGACGCAGGATCCGATCCGGCCGGCATGAAAACCCGGGCCGAAAAAGTACAGGGCGGCTATGTTCTAAACGGCTCAAAAATGTGGATTTCCAATTCGCCGTTTGCGGATGTATTTGTGGTCTGGGCCAAATCTGATGCCCATGACGGAAAAATCCGCGGATTTGTTCTGGAAAAAGGCACAAAAGGCCTCAGCGCACCAAAAATCAAAGGCAAGCTGTCGCTGCGCGCCTCGACCACGGGCGAGATTGTTTTGGACAATGTCGAGGTCGGCGAAGACGCGCTGCTGCCCTATGTCGAAGGCCTAAAAGGCCCGTTCGGCTGTCTAAACCGTGCCCGCTATGGCATTGCCTGGGGGGTGATGGGCGCGGCCGAGTTTTGCTGGATGGGCGCACGGCAATACGGGCTAGACCGCAAACAGTTTGGCAAGCCACTGGCGCAAACCCAGCTGTTTCAGAAAAAGCTGGCCGATATGCAAACCGAAATTACGCTTGGGCTGCAATCGGCGCTGCGGGTGGGCCGGCTAATGGACGACGCCTCGGCCGCGCCAGAGATGATTTCACTGATCAAACGCAACAATTGCGGCAAGGCTTTGGATATCGCGCGGATGGCCCGCGATATGCACGGCGGCAACGGCATCAGCGAAGAGTTTCAGGTGATCCGCCATATGATGAACCTAGAAACCGTAAACACCTATGAAGGCACGCATGATGTGCACGCGCTCATCTTGGGACGGGCGCAAACCGGATTGCAGGCGTTTTTCTAACCAAAACATTGCGCTTTGGAGCCGAGGGGAACAGGGATGGACGAATTGGACATAGATACACCATCAGTGGTGATTGATCTTGATATTGCCGAGGCCAATATCACCAAGTTCCAAGCCTATTGCGACAAACTGGGTCTGCATCTGCGCCCGCATGTCAAAACACATAAAATCCCCGATTTGGCAAAGAAACAACTGACCGCCGGCGCAAGCGGCATCACCTGCCAGAAGATATCAGAAGCCGAAGCAATGATATCCGAGGGCGGCATTGATGATATCTTGCTGACCTACAATGTTCTGGGGCAAAGCAAACTGCACCGCCTACGCCAGCTCTCTGAAAAGGTCCGGCTGTCGGTGGTAGCCGATAACATCACCTGCATTAACGGGCTATCGGAAACCTTTCACGATGCACAAACGCCGCTCACCGTGCTGGTGGAATGTGATACCGGCGCCTTGCGCTGCGGGGTTGTGAGCCCTGACGAGGCGCTCGAATTAGCGCAGGCCATCGTCCGCCTGCCCGGAATACGGTTTGGCGGTTTGATGACCTATCCGCCTATCGGCAATGCCGAACATATCAACAGCTTTCTTGAAACCGCCAAATCCCTGATCGAAGCCAGCGGATTGGCGGTGGATGTTGTGTCGATCGGCGGATCGCCGGATATGTGGCGCGCGGATCAAATTCCGGTGGGCACAGAATACCGCATTGGAACCTATATTTATAACGACCGCTCGCTAATCATGCAGGGCACCTGCGAGATCAAGGATTGCGCTCTAACTATTTTGGCCACTGTTGTGTCCACCCCAACGCCCAATCGCGCTGTCATTGATGCTGGCTCAAAAAGCCTAACCTCTGATTTATCCGGTCTATCGGGGCACGGCCTTGTGGTGGGCTATCCCGATTTAGCCATCGAAAAACTATCCGAAGAACACGGATGCATCACCAGCGACCAGCCAACAGGTTTAAAGGTCGGCCAACAGGTGCATATTATCCCGAACCATGCCTGTGTGGTCAGCAATATGGTCGATCATGTGGTGTTTACCCGGCAGCAGAAACCCGTCAAAACCCAACCGGTCATTGCACGCGGCCAAGTGTGGTAACGGCACGAAACCAGACTTTACATCGGTTTCTGGCCCGCGCAGCGTGTTGCGCGGCCAATAACAAGGCTTTCCAAAACCAATCCCTGTGATACTGTTGCCCTAACAGAATGAGGAGATTTTCAATGAAACGCGCAAGTGATTATTTAGCGGAAGCCAATGCAGTGGTAGAGCGGATTACAACTGAACAAGCCCTTGAGGCCTATGGGCAGGATGGCGCTGTCTTCGTAGATGTACGCGATGGGACAGACATTGCCAAAACCGGTACTGTCAAAGGGGCGCAGAAAATCAATCGCGGCTTTTTGGAATTTGCCGCCGATGACAGCACATCGCATCACAATCCAGCGCTGCAAAAAGACGCCAAAATCTACGTCATGTGCGCCGTGGGCGGACAAGCCGCTCTTGCCGGCAAAACCTTGAAAGACATGGGCTATGGAAATGTGTATAACATTGGCGGCTTTGGCGATTGGAAAGCCGCCGGCGGCGAAGTCGAGTGATCAAAGTATAGACCGGTTTGAAAGTGGTAAACTGATCATCGGGACATGCGGTTCACATAAGCCCCCAATGGTCTCTTACTGAAAGGTGTATTTCGCACCTTTAAATCATATGGAGCAGTCTGGAGCCCACTATATTAAGGCTTCTGCAATATTGCGTTTTCCCATGCCTTTAGGAAGTTCTTGCGCTTTAAGCGGTCAAGATACACCATCAGGCCGGGCCCTAGCCGAATGGGCCTTAGCGCGGTTTCCTGTTCTAGCACATCGCGCTGCAGCGTGGGAAAGGGAAAGTCCCCGGCTTTGCCGGCATCAAGGCTAAAGGACAGCAGATGATCTATAAACAGCCCGGCAAGTTGCGGCTGTTTGGCATTTTTGGGGATCAGCGCCGAGCGCAGCATTAAAGTGGTAAAATCGCTTGGCTCGACGATGATGATATCGTCTTGGTTATTAGTTTGCGCCGCCGCATAGCTGCCCAGCACATTGTAGGCAAAGGCCAGCTTGCCCGAACCCACATCTTCAATCATTTTGCCTGAACAACAATAAAGCTGGGCGTTCATATTGCCCATCACCTCGGCCAAGCGCCAATAGGTTTCCGAGGTGCGGGCATCTTGGGTGGCAAATAGATAGCCCAGCCCGCTGCTGCGGATATCATAGGTGCCAACGCGGTTTTTGAACTGCATCGGATGTGACCGCATGATGGCGATTAATTCCTGTCGAGTTTTGGGCACCGATTGACCATCAAAGTCGCGGGCGGAAAAAACCAGCGCCGCCGGCTCTTGTGTAAAGGCAAAAACCAGATCCTGCCAATGGGCCCAGTCGGGCAATTGGGCGGTAAACTCCGAACGGAACGGCAACGCCATACCGTCATTGGCCAGCTTGGTTTGCAAATCCATGGCGCTGGACACCGCAAGGTCGAACTGCGCGCCGTCGTCCACTAAAGCTTTGACCAGTTCGGTTGAGCTTACTTCAAAGTAATCCACAGAAACAGATGGGTTTTGACTTTGAAACGCTTCTATGACCCCGGCAAAAAGATCGAGGTCCGCAGTGGAAATGACTTTTAGAACTTGGCTTTCCGTTTGCGCCGAAAATATCCGGCGATTATCCACTTCAAAACCGAAGCCAAGGGATGGCATCAAACCTAGCGCAAGGGCAAATAAAAAGTAACGCACGCGCCCACTCCTTCTGTATTGTTTTTTAGCTCTAAACTGCCGCCATGGGCATTGGCCACATCATCCGCAATGGTTAAACCCAGACCAGAGCCAATTGTATCTTGGGCGTTTGAGCCCCGCACAAAGCGGTCGGTTAAAAGTTTAAACTCGTCATCAAGAAAGCCTCTTCCCTGGTCCATCAGCACTAAGGCAACACCAGAGTGCCGCTCGCTCAAGGTGAGCTTTATTGAACTTTCCGTCGGTGAATATTTGATCGCATTATCAATCAAGTTGCGCACCGCGTTCTGAATTAAGATCGCATCGCCTTTGATCAGCAAAGGCGCGCCCAATTGCCAATTAAGATCAATTTCCTTAAGCTCGGCAATGGGCCTCAGCCGGGTGACCAACTCATCCACAAGCGCCTGAAAGTCGAAACTTTCAGAAACCAGATGATCGGTTCGAAAGGTCACCATGGCATGGTCAAGCAACTGGCCCGCAGCGCGCGAACTTTCATCAATCGCTCGGATCATTTCGCGCAGGGCTTCGCGGTTTTCATCCTTCTCAACCCGGCGCAGCGTAACTTCGGCCTGCATCCGAACCGTGGCCAAAGGCGTTCGCACCCGATGCGCCGCCTCGGCAATAAATTCTTCGGACTGCGACAGCGACTTTTTAAGCCGCCCGATAAACTGGTTGAGCGAGCGCACGAGCGGCACCATTTCGCTGGGCACCGGCGATTCCACAGGGCGTAAATCCTGCGGCCCGCGACGTGATACAGAAGCCGCCAAACGCCGCAAGGGACCAATCGTCGACTGTGCTGCATAAAATGTCAAAACCATCGCAATGGCAAAAAAACCAATGCCCAGAAAAAGCACCGTCTGGGAAATCTGCCGCAAGGTCTGTTTTTGGCCATTGCGGGTTTGGGCAATGGTGGCGCGTACCACAACCGGCTGATTGTTCAAAGACAATTTCCGGCTGGCGGTCACCAAACGGATATCTTCCCCCAGATATTGCTCAGTGGCAAAGGCTGGCTGGCTTTCCATAGTTGGTTCTTCGGCAAATGGCAGGTCCTCATAGCCGGTCAAATAGACCTGATTTTGCTCAATTCTGTAAAACACCCGGTCATCCGAGATATTGCCCAGCATGGAGAACGCCGAATAGGGGATATCCACATTCAACGCGCCGTCCTGCACGGTGACGGCATCAAGCACTGAAGTGACCGATGCGGCCAGGATATTATCCTGACTTTCCTGAGCCAGCTGCCGGCCGAAACTTTGCACCACCAAAAACAGGATCACTGCCAAAATCGCGGCACTTGCCAAAAGCCGGACAATCAGCCGGCGCCGGATTGATCGGGTTGCGGTCACATGATCGTTCATGACACGCTCAGCCGATAGCCCATGCCGCGCACGGTCACGATGTTTAAATCAGATCCTTCTAGTTGTTTCCGCAGCCGTCCGACATAGACCTCAATAGCATTTTCGGCCACATCATCTTCATAGGAAAACAACCTGTCGACCAGTTTGGATTTTGAAAAAAGCTGATCTGTAGCATTGATGAAAATTTCCAAAAGCCTAAGCTCTCGGTTTCTAAGCTGCACTTTTTCACCGGCCACTGTCAGGGTTCCGGCAAGCGGGTCAAATTGGGTATTTCCGAATCGCTTGATATTATTTGCCATACCGCCCTGCCGCCTGATCACCGCACGGCAGCGGGCTTCCAGTTCGGAAAAATCAAACGGTTTGGTGATATAATCATCCGCCCCAAGGTCCAAAACGCCCACCCGATCCGACACCTCAGAGCGCGCCGTTATGGTGATAATCGGGGTTTTCCCGCCGGCCATTCTATAGGATTTCAAAAGGCTGCGCGCATCTCCGTCGGGTAGCATAATATCCAATAAAATCAAGTCGTAATCAGTTGTGCTAAGATAATCCTGCGCGGTTTCAAGCGTCGCGGCATGATCCACAACATGACCATCAAGCGACAGCCGGTCCAAAACGGCCTTGGCCAGTGCAAGATTATCTTCAACAAGCAAATATCGCATTTTTGATCCTTTGCGATCCTGCAACGTGACAGGTCTATGACAGTTTTGATCCCTAGTCTTAGTCATGGTCCGTAAATAACGGACATGTCAAATGGGAGGACAATATGTCGACTTTTAAATTTACCTGCCGGGCGCTGGTCGCCGCGGCGGCAGCTACGCTGTCTTTTGGAACACCGGTTTTTGCCGGCGGTCACCAAGTTGTAGACAGCATCCACTTCCTCATCCCCGGTGGCGCCGGCGGTGGTTGGGACGGAACCGCACGCGGGACCGGCGAAGCACTGACCAAATCTGGCCTCGTGGGCTCTGCATCTTATGAAAACATGTCCGGCGGCGGCGGCGGTAAAGCGATCGGCTATCTGATCGAAAATGCCGACAGCCAGCATGGCACAATGATGGTCAACTCGACACCGATCGTCATTCGCTCGCTCACCGGTGTGTTTCCACATAACTTCCGCGATCTAACGCTTGTGTCCGGCACCATCGGTGATTACGCCGCTTTGGTGGTGGGCAAGGACAGCCCGCTGAATTCAATGGCCGACTTGATCGCTGCTTATGATGCAAACCCAGGCGATACAGCCATTGGCGGCGGCTCTGTGCCGGGCGGAATGGACCACTTGGTGGCCGCGATGGTTATGGAAGCAGCTGGAAAAGATGCCTTGGGCGTTAAATATGTTGCCTATGATGCAGGCGGCAAAGCCATGGCGGCCCTGCTGTCAGGCGAGATTAAAGCGCTTTCAACAGGCTTCTCAGAAGCGGTTGCGCTTGCACAGGCAGGTGAGGTCAAAATCCTTGGCGTGACATCTGACGCACGCGTTGATGCATTTGCCGATGCACCGACCATGAAAGAGCAAGGTATTGATACAAACTTTGTCAACTGGCGCGGATTTTTTGCAGCACCCGGTTTGCCGGCCGACACACTGGCCGCCTATCAGGATGCGATTGCAAAAATGTACGACACACCCGAGTGGGAAGCCGTACGTGCACGCAACGGTTGGGTCAACATCCACAATCCGGGTGATGATTTCAAAAGCTTCCTTGAAGCACAGGAAAAAGTCATCGGTGATCTGATGAGAAAACTGGGCTTTCTCTAAAGCTTTTTAACTCTTGGCGATCCCTGCTATGCTGGGGTCGTCACATCAAATGAGGGATGACATGGCACTGGATCGCTGGATCGCTCTGATCGTACTTCTGATCTGTTTGGCCTATGGCTA
>CBFHXE010000008.1:0-58359 GCA_965659715.1 uncultured Paracoccaceae bacterium | reverse complement strand
GCTGTCGGATCAGCTGATCAAAGGCGGGCTCGATACGGTCACCCATGGCACCGACACCCATGTGGTGCTGGTCGATCTGCGGCCCAAAGGGGTCAAGGGCAATGCCACCGAAAAGGCGCTGGGACGGGCGCATATCACCTGCAATAAAAACGGCGTGCCGTTTGATCCCGAAAAGCCGATGGTCACATCGGGCATCCGGCTTGGCTCGCCCGCCGGCACCACCCGCGGCTTTGCCGAACCCGAGTTTCGCCAGATCGCCAATTGGATCACCGAGGTGGTCGACGGGCTGGCCCAACACGGCGAGGACGGAAATGCAAGCGTCGAGGCAAGGGTCAAAGCTCAGGTCGAAGCCATGTGCCAACAATTCCCAATGTATCCAAATTTGTAAGCGGGGAATCTCTATCAGATCCAGCTCGAAGCCCCGCATCTGCGGGGCTTTTTCATTTGGCAGATCGCTTTAAGTTTCCGTTTTGCAAAACTCTGTTCAGGCCTAAAATCAGATCAAACCGGAGCCAGAGCGATCCGATACAAGGCGCGAGGTCAACTCTTTGCTTGACCGCAGGGCTAACCGGCGGCATTTGTGCGCCATGATCGTATATAAAATTTTTAGGCCGGCTGAATGGAGCGCGCTTCAGGATCACGGGCAGACACTTGGTGCACCGATAGATATCCAAGATGGGTTTGTGCATTTTTCAACAGCTGCGGAGCTGCGCGAAACGGCAGCAAAACATTTCGCACACCAGTCCGGACTTGAGCTTTTGGCCTGTGATGGCGCAGCCATGGGGGATGCCCTGCGGTGGGAGCCGTCGCGCGGCGGTGCGCTTTTTCCGCATCTTTACCGCGCCTTGTCGATAAAGGATGTGCTCTGGCACCAAATTTTAGAGCTGGGGTCCGACGGCCATATTTTTCCGGAAGGTTTGCAATGAAGCTGCGCGAAAAATTAGGCTTGAGGGCCCTGCAAAAACTGGAACCGGAAACGGCCCACGGGCTTGCGATTAAAGCGCTACAGCTCGGCTTGGCGCCAAAAATCACGCCGCCCACGTCACCGCGTTTGCGCACGCGGATCGGTTCGCTTGAATTGCCTAATCCGGTCGGGCTTGCGGCCGGTTTTGATAAAAATGCACAGGCTGTTAGCGGTCTTTTGGCATCCGGCTTTGGCTTTATCGAAGTGGGTGCGGCAACGCCACTGCCGCAACCGGGCAATCCCAAGCCGCGGCTCTTCCGGCTGACCGAAGATAGCGCCGCAATCAACCGCTTTGGCTTTAACAATGACGGCATGGAGCAAATAGCAGCGCGGCTTAAAAACCGCCCCCAAAAGGGCATTGTCGGGCTCAATCTTGGGGCCAATAAAACCAGCCCCGATCGCGCCGCAGATTTTGCCAAAGTGCTGTCGTGTTGCGGCGTTTATATTGACTTTGCCACGGTCAATGTCAGCAGCCCAAACACCAAAAAGCTGCGCAATCTGCAGGGAAAAGCCGCCCTATCTGCCTTGCTTGAGGGGGTCAATGATGCGCGCGGTGCGCTGGCGCGGCCCCTTCCTGTGTTTTTGAAAATTGCGCCGGATTTAAGTGCCGATGAGCTTGCCGATGTGGCAGAGGTCGCCGTGGCGCAAAATATAGCTGCAGTGATCGCCACCAATACAACCCTGTCGCGTGAAGGGCTGCACAGCCCTCACCGCGATGAGGCCGGTGGGTTATCCGGCGCGCCGCTGTTTGAAAAATCAACTCGCGTTCTGGCCCAGCTCTCCCAACTGATGGGCCCCAAAGTGCCGTTGATCGGCGTGGGCGGCATTTGCTCGGGCGCGGATGCCTATGCCAAAATTTGCGCTGGGGCCAGTGCCGTGCAACTCTATACCGGATTGGTTTTTGGCGGCGTGTCCTTGGCCGCGAAGATTGCCAAAGACCTTGACAAGCTGCTGGAAAAAGACGGCTTTGATAGCCTTGCGCAAGCTGTGGGAAGCGGCCGAGAGGGCTGGCTGTGAGTGTTGAAATCTGGCATAATCCACGCTGTTCAAAATCGCGCCAAACTTTGGCATTGTTAGAAGAGCGCGACATAGATTTTACCATTGTGCTTTACTTGCAATCGCCGCCCTCACGGGCGCAATTAGAGCGCGCGCACCGCTTGCTTGACCTGCCAGTGCTTGCAATGATGCGCCTAAAAGACCCGTTATTTCGCAAACTGGGATTGAGCAAAAACAGCCCAGAAGCACAGCTATTCGATGCTTTGCAAAACACCCCTTCTTTGATCGAGCGGCCTATCGTCCTCACTGAGAAAGCCGCGGGGATAGGGCGGCGGCCCGAAGCCGTCCTTGAGTTATTTACCACGCCGAAATCAGTCGGCTAAGGTCTTTATTTTAAAAAAATATAACGAAAGTTATTCCAATTCTGAGCTTAGGCAATACCACTATCACAATGCCCTTTTGACAAAATACGCTCAATTTTGCTGTGTTTTATTCAAAGTAAATTCAAATTTCTTCATCCCTACTCCAGGTATTTTTTATGACTGTCGAGAAGGACTTAACTATTTAAAGGGTGATAAATTGCGATATAAAGTATTGTTAATTGGTTCATGTTGTTTGGCTTCTATTTTCGTTTCTTCACAAGCCGCGGACTATACTGTGAACTCGGCAGTCACATCGAGAAATGGCGGTTCTACTATAAATGGGGATGATACGCTTACGGTCACCACCTCTGGCAGTATTACCGTATCTTCCGATAATGGTATAAAAACAACTGGAAACGGAAACACGGTCATTGTGCACGGCAGCATTGAAGCCAGTGCAAATCAAAGACGGGGTATTAGAAACCTCGGTTCAGATAACACAACAACCCTATATGGCAGCATTACGACATCGGGCAGTGGCGGCCATGGTATTTCTAATTTGGCGATAACAATACAACAGTTGTAAACGGAACGATCACCACTTCAGGTACAAGTGCCAATGGAATCTATCAAGAAGACGCTGATGGAAGTACTCTAACGGTTAGCGGCACCATTGCCACCACTGGCACAGCCGGCCATGTTGTTCACATCGGCTCTGACAATACAACAGCCTCTATAAACGGAACATTGCAAGGCGCTGTTTCAGGAGTGGTAACTATTCATGTGTTTGGAGCTGGAAATACAGTAAACGTTAGCGGAACCCTCGATGCATCATCAGGGTCGGGAAGTGCAATAAATAATAACGACGGTATTAATACCTATAATATTCAAGAGGGCGCCGTGCTCAAAGGGAGACTTGTTTCAAACGGCGACTATTTACCCATTTTGAACTTTGATCAAGAGGTGGACAAATCATATACCTACACCACAGAAGGGAACTGGACAGTCAATTTTTCGGGCGGTCGCCCGTTTGCTTACTCAGACAATGTCGCCGTTGCGCTGACCACTGAAAATAGCGAGACAGCGGATGAAATGCTTTTTGCCCGCACACGCAGCTTACATGACTCTTTGCAGCGCAATTCCGGCGCGAAACAAAGTGCTTGGGCTGATGTCTATAACCATGCTTCAGAGCGCGCATCCAACCCGGCAGAACCTACCATGAAAGCGTACCGGGCAAACTCAAACGGAATTAGCATCGGTGAGCCGCTGGTTTTCGGCGGGCAGGCTGTGGATATTATCTTTAACAGACAACGTACCAATCTAAGAATTGGCTCGGACTCTCAAACCCTTAACAATCAGTCGGTCAAACTTGGCCTTATGTTGAAAGAGTTGGCTCCGGCCAAAGGCTTGCGGCTGGCGGCCTCTGGATTTATTGGCCGAAACACCTATGACGGCGTCCGCAGTAACGTTGTAGGCAATTTATCCGAGACCGGAATAACCACTTTGTCATCTCACTATTCCACCACAGATATGACTTTGGGTTTGGCCGCCGATTATAAAACCCAATTAAGCAAAACGTTCCTTTTTGAGGGAGCCGTTGAAGGCGCCTATGTAAAAGAACATTTTGCAGCCTATGCTGAGGGCGACGCAATCACTTGGAACGCCCGCCAAATTTCACAGTCGTCAGGTGGGCTTTCAGTTGGATTGGTTTATCAGCCCCAAAAATCGCTAAGCTATCATCTGCGGGTGGGGGCGCAGAGCCGCACTGTAAATCAGGGCGCAGAGGCAAGTTACAGCGTAGATAGTTCTACCGTATCCACCAGTCAAAGTGTTCGGTCAGAAGTCTATTATGACGCAGAAATAGGAGCGGTGTATCAAAATGACAATGGCCTGAACTTTTCTGCAAGTTTAGGTGGCTTCAGATCAGATTATAAAGTCACCGGCAAAACGGCCCACTTTCGGATGAACTGGGTGTTTTAAGGTGTTGAAGCTGGCGCCACGCGCCAGTTTCCAAACTTATCTGACCTAATAGCAACCCTATAGAAGTGATATAAATCCCAGACTTTCGTCAAGCTTTCTATCATTATGAGCTTTTGACGCAAAGTTTGCTTTTTGCAACCCTGAAGCCCCGAATTTTGGCGCTGTGTAAACATCGTGTTTTGATCCGCAATAGAGACGTTTCTTTTTAGGAGTTTATTGTTGTGCGCTATACGTGATTACTATGTCTTTCGTGCTCTCTTGCGTCAATTTCAGCGCCTTTGCACGCTGCAGATTTTACTATTAACTCGTCAGCCACCTCAACAAATGGCGGCAACACAGTGGATGGTTCTGACACTCTTACCGTCACATCGACCGGCAGTATTTCAACCACAGCTGCATCGGCGTCTGGACGGGCGATAAATACCACCGGAGATGGCACTTGGACGGTGAATGATCTGGACGGGCGTTCATTTACCTATTCGGGCAATGTGGCCTCGTCTCTGAGCGCAGAAAATAGCGAAACCGCCGATGAAATGCTGTTTGTAAGCACCAGCAGCCTGCAATCCTCGATCACCCGCTCTGCCGGCAGTGACGAAAACGGATGGGTCGATGTTTACAGCCATTCCTCAGAGCGCACGGCCAATACAGCGCAGCCTACCATGCTTCCCTATAAAGCAAACGCAAGCGGGCTTAGTATCGGCGTGCCTGTGCTTTCAGGGGCGCGGTCCTTGGATGTCGTGATCAACAGCACTCGCATCGCGTTTAATATCGCAGAAAGCAATCAAAATCTTGACAGCCTGTCCACCAAACTTGGGGTGGTCCTCACCCAAGCGCCCACATCTGGCGTTTGGCAACTCGCAGCCTCAGGATTTGTTGGCCGCACCAGCTATGACGGGACACGCGGCAAGGTTCTGGACAACTTGGCCGCAACCGGGGTGACCACTTTGAGCTCTGAGTTTTCCAGCAAGGACGCCCTTATCGCCCTAAGTGCCAATTATAGCAGAGAGCTGAGCAAAACCACCGGCGGCGCTGCACATCTAAGGCTCAACTGGGAGTTTTGAGCACTAAAGATTACTGGCGGGCAGACTAGGTTCTGTCCGCAGCCAATTCCAGCGCCGGATAGCGCATTGCAAGCGTTGCCCCCCGCGCAACCAAGGAGACAAGCAAAGCGATCCAAAGCCCATGCATCGCCAAAAGCGGCAGCAGAGCAAGCAGGCACAGGATATATATTCCAAGGCTGACCGCCATCATATCGCGCATCACGGCCGTTTGGGTCGCTCCCAAAAACACCCCGTCCAGCATAAATGCAGGCAAACTTAGCGCAGCGGCAACGATTAGATATGGAAGATAGCGTTGCGCCTCGACTTGGACCTCGGTTGCTTTTGTCATCAGAGTAATAAGACCCTCGCCGCCTACGGCGATGCCTGCGGCAAGAATGAAAACCATAGCTACCCCCCATTGGGTACATTTGATCACGCTTTGACGCAGGGCTTGGCGGTTTTTGCCTCCAACCGCCTGACCAACAAGGGTTTCAACTGCAAAAGCAAACCCATCTAGAGCAAAAGACGTTAATGCGAAAAACTGCATCAGCACCTGTGTCGACGCCAGAGGGACATCACCGTAACGCGCGGCCACAAAAGTGAAAGAGACGAAAATTACCTGCAGCATCAAAGTGCGCAGTAAAATATCGCGGTTGACCGTTAGCATACGCACCAACCGCACGCGGTTGAGCACAGCATCCCAAGCCCGAAAAGCCGGCGCCTTTAGCGTGTGGCGGCAAAACCACAACCCCAGGCCTAGGCCAGAGGTTTCTGCCAGCACAGTGGCAAAGGCCACGCCCGATGCGCCCCACCCGAGGCCCAGCACAAACCAAAAATCCAAAATGATATTGAGCCCGTTCATCCACAACTGAAGATAAAGCACCTCTCTGGTCCGCTCTTGCCCGATCAGCCACCCGACCAGCCCCAAGACCGCAATCGCAGCCGGCGCGCTATAAATACGAATACGCAAATAGTCCCGCGCCATGGCTTCGACCGCCTCAGAAGCTGGCGAGACCTGAAATGCGCCCCAGAACAATGGAATTTGCAGTACAAATATTACCCCGCCTGACAGGACGGCAAAAAGCAGGACGCGGCTTAAAATAGCGGCCATTTCTGCGCGATCACCGGCGCCAACCGCCTGTGAGGTCAGACCGGTTGTCCCCATCCGCAAAAATCCAAAAAACCAGTATACCGTGGTGAGGATCAAAGCGCCGATGGCCACCGCGCCGATGGGAACGGGGGATTTAATCTGGCCCACAACACCGGTATCGACCAAGCCAAGAAGCGGCACCGTTATATTGGCCAGCAAAATAGGAAAAGCGATTTTTAGAACACGCGAATGAGTGATCTGCATGCCGGCCCCCGCTGTCATGCCTAACTGCCGCTATCCGGCATCAGAAAATGCCCTGTCGCTTGGGCAAAAATCCGGCTTCGGTTGTCTTGCCATGCTTCCACATAAACCGATGCATAGCGCCGCCCCGAGCGGTTTACCCGAGCGCGCGCATAGGCATCGCGCGGCAATCCCGATCGTAAATAGTCCACGGAAAAATCAATTGTCTTTGGGATTTTAATCAAATCTCCCTGTGCAATGGTATCAGGTGTCAGGGCGCCGGTTTCAACACTTTTCCACAGCCCAGCCCATCCAAGTTCGATCACCGCCGCCACTTCCAGAAATGCGGCCGTTGCGCCGCCGTGCAGCGCCGGCAGCATTGGATTTCCCACCAGTTTTTCATGATAGGGCATCACTGCGGTTAGCTCATCTCCCCGGCGGTCAAATTCTATACCAAGAAATTGAATATAGGGGATCGACGCGAGCAACGCAGCCAAGGCCGCATCACGGCGCTGTTTGACCACTTGGACCGGTTCAGGACGTTTTGCAGCCATCTTCAGGCTCCCGTCACAAAAGCGCCAGCGGCCGTGGCGACAGGTTTATCATCATTGTCGTCCAGCGCCACCGCCCGCACAAAGGCAACGTTGCGGGTCACATTATAACAGGTGGCTTTGGCCCTGATATTTTGGCCCGGTGTGGCGGGCCGCATGTAATCAACCCGCAAATCAATGGTCGCGGTCAGACCCTTTTGGTCCGGATGGCTCATCACAGCCGCGCCGCAACACCCGTCGAGCAGCGCAAAAACCGCTCCGCCGTGAATCACGCCCGTTGCGGGGTCGCCGATAAATTTCTCGTTATAGGGCATCCCCATTTCCGCCGTTCCCTGACCGATGTCGTCAAGCGAGATACCAAGGGCTTTGGCATGTGGGATGGCTTCGGAAAATTGTTTTGCCAGTGCAGTTTTATCAATAGCCATTCGGTTCTCTTATATTTTGCATCCCCTTAGAAACCCAAATCAACAAATCTGCAAGCGCGGCGGTTGCCCTTCTGACCGGATCACCCTAATTTAAGGGTAGGAGAGAGGAACAATGCCAGATACTCGGATAACATTCAAAGAAATGTGCGCCACATTCAAGGTGACGCCGCGTACTTTGCGCTATTATGAATATATTGAGCTGTTGCAACCCGAGCGCGAAGGCCGCTCACGGTTTTATGGCCCACGCGAGCTGGCGCGCATGACTTTGATTATGCGGGGCCGCAAATTTGGCTTTCAACTGGAAGATATGCGCCAATGGCTTTTGATCTATGATCAGGAGGGCACCCAAAAGCAAATGGCGGTGTTTACCAAAATGGCTACTAAAAAAATTGCGGAGCTGGAAGAACAGCAAGTTCAATTGGCCCAGACACTTCAAGAGCTTAAGGATATGCGTGAAAAAACCGCGAAGCTCATGAAACAAAGTTGACGTGACGTTCAACTTACGTAAACGTCAACTATTGCCTATTCATCATTGAAACTCTCGAATCATTGAATAGGCTTCGTGTCGATGACAAACACTCCCATGACCATTCGCGAAATGAGCGATACATTTCAAATCACGCCAAGAACCCTGCGGTTTTACGAGTCAAAAGAGCTTTTGTTTCCCATGCGAGAGGGACAAAAACGTTTGTTCACCAAGCGTGATCGCGCCCGACTTAAGCTGATATTACGCGGCAAACGGTTTGGCTTCTCACTGGAAGAAATTCGTCAATTGCTTGAAATGTATGACGTCAGCGATCCGCAACAGACTCAATTAAAACAAACCTATGCAATCGCCCAGAAACATCTTCAAGAACTGAAAAACAAGCGCGATGAAATGGATCAAGTCATCGCCGATTTAGAAGAACAGATTAAATGGGGTGAACGGGTACTGCGCGCCTCAGGATCAGAACAGAACGCTGCCGAATAACACCTTTAGCTAACAGAGAACACCATGACCGATTATACAGCCCCCACCAAAGACATGCTTTTCGTGCTCAACGATGTCTTGAAAATTAACACCCTTGATATCCCCGGATATGACGAACTTGAGGCCGATTTCACGGCCGCAGTGCTCAACGAATGCGGCAAGCTGACCTCTGAAGTTCTAGCGCCTCTCAACGCGGTTGGTGACCTTGAGGGATGCCGACTTGAAAATGGCGTTGTGCGTACGCCCACCGGATTCAAAGAAGCCTTTGACGCAGTCAAAGCCGGCGGCTGGGCCGGACTGGATTGCGACCCTGAATATGGCGGCCAGAACATGCCTTATATCTTGGCCACTGCGGCAAGCGAAATGTTTGGCTCGGCCAATATGGCCTTTAGCATGTATCAGGGCCTCACCCATGGCGCCTATTCGGCGATACACACCCATGGATCGGCAGACCAAAAGGCAACCTATCTGCCCAAAATGGTCAGCTGCGAGTGGACCGGTACCATGAACCTTACGGAACCGCATTGCGGAACAGATTTGGGTTTGATGCGGACCAAAGCCGAACCTCAAGAGGATGGCAGCTATGCCATCACCGGGCAAAAGATTTTCATCTCTGCCGGCGATCATGATATGGCCGAAAATATCATCCATCTGGTCTTGGCCAAAATTCCGGGTGGACCAGAGGGTATCAAAGGCGTGTCGCTTTTTATTGTGCCAAAGTTTCTGGTGAACCAAGACGGCAGCTTAGGGCAGCGCAATGACCTGTCCGTAGGGAAACTTGAAGAAAAAATGGGCATTCACGGCAATTCTACCTGTGTGATGAACTATGACGGCGCCACCGGCTATCTGGTTGGCGATCCGCATAAAGGCATGCGCGCGATGTTTACCATGATGAACGAAGCCCGGCTTGGGGTCGGAGTACAAGGCTACGCGCAGGCCGAAGTGGCTTATCAAAACGCGCTTGCCTATGCCAAAGACAGGCTACAGGGGCGCGATGTGACCGGCGTAAAAAACCCTGATGGGCCGGCTGATCCGTTGATTGTTCACCCTGATATCCGCCGTAATTTGATGGAGCAGAAAAGCTTTATCGAAGGGGCGCGGGCGTTTACCTATTGGGGCGCCCATATGATTGACCGGGCGCACCGATTGAAGGACCAGGATGCAGATGGCTTGGTAAGCCTGCTGACCCCCGTGATCAAAGGGTTTTTAAGTGATAAAGGTTTCGATATGTGCGTTCAGGCGCAGCAAATTTACGGCGGCCATGGCTATATCGAAGAATGGGGCATGTCACAATTTGCCCGTGATGCGCGTATCGCCATGATCTATGAAGGCGCCAATGGCATTCAAGCGCTTGATCTGGTTGGCCGTAAGTTAACACATGACGGCGGCAAACACGTCATGGCCTTTTTTGATCTGGTCCGCGGATTTGTTGATGACAGCAAAGATATGGGCGACGATTTCAATCGTGACTTTTTAGCCCCGCTAAAAACAGCCAGTAAAAATCTGCAGGAAGCGGCGATGTACTTTGCCCAAAATGGTATAAAAACTCCAAACAATGCACTCGCCGGATCTTATGACTTCATGCATATGTTTGGTCATGTCTGCCTTGGGCTGATGTGGGCGAAAATTGCCAAAGCAAGCCATCTTGCCCTGCGCGACGGTTCTGATGACGCGGCGTTTCACGAGACAAAGATTGCTACTGGGCAGTATTATATGGCACGGCAACTTCCGGCGACCGCCATGCATCTGGCGCGCATTCAATCAGGCGCTGATACTGTGATGGCGTTAGAGGCGGCAAATTTTTAACCCTACGATGGGTGGAAAGGGCATAAATATGGGCGTGCAACATTCCAACTGGATGACAGACGAGCATCAGATGCTCGCTGATATGACGGCTAAGTTTATCTGCGAAGAATGGTCGCCGCAGTTTGAACGCTGGCGCAAACAGGGTGAAATGGATCGCAGCACTTGGAAGCAAGCTGGCGAACTGGGATTGCTTTGCCCCTCAATTCCCGAAGAATACGGCGGCCCGGGCGGCGATTTCGGCCATGAAGCGGCGATTTTGATCGAAGGCAGCAGGGCCAATCTGGCCAGCTGGGGCCAAGGCATACATTCGGGCATCGTAGCGCATTATATTTTGGCATACGGCACCGAGGATCAGAAAAAGCGGCTGCTGCCAAAAATGATCAGCGGCGAGCTGGTCGGCGCCTTGGCGATGACCGAGCCTTCAGCAGGCTCTGATGTTCAATCGATCAAAACCAAAGCCGTGCGTGATGGAAATGCCTATCGTCTGAGCGGCCAGAAGACCTTCATCACCAATGGGCAGCATGCCAATCTGATCCTAGTGGCCGCAAAAACAAACCCTGAAGAAAAAGCCAAAGGCGTATCTTTGGTGATTTTAGAAACAGATGGCGCCGAGGGGTTTAGCCGCGGCCGTAACCTCGAGAAGATCGGAATGAAATCTGCCGATACATCCGAGCTGTTCTTCGACAACATTGAAGTTGCACCTGAAAACATTCTGGGCGGCGAAGAGGGCAAAGGCTTTTACCAGATGATGCAGCAATTGCCTCAGGAAAGGCTGATCATCGGCTGCGGCGCGGTTGGCGCCATGGAGGGTGCAGTGGAGCGCACCATTGAGTACTGCAAAGAAAGACAGGCCTTCGGCGGACCGATCCTGCAATTTCAAAACACCAAGTTCAAACTGGCCGAATGCAAAACAAAAACCACTGTTGCCCGGGCCTTTTTAGACAATTGTATTGAAGAACACCTGCGCGGAGAGCTCACGGTCGACAAAGCCGCCATGTGCAAATACTGGCTGACAGATACGCAGGGCGAAGTTCTAGATGACTGCCTGCAACTTCATGGCGGCTATGGGTTTATGCAGGAATATGCCATTGCCGAGATGTGGACAGATGCGCGGGTGCAGCGGATCTATGGGGGAACCAATGAAATCATGAAGGAGCTGATTGCGCGCAATCTGTAAGCGCCACGCTTTTGGCATGCCTCCGGCGGGAGTATTTGACCAAAGAAAAATGCGTGCCCGCCTTTGTGTCTAGGACCGCCAGCGAGCACGACTTTTCCTTCGGCGCCCATCAGCTCTCCAGCCTGTTGCGCGCGCCCAAGATGCAGCAAAGAATTTAACAAGGCCTAAAAGACACAGATTTTTTCTTTGAGAAAATACTCAAAATTTAAACCGCAGCAATGCAAGGGAAGGTAAGGAATTAAAAACATGGGCATGAAACTTTACTGCTTTGGGGAAAGCGGCCACAGCTATAAGGCAGCATTGGCACTAGAGCTGGCCGGCTGCGATTGGACGCCGGTGTTTGTTGATTTTTTCGCTGGGGAAACCCGCAGCGATGCCTACCGCGCGGACATAAATATTATGGGCGAAGTGCCGGTTTTGCTGGATGGCGAGAGCACCCTCACGCAATCTGGGCTCATTCAGGCTTACATTGCGGAAAAAACGGGGCGGCATGGCGGCGCGACAGACGCGGAAAAGCGCGAGGTCCTGCGCTGGATCCTGTGGGATAATTCCAAATTCTCCACGCTCATCGGAATGACACGTTATCTGATGAACTTCATCCCCGAAGCAAAAAGGCCGCAGCAGGTGATCGAGTTCAATCAAGCGCGCCTTAAGGCAAACTATAAAATACTTAATGCCGCGCTTGAAGGGCGGGATTTTCTGGTGGGGGACGCAATTACCCATGCGGATATGACCTGTTGCAGTTATCTTTATTATCCCGAGCCCTTTGGATTTGATCGAAGTGCCTGGCCAAACATCGACCGTTGGCTCACAAATATCTCAGCAACACCGGGCTGGAAGGCCCCTTATGATTTAATGCCCGGCAGCCCTGCTGACCGCACCTAAAGGAGAAAGAAATGACCGATGTTTATATTTATGACGCTGTGCGTACCCCGCGCGGCAAGGGGCGCAAAGACGGGAGCCTGCATGAGGTCACGGCGCTGCGGCTTTCAACCACAGCGCTGAACGCGATCAAAGCGCGCAACAATCTAGACGGGCATGCGGTTGAAGACGTGATCTGGGGCAATGTTACCCAGGTGGGCGAGCAAGGCGCCTGTCTGGCGCGCTCGGCGGTTCTGGCCTCTGATCTTGATGAATCCATCCCGGGTCTGGCGATCAACCGGTTCTGCGCTTCAGGGCTTGAGGCGGTAAACTTGGCTGCCAATCAGGTGCGCGGCGGCGCGGGTGATGCCTATATCGCCGGCGGCGTGGAAAGCATGAGCCGCGTGCCCATGGGAAGCGACGGCGGCGCTGTTGCGGTGGATCCTTCATTTACCTTTGATCAGTATTTTGTCCCGCAGGGAATTGGCGCAGATATCATTGCCACCGAGTTTGGCTTTGGCCGTGATGCGGCTGATGCGCTTGCGGTGGAAAGCCAAAAGCGGGCCAAAGCCGCTTGGGATGACAACCGCTTTGCCAACTCCATCGTGCCAGTTGCGGATGTCAACGGGCTAACCATTTTGGATCATGATGAATATATGCGTCCGGGCACTGATATGCAGTCGCTTGGCGCGCTAAAGCCATCGTTTAAGGATCAGGGTGAGGTGATGCCCGGGTTTGATAAGATCGCGCTGATGAAATACCCCCATCTTGAGCGTATCGAGCATATCCACCACGCGGGCAACAGTTCGGGCATTGTGGACGGGTCTGCGGCTCTTTTAATTGGCAATAAGGAATTTGGCGAAAAATACGGCCTAAAGCCGCGTGCTAAAGTACGCTCGACCGCGAAAATAGGAACTGATCCAACAATCATGCTGACAGGTCCGGTTCCGGTGACGGAAAAAATCCTGCGCGAAAGCGGGATGGAAATTGGCGATATTGACCTTTTCGAAGTGAATGAGGCTTTTGCCAGCGTGGTGATGCGCTTTGAGCAGGCCTTTGACGTGGATCATGACAAAGTGAACGTCAATGGCGGGTCCATTGCCATGGGGCACCCACTGGGCGCCACTGGCGCGATGATCCTTGGCACTTTGCTGGATGAGCTTGAGCGCAGCGACAAAGAAACCGGTCTTGCCACGCTGTGCATCGGCTCGGGCATGGGCGCTGCAACAATTATTGAACGGGTTTAGGATTGTAAAATGACAGATTTCACAATGAGCAAAGATGCCGAAGGCATCGCGACGATTGTCTGGGATTGCGCGGGCAAATCCATGAATGTGATGAATTTCGACGCCATGATGCTGCTGGACAGTATGATTGATGACGTTTTAGCCGACGAGGCCGTCAAAGGCGTCATTATCACCAGTGGCAAGAAAGACTTTGCTGGCGGCATGGATTTAAATGTTCTCGCCGATCTCAAAAACGCCTCGGGCAAAGAACCGGCGCAGGGGCTGTTTGATGGCATTATGTCCATGCACCACGCGCTGCGTAAAATTGAACGCGCGGGGATGGATGCCAAAACCAACAAGGGCGGCAAGCCGATTGCGGCGGTTTTGCCGGGCACGGCCATGGGCATCGGGCTTGAGCTGCCGATGGCAACGCACCGTGTTTTTGCTGCCGATAACCCTAAGGCAAAGATCGGCTTTCCCGAAATCCTCGTCGGTCTGTTTCCCGGTGCCGGCGGCACAACGCGGCTTGTGCGCAAACTGGGCGCTATGGGCGCATCACCTTACCTTTTGGAAGGCAAATCAGTGGCGCCAGCCAAGGCAAAATCAGCTGGGCTAATTGACGAGGTCAGCGCTGATCCAATGGAGGATGCGCGCGCTTGGGTGCTGAGCGCCAGTGATGCAGATTTGGTTAAACCATGGGATGCCAAGGGCTATAAAATGCCCGGCGGCGCGCCCTATCATCCCTCGGGCTTTATGACTTTCATTGGCGCCTCTGCCATGGTCAACGGCAAAACCCAAGGCGCGTTTCCTGCCGCCAAAGCCATGCTCAGCGCCATTTACGAAGGCGCGCAGGTGCCATTTGACACAGCCCTAAAGATCGAAGCGCGCTGGTTCACCAATATTTTGATGAACCCTTCATCGGCGGCTATGATCCGCAGTCTTTTCCTCAACAAGCAAGCGTTGGAAAAAGGTGCTGTTCGGCCCAGCGGCGTCGCGGATCAAAGCGTTAAGAAAGTTGGCGTTTTGGGCGCTGGTATGATGGGGGCAGGCATTGCGCTGGTTTCTGCACAGGCAGGTATGGACGTTGTGTTGATTGACCAAAAGCAAGAAGCTGCAGACAAAGGCAAAGCCTATAGCGCGGCCTATATGGACAAGGGTATCAAGCGCGGCAAAGCCATACCCGAGAAAAAGGAAGCACTTCTTAGCCGTATTACCGCCACAACCGATTATGAGGCGCTAAAAGACGCCGATTTGATCATCGAAGCGGTGTTTGAAGACCCCGCGATCAAGGCCACAGTGACCAAAGCGGTTGAGGCCGTGATCCCCGAGGATTGCATCTTTGCCTCAAACACTTCGACCTTGCCCATCACCGAATTGGCCAAAGCCAGCGTGCGGCCTGATCAGTTCATCGGCATTCACTTTTTCTCGCCGGTGGAACGCATGATGCTGGTCGAAATCATCAAAGGCAAAGAAACTGGCGACCGCGCGGTGGCCAAAGCACTGGATTATGTGCGCCAGATCCGCAAAACCCCGATTGTGGTCAATGATGCACGGTTCTTCTATGCCAACCGCTGCATTATCCCCTATATCAACGAGGGCATGCGAATGGTGGCCGAAGGCGTGGCGCCGGCGCTGATTGACAATGCAGCACGGATGCTTGGTTTTCCGGTCGGCCCGCTGCAACTGGTTGATGAAACCTCGATTGATCTTGGGGCCAAGATAGCCCGCGCCACCAAAGCCGCGATGGGCAATGCCTATCCTGACGGCGCCGTGGATGAGGTGGTCTTCTGGATGGAAGATCAGGGCCGCATCGGACGCAAAGCCAAAGCCGGATTTTTCAAATATGACGAAAGCGGCAAACGGCTTGGCTATTGGGAAGGGCTTGGCGATAAGTTCGAACGCCTAGAAGATCAGCCAGAATTGACCGAGGTGCAGCACCGGCTGATGTTCGCCCAAGTGCTTGAGGCGGTGCGCGCGCTGGAAGAAGGCGTGTTGATGGATATCCGCGAAGGCGATGTGGGCGCCATCTTGGGCTGGGGCTTTGCGCCATGGTCGGGCGGGCCTTTAAGCTGGCTTGATATTTTAGGCACGCCCTATGCCGCCGAGCGCTGCGATGAGCTGCAAGCAGCCTATGGTGATCGGTTCGCCTGCCCACCGCTGCTGCGTGAGATGGGCGAAAAAGGCCAAAGCTTCTATGGCCGGTTTGACAGTAAATCAGAAGCCGCCTGAAGCTTATGAATAACGCTCCGAAAAGCCTGTCCTATGGCTGGGCTTTTCGGCACCAGATGCTCAGTTTCGATTAAAGCGCGCTAGCGAAAATGGTATCCAAATCGGCTGATATCTACGGCGCAAAAATCAGCGATCAGTTCCGCCAGCTCATCAGTATAGAATGCACGGTAATCTCTTTCCCGTTCAGACCGGTTTTCATGCGGCAGGGGACGCAACGAAAAGCCAAGATGCTGCTCTAACGCGATCAGATCCTCTTCTAGATGCTCAAGCCGGATAAATAAATCGGCGCGCTCATTGCCTTCCGTATCCCGCATATAACTGGCATAGAATCCGGCGCGAAAGCTGGCTTGCGTTGCCGGATCGCGCAGGAAGGCGGCAAAATCACTTCTTTTGGCCAATGCCACCGCGGGATGCTGAAAGCTTTGAGCGCGTAGCCAAGCATAATAGCTAACCAAGCGGTCCCAAGGATTGCGCACCAGCGTAAAAATAAAATAGGGCTCAAGCTCTGAGGCACTGACCACCCCGTCGATATCAGCAAGTGTCGAGTGTTTCCAAAGCCGTCCTTTCGCTGGCAGTTGCTTCAACCTCTTACGCCGCCGCTTGGCTTTGGGCGTATCCCCAATTAGGATATCATCGGCCATCGCCCGATGCTCAAGCGCTGCAGCCATGGATGTGCCGCCGGTTTTTGGAATATGAACGAATATAAATTTGCGTCCGGGCGAAATAATCATGCCATGCAGCCTAGCCCAATTACGCAGTGTCAGGAAGAGCGCAGTGCAATCACAATGCCGGCAGCTGCAATTAGAAAAATCCCGCCTGTTTGCAGCGCTGTAACAGTTTGCCCAAACAGCATCCACGCGAAAAATGGCCCTGAGATAAAGACCGAATATTCATAAATCGCCACGTAAGAGGCGGTGCCGATTTGATAGGCGCGAATAATAAGGCCGACGCCCAAAACTGACCCTACAGCTTGCAACAAAATAAACGGCAAAGCGGCTGTGACAGGCCATACCCAGCCGCGCTGGATAAAGCCTGCGGCGCCTTCGGGAACCGTGAATTCAAATTGGCCCAGAACAGCCAGAGCAAGGGCGCCAATAATGGCCTGAATGAGAAACAGCATTGCCAGCATAGAGAGCGTGCTTTCGCCTTCACACAGCTGCCGTGTCGCCACAGCGCCCATGGCATAGAACAGCCCCCCGACAACCGGCAGAAAGCTGATCCAGCTGAGCGTTGACCAGTCACTGTCCAACACCAGTAAAATGCCAATAAACCCGATGAAAACGGCCCAGATGCGGGCTGGCCCCACCGGTTCACGCAGAATAAACGCCGTGATTAGCAAGATAAAAATCGGCGAGGTAAAAAGACCGGCCAAAGCCTGTGCCAAAGGCATGAAAGCCAAAGAGCCAAAATAAAACAGCATTGCAAAGGCCACAAAAAAGCTGCGCAGCGCCACCGCCCAAAGGCGCAGCGCCCAAAGCGTGCCAAAGCCCAAAAACGAAGCCAAAATGATCAAGGGCAACCCCATGGCAGAGCGCAAAACCTGAAACTGCCAAAGACCAGCATCGCGGGCAATCAGGGAAATAAAATTATCAATGCAGCCGATGACCAGCATAGCGGCCAGCATGGTCAAAGCCGCAGCGCGGCCATTTATAGACATGTTTTGTATCATTGTGCTTTTCTTTGACCCATTAGTGGATTTAGTCTAGCCCGAAACCGACATAAGTGTAGATTCGCTGGGAGGCAAAACATGGGTTGGATGAGCGATGAGACCGGACTGGATAAGAATCAAGCCAATTATGTCCCACTAACGCCATTATCGCATCTAAAACGGGCTGCAGTGGTCTTTTCCGACTGTCCTGCCGTGATCTATGGTGCGCACCGCAAAACCTATAGTGAATATTATGAACGCTGCTCACAGCTTGCGTCGGCTTTGCAGCAATTGGGCGTCGCCTCGGGCGATGTTGTCGCCACGCTCATTCCCAACCTGCCAGCGCAGGCCGAAGCGCATTTTGGTGTGCCCGCCTGCGGCGCGGTGCTCAACACCATTAACACCCGGCTCGAAGTGCACACAGTAGCCTATATTTTCGATCATGGCGGGGCCAAGGCCGTGCTGGTGGACAGCCAGTTTCTTGAACTGGCCGAAGCCGCCTGCGCCGAAATGGAAAGCACGCCGCCGCGCATCATAGAAGTGCCTGACGAAAGCGCAGGCTTTCCGGCATCCGGCCGCCATCAGACCTATGAAGACTTGCTGACCACTGGGGATGCCGCATTCAACTGGCAGATGCCCGAAGACGAATGGGAAAGCCTTGCGCTAAACTACACATCCGGCACCACAGGGCGGCCGAAAGGCGTGGTCTACCACCACCGCGGCGCTTATTTGATGACCATGGGCACGGTGGTCAGCTGGCGAATGCAGCTCAATCCGGTGTTTATGGCGATTGTGCCTCTGTTTCACTGCAACGGCTGGAACCACACATGGATGATGCCGATGCTGGGCGGCACATTGGTCTGTTGCCGCGATATCACTGCCGGTGTGATTTATGATGCCATCGCCGATGAAGGCGTTAAGTTTTTTGGCGGCGCACCGATTGTGCTAAACATGATCGTCAATGCCAAAGAAGAAGAGCGCCGCGCCTTTGATCACACGGTTGAGGTGTTTACCGCAGGCGCGCCCCCTGCCCCGGCAACCTTGGCCAAAATCGAAACCTTGGGTTTTAATGTCACGCAGGTCTACGGGCTCACCGAAACCTACGGCCATGTGACCGAATGCGTCTGGCATGATCACCGCTGGGGCGGTCTGGACAGTGACGGGCGCTCGGCGATCAAAGCCCGTCAGGGCGTTGCCTTTCCGATGATGGAACATATCACCGTAATGGACAGCAACATGGACCAAGTGACCATGGACGGACAAACCCAGGGCGAGATCATGATCCGCGGCAACTCGGTGATGAAAGGCTATCTGAAAAACCCCGACGCCACGCAGGAAGCTTTTGCGGGCGGCTATTTTCATTCCGGTGATCTGGCGGTCCAGCATGCCGACAGCTATGTGCAAATTGCAGATCGAGCCAAGGATATCATCATTTCGGGCGGCGAAAATATCAGCTCGGTCGAAGTGGAGGGAACACTTATGGCGCATCCGGCGGTATCACTCTGCGCCGTGGTGGCCAAGCCGGACGAAAAATGGGGCGAAGTGCCCTGCGCCTTTGTGGAATTGCTTGAGGGTGCAGAGGTTAGCGAAGCCGATTTAATCGCCTTTGCCCGCAGTAAGCTGGCCGGATTTAAAACCCCAAAACAGATTATCTTTCAAGAGCTGCCAAAAACTTCGACCGGAAAGATTCAAAAGTTTGAGCTGCGCAAACAGATCACCCCGGCTGGCTAAGCGATTGTGATAAACCCCCGCCATGTGCTATGATCGGGCAAAACAAAACCTGAGCAGCCACTGTACATGACCGCATTGAAAAAATATGCCCGCCTTGAGGCGACCGGATTATGGCGTGAGCGCCCCGAAGAGCAACGGCGCGAGGTGATTGTTTCGGTTGGCAACACAAGCTTGGTCATTGCGGACAGCAAAGACCGGCCTTTAGCGCATTGGTCGCTGGCAGCCATTGCGCGCGCCAATCCCGGTGAATTTCCCGCACGCTACCATCCGGATGGGGACGCGGAAGAAAGTCTTGAGTTTACCGAAAGCGAAGCGGAAATGGTCAAGGCCATAGAAAAGCTGCGCCGCGTGATCGACCGCCGCCGACCAAAACCGGGACGGTTACGTTTGGTGATTTCCGGGCTTATTTTGGCAACCCTTTGTGCTTTGGCCATTTTCTGGATGCCACAAGCCGTTCAGAATTACGCCCTGCGTGTGGTTCCAGAGGTCAAACGGCTTGAGATCGGGCTCAGCCTGATCGAAAAAATGTCGAGCTTATCCGGCAAGCCCTGCCATTCCGACAGCGCCAATACAGCGCTTGACCAGATGAGCCAAAGAATTCTGGGGGCTACAGGACGGCTACGAGTATTGCCAAACGGGGTTCAACAAACCGCCCATCTGCCCGGGGGGGTGATTTTAATTCATCGCGAATTGCTCGAAGATTACGATGATCCGGACGTTGTTGCCGGATATATTTTGGCCGAAACCCTGCGGGCAGAGCAAAGCGACAGCTTGCAGCACATGTTGTCTTTTACCGGCACGTTAAGCGTATTTCGCCTATTGACCACTGGACAATTGTCCGAGACAACATTGAAACAATATGCCGAGCATCTGTTGCTACAGTCGCCTGCACCAGTCGACAGGGATCTATTGATTGAGCAATTTTCCGCCCAGCGACTGCGCGCGGCGCCCTATGCCTATGCCATTGATGTCACCGGCGAGCAAACCCTTGCATTAATCGAAGCTGATGATGCCTCGTCGGGCCAGTTTATACCCAGCTTGTCAGACAATTACTGGATCCGGCTTCAGACTATCTGTGGCGGCTAGGCCGGCCCAACTGCGGGCCTGACTTGCCAAACGACGAAAATCCTTTCACATAGGACAAGTACTCTAAGGTTTCATTCAATGACGGCACCGGTTCAGCAAAATACCCTATTGGGGGCGCTTTGTCTTTTGGGCGAGATGATCTTTTCGTTTGCGATTGCCAGTGCTGTAAAGCTTTTGGAACCACAGGTCAGCGTTTTTGTGGTTTTATTTTTCCGCTATCTCTTTTGTCTTCCGTTGCTGTTTGCCTATGGGCTTGCCACGCGCGGGCGGCACCTTATGCACATCCAAAACACTCGGATTTTAATGCTGCGGACCATTTGCGGTTTTCTGGGACTTTTGATGTGGTTTTTGGCCGTGGCCAATATCGACATCAGTTTGGCCACCGCTTTGGCCCAGACCATGCCTATTTTCATCACTGTTCTGGCGGCACTGATTATCGGCGAACAGGTCGGCATGCGCCGTATCGGCGCTGTTAGTTTGGGCTTTGCCGGTGTTCTGATCCTGTTATTTCCGATCACCGCTGAGTTAGACGTCTGGGGAGTAGGCTTTGCCTTGTCTGGGGCCTTTTTCGCAGCCCTTATGTTTATATTCCTGCGCGTTTTGGGGCAAAGCGATGCGGTGATCTCAACCGCGCTCTGGTATAATTTGGCCGGTCTTGTTTTGGCTGCTATCCTTTGCCTGCTGTCCGGATTTTCGTGGTCGGCCTTTTCTGCCGCCACATCGCCAAGCATTTGGCAGGCCCTGATCTTGGTGGGTGTCTTGGCAAGCTTTCAGCAAATGCTGCTGGCAAAAAGTCATACCTATGCCAAGGCCTCGGTTTTGGCCCCTGTGCATTACGCCACAATTCCGATCGGAATTTTAGTCGGAGTTATGCTGTTTAACGAAGTGGTCGGGGTTAAATTTTTTATTGGCACCGGCATCATTCTTTTGGCCAATTACTACATTCTGCGCCGCGAGCAGGCACAGGCGCTTAAAGAAGCCCCTTCCCAATCAAATCTAACTTAAAAAAACACGTGCAATGTAGCTTTAGCGGCGCACCGTAAAGGCATCGTCAAAACCCGCCTTTTGCACCGCAGCCAGAGCCATTTTGACCTTGCAGGGATCTTCAAACGGGCCGGTTAAGACGATGTGATAGGTTTTGTCCGCCCGCGTGATACGCCGCACCTCAACCGGTAGACCCAGCGTCACCAAGCGGGCCTTGGTTTTTGCCGCATTCGCACCAAAACTGAACGTAGCCACTTGCACCAGTAAATTGCCACCGTCCGCGGGCTGCAAAGCTGTCTGCTTGCCGCGACCATCCGAGACGGCGGCGTTGCGCGGCACAAGCCTAATCGCGCCATCGTCTTTTGGCTCTAGCACATAGTCACCTTGGGCCTCTAGAAACATCTTTTGCTGCTCGATATCGGTGAACGGGTATACCAATTGCCCATGTTGCGCATGCGGCTTTGCTTTTTCAGTCTGATCATTGATTTGGTTTGGCACATCCTGCGACCAGCGTTGGTCCGCATCGCGCAGCCCTTCGGCGGTCTGCAAACCACTGTATATATTCAGCCGGTCGTCTTCCCAAGCGCTTTTGTAACCCTCTGGCACTTCGGTGGGCCCAATTGTTTCGCGGACAGTCACAACAGTGGTTTCCATCTCTTCTAGCGCTGCCGCAACATCATCTGCCTCTGGTTGCCAGTTCTCAACAGGGGTCTGGATGGACAACGGATTTACGTGTGCTTTTTGACTTTCAGCTGGTTTAAAGCTCGGCGCAAACCCACAGATCACTTGGCGCATTCGGTTCACTCTTGGGATCCACTGCACCGTTTCACCTTGACCGGCACGAATATAAACGCAACCTTTACTGTCCACATATTGAGAGCCTGTAAAACCTACAGAGGGCAGCTCCGCAGGGCCAGTGGAATTGGCCAAGCTCTCAGCGGCCAAGCTGTTGGATAAACTTAAAGCCAGCACGCAGGCGAGACCACGCAATATCAGAATTAAAATCTTCATAACAAACCCTTAAACAAAGGGTTATTATGCATTAACAGGCGCAAAGAGTAAAGCTATCTGCCGATTATTTGGTTCCAAACATGCGATCACCCGCATCGCCAAGTCCCGGGACAATATAGCCTTTTTCATTCAGATGGCTGTCAACAGCTGCGGTGATAATCGGCACATCCGGGTGTGCTTCGTTCATGCGCGCAACGCCTTCGGGGGCGGCAAGCAGACACATAAAGCGAATGTTGCGCGCACCGGCCTGTTTCAAAAGATCAATGGCCGCAACCGAGGAATTGCCGGTTGCAAGCATCGGGTCAACCGCGATCACCAAGCGATCTTCCAAGGTATGTGGGACTTTGAAATAATACTGCACCGGCTTTAGGGTTTCTTCATCGCGGTAAAGACCGACAAACCCAACTCGCGCGGATGGGATCAGCTCAAGCACCCCGTCAAGCAATCCATTTCCGGCCCGCAAAATCGAGATCAGCGCAAGCTTTTTACCCGCCAGAACAGGCGCATCCATCGGCTCAATCGGTGTGTCGATGGTTTTCGTGGTCAGAGTCAGCCCTCGGGTGGTTTCATAGGCCAATAATTGGCTAATTTCTCGCAGCAATTGACGAAATAATGCGGTTGAAGCTCCGGCGTCGCGCATCAAGGTTAGTTTATGCTGCACCAATGGGTGGTCAACAATTGTCAGGTTCTCACTCATGTCTTCTCCAATTTTTCTAACAGGCTTTGCCGGGTTTCAGCAGAGCAGAACGCGGCCTCGGCGGCTGTTCTATTCAAGGCTGTAAAATCCTTTGATGTCCAGCCAAAAGTATCGGCCAACTGGCGGTATTCTTGGCCAAGGGTGGTGTGAAAAAACGGCGGATCATCAGTGGAAATGGTGGTTTTCACTCCGGCGCTGCGCAACGGCTTGATGGGATGCACACTCAGGGTTGGATAAACCCCCAAAGCCACGTTTGAGCCGGGGCACAGCTCAAGCGTGATCTGCCGGGCCACAAGTTCCTCTATCAAGGCCGGATCATCGATCACCTGCACCCCGTGGCCAATCCGCTCGACATTTAGATCAAAGACGGCTTGGCGCACGCTTTCGGCGCCGCCCCATTCACCTGCATGGGTTGTCAGTTTCAACCGCGCTTCACGCGCCATATCAAAACTATAGGCAAAATCACCCTGCTGGCCCTGCAGTTCATCGCCGCCCATGCCAAATCCGACAATAAAATCGCCTGCCGTTTCGGCAGCGCAGAGGGCGGCTTTCCTGGCCTGATCGGGGCCGAAATGACGAATGCAGGTGACAATGCCTTTGGTGATAATCCCAAATTCGCGTTCGCTGTGACCGGCGGCCCGCTCAATGGCGGCCAGATACTCTTGCCAAGCGGCCAAATCACAGCCCCCGCAGAAATCCGGTGACACAAATACTTCGGTATATATTACCCCCTGCTCGGCGCTTTGCTGCAGCACCTCGCAGGTCAATCGGTAAAAATCTTCCGGCGCGGTTAAAACACTGGTCGCGGCCTAATAAACCTTTAAGAAATGCCCAAAATCGGTGAATTTATAATCCCCGTTTTCGGCAAAAATTCCGCCAATATCTTTGTGCTTTTCGGCTGCAAGCTGGCGGATAAAATGCGGCGGCGCGGCGCCTTCAAGGTGTAGATGCAACTCAATTTTTCGGCAGGCATCAATGTCCATTGGCAGATGGCTCCTGCGGCGGCACAGGCACGCCAAAATGGTTGGCGATTAACCGGGCCACATCGGCAAAGCCAATATGGCCAATATGCCCAATAGGTTTGCCCGCGCAAAGCACCGGCACACGCTCGCGGGTATGATCAGTGCCGTGCCAGCTTGGATCATTGCCGTGATCTGCGGTCAAAATCATCATGTCATCGGGCCGCAGAGCGGCAAGCACCGGCGACAGCTCAGCATCAAACCATTCAAGCGCACGGGCATATCCGGCAATATCACGGCGGTGACCATAGCGGCTGTCAAATTCGACAAAATTGGCAAACACAAAGGCCCCATCAGGTGCATTTTGGGTCTGGCTTAATAAATCGCCCATTAGTTTTTGATCATTGCCCTTATGTATCTCATCAATGCCGCGCATTGAAAAAATATCGCCGATCTTGCCCAGCGCAATCACCGGATGACCTGCCGATTGGACCCATTCGCTCAGCACCGGCTTTGGCGGCGGCATGGCAAAATCGCGGCGATGTTCCGTACGGCTGAACCCGCTTTGCGGCGTTCCAATAAAGGGCCGCGCGATCACTCGGCCTACCCGCATCTCATGCAGTTTCGGCGCGATATCACTGCAGAGCTTGATCAAACGCTCAAGCCCAAAGTGGGTTTCATGCGCTGCAATTTGAAACACGCTATCGGCAGAGGTGTAGCAAATCGGGGCCCCGCATTGGCAATGCTCTGCGCCTAAACGGTCGATAATTTCGGTGCCTGAGGCATGACAATTGCCCAAAATACTCGGAACTTCAGCGGCCTCACAGACCGTTTTTATCACTTCTTGTGGAAAGCCATCTGTTTTTTCGGGAAAATAATGCCACTCCCACGGGACAGGGACGCCGGCGAGTTCCCAATGCCCCGACGGCGTATCTTTGCCCTTTGATCGCTCGCTGGCCACGCCCCAGCCCGTGTGCGCGGTATCCGGCAGTCCGGCGCCGCTTTTGCCGCTTGCAAGCTTTAAGGCAGCGCCAATCCCTAATTTGGTCAGATTGGGCAGATAAAGCGGCCCGCTGCGTCCGTCTTCGGCGCGCCCGGCAACGCAGGCTTCCGCGATGTGCAACAACGTATTAGCGCCCGTATCCGGAATATCACCGTTAAAATATGCGCCAGCGTCCGGCGCGCCGCCGATCCCAAGCGAATCCATCACCACCAGAAACGCGCGGCCCATTAGTCGATCCGGTCCAGAACAAGGTCTTGCTGTTTGGCGGCTGATTTGCCGATGCCAAGCGCCTTTAGAACGGTTGCTGAGGCCGCTTCGGCGGTTTTCACACGGCTTGCATGAACGCGTGCGATCACCGCGCCTTTGGTCACTTTACTGCCCAATGCGCAGACATCGCTTAACCCAACGGCGGGATCAATCGGATCGCTTTCGACCTGACGACCGCCGCCCAGTGCCACCACGGCCAACCCCAATGCTTCGCAGTCCCACGCCGTGATAACGCCGTCTTTGGGTGCAAGCACTTCATGGATGACCGACGCTTCGGGTAAAAACCGCTGCCAGTTTTCAGAAAATTTTATCGGCCCGCCCATCATCGCCACCATCTGGGCGAATTTTTCCGCCGCCTGCCCCGAGCTTAGCAAGGTGTCGAGTTTTTCCATCGCCTGCGCCAATGAAGAACTGATGCCTTCTAAAACCAAAAGTTCGGCGGCAAGCCGCAGGCTAAGATCACGCAAACGTCCCGTCCGGTTGTTGCAGAGCACCTGCATCACTTCGGCAATTTCAAGCGCATTGCCCAGTGCAGGGGCCAAAGGCTGATCCATATCGGTGACCAAAGCAGCTGTTTTGCACCCCGCACTTTTGGCGGTTCCAACCAGACAGGTGGCAAGTTCCTTGGCCGCTTTGGGCGATTTCATAAACGCTCCGCTGCCGCATTTGACATCCAAAATCAGGCCCTGCAACCCTGCTGCCAGCTTTTTGGACAAGATCGAGGCGGTGATTAAATCAAGGCTTTCCACCGTCGAGGTGACATCGCGGATCGCATAGAGCCGCTTGTCAGCCGGCGCAATGCGGGCACTGGCGCTGGCAATAGCGCAGCCCACCTGCCCGACGACTGATCGCAAACGGTCCGTATCTAGATCAACGTTTAATCCGGGGATGGCTTCAAGCTTATCCAATGTGCCGCCGGTATGGCCAAGTCCTCGGCCCGAAATCATCGGCACGTAAACCCCTGCGGCCGCCAAAAGTGGCGCCAGAACAAGCGATACACAATCGCCCACTCCGCCAGTGGAATGTTTGTCCAGCACCGGCCCGTCAAAATCCCACTGCAAACAGTCACCGCTGTCGCGCATCGCGCAGGTTAAATTGACCCGCCCATCCGTTCCCAAACCGTTCAAACACACTGCCATGGCAAACGCACCGGCCTGCGCATCGCTGATCTGGCCATCGGCAAGCCCGCTTGCAAACCAGCTCAGCGCCGCGCTGCTTGGCGTATCGCCGCCCCGCACCTGTGCAATTATGGCCCGGGCATCAAAGCTCATTCCGTGGGCTCCATATAAGCGGCGGTAAACGCACCGGGCAGCATATCGGCAATCGTCACCGTCTGTTCTAGGCCGGCGGTGGTGGCCAATGTCACTTTTACCTCGGGGCCGGAAAATTCGGCCAGCTTTTGCCGGCACCCGCCGCAGGGGCTGACCGGAAAGGGGCTATCTGCGATCACATAGGCTTCAGCGATCTCGGTTTCACCATCGGCAATCATCGCAGCAATGGCGCCCGCTTCGGCGCAGGTGCCTTCGGGATAGGCCACATTTTCCACATTCACGCCCGTATAGATCGCACCGCCTTTGCCGCGCAGGGCCGCACCCACTTTGAAATTTGAATAGGGCGCATAAGCGTTATGGCGAACTTCCGAAGCGGCTTTTTTAAGGGACATAGGCAACTCTTTTACAATCAGGTTTCAACAACATGTGTCGCAAAGCGCCCTGGCAGGGACACCTCAAGCAATTCAAGATCGGCGCTGGTATTGCTATAGCAGGTGGTCATATTGGGCGGGATTACAAAAGCATCTCCTGCTTCGAGATCAAAGGGATCGCGCCCCTCGCCTTCGAGCGTCATCTGGCCTTCTAGCACAAATGTAAACAGGATGTCGCTTTCGTGCCAGTTGGACGGTGCGGCGGCGCCATTTGGGCGGATCACTTGAACGCCCGCAACATTTTGAGTGTTTTCGGCAATGGTTGTATCGCGGCAGGTGAAACCGGGGATGCGGAAGGGCACCCAGTCAGCTTCGGGCGCTTTGTGATGCACAAACTTTTGCCCCTGAAATTGCCGCTCGGGGTTCGGCGCTCCATTGGGCAGCTCCATCTCGTGATCAATGGTGGTGACATGCTCAGCCGGAACTCCAATTTCTATCACTTCGATATTTTCGCTTGCATAGAGCACACGGTGGCGAATTTCAGGGGGCTGGATCACGCAGTTTCCGGCAAAAAGCCGAAAGGGCTCGCCCTGGTCTTCATAGACCAAATCCACCCAGCCGCGGTAGCAATAGATCAGCTGAAAGCCCACCGTGTGGTAATGCACCATATCCGGCACCGGCCCACCATCAGGAATGCGGATATGACTGGCGATAATAGACCCGCCCAACCGGTCGGGGATTAAATCGCGGTAATGCATGCCGGCGCGGCCGATCACCCAAGGGGCCTGATCAGCCAGCCGGCGCACTACAAAACTATGCTGTGTGCTTGGCAAAACCATCGGGGTGTTTAACGCATCAACTTCGATCACAGTGCCATTGGGGGCGGTGAGCTGCCGATCGCCATTGGCAAACTGATCCGGATGCTCGCATAAAATCAGCAAACGTCCCGGATCACCCTGAAACCCTGTGTCGATCCGAACCCGAAGCCCATAGCCGGAAAACACCGCAACCTGCGGGTCATCTGCCGGGTAAATCATATCCATCCGCAGTCCCAACACCTTGGTGTAAAACGGAATATCCTCGCTTAAAGCGCGGGTGGGCAACAGCGCTTCGGCAATTGTTTTCGACATTGCTTCACTCCTCCAGATGTAAACTCTGCGCAACCTGAGCGGTTTATACAAGTGGCCAAAGGAAAAAACATCGCAGATTTTAAAAAGAACCGGCTTTGCACAGAGAGAAAATTGGTTTAACGTTAAACTAATTGTACATAAATCCGCCAGAAAGGTCTAGCTGATGAACGATTCCCCAGCGGATAGCCTGCGCCAAGCGGCCCTTAATTATCATCGCCACCCCAAACCCGGTAAGCTCGAAATTCGCGCCACCAAGCCTTTGGCCAATGGCCGCGATCTGGCGCGTGCCTATTCCCCGGGCGTGGCCGAGGCTTCGCTTGAGATTAAAGCCAATCCGGAAACCGCCAATCATTATACATCACGCGGCAATCTGGTGGCGGTGATCAGCAATGGCTCGGCGGTTCTTGGGCTTGGCAATATCGGCGCCTTGGCGTCAAAACCAGTGATGGAAGGCAAAGCCGTTCTGTTCAAAAAATTTGCAAATATTGACTGTTTTGACATCGAAGTGAATGAAAGCGATCCGGAAAAACTTGCAGATATTGTTTGTGCGCTCGAACCCACTTTCGGGGCAATTAATCTAGAGGATATCAAGGCGCCCGATTGTTTTATCGTCGAGCAACGCTGCCGTGAGCGGATGAATATTCCGGTATTTCATGATGATCAGCATGGCACCGCGATTGTTGTCGGCGCTGCAGCGACCAATGCCCTAAGGGTGGCCAATAAGAAATTCGAGGACATCAAAATCGTATCCACCGGCGGCGGCGCCGCTGGCATTGCCTGTCTGAACATGCTGCTTAAACTGGGGGTTAAGCGGGAAAACGTCTGGCTGGTTGACATTCATGGCTTGGTCTATGAAGGGCGCACCGAAGATATGACGCCGCAAAAGGCCGGTTTTGCCCAAAACAGCGCACACCGCAATTTGGCAGATGTGATCCCCGGGGCCGATATGTTTTTGGGCCTTTCTGGACCAGAGGTGCTCAGCCCGGATATGGTGGGCAAAATGTCTGCCCAGCCGATTATTTTTGCGCTGGCCAATCCCACGCCTGAAATCATGCCCGAACTGGCGCGCGCTGCAGCGCCAGATGCCATCATCGCCACAGGCCGCAGTGACTTTCCCAATCAGGTCAATAATGTCCTATGCTTTCCGTTTATCTTTCGCGGCGCGCTGGATGTGGGCGCGACCGAGATCAACGACGCGATGCAGCTCGCCTGTATCCAAGGCATTGCAGATCTTGCGCGCGCCACCACAAGCGCCGAAGCCGCCGCCGCCTATCAGGGTGAGGCGCTCACCTTTGGTCCCGACTATCTCATCCCAAAACCTTTTGATCCAAGGCTCTCGGCGGTGGTCTCAAGCGCTGTTGCCAAGGCAGCGATGGACAGCAATGTGGCCATCCGTCCCATTGAGGACCTTGAGCAGTATTGCGAAAGCCTCAATCAAAATATCTTTAAATCTGCCCTGCTGATGCGTCCGGTTTTTGATGCGGCGGCCGGAAATTCACGCAAGATCGTATTTTCCGAAGGTGAGGACGAACGGGTTTTGCGCGCCTCACAAGCCATTTTGGAAGAAACCAGCGAATTGCCCATTCTGATCGGCCGCCCGGATGTCATCCAGCGGCGCTGCGAACGACTTGGGCTGGATATACGACCGGATCGGGATTTCAATATTGTTAACCCAGAAAGCGACAGCCGCTATCGGGACTATTGGGGCAGTTATCATGAGTTGATGGCGCGCCGTGGTGTTACCCCAGATTTGGCCAAGGCGGTCATGCGCACCAACACCACAGCAATTGGTGCGGTCATGGTGCACCGGGGCGAAGCCGATAGTCTAATTTGTGGCACATTTGGCGAATATCGCTGGCATTTAAAATATGTCGACCAAATCCTAGGCAACGAGACCCTGCAGCCCAGCGGTGCATTATCGTTGATGATCCTAGAAGACGGGCCGCTTTTTATCGCCGATACGCATGTCTGGGTCACACCAACACCTGAGCAAATCGCAAAGACAGTGATTGGCGCTGCGCGTCATGTGCGGCGCTTTGGGCTGCGCCCGAAAATTGCACTATGCGCACAGTCACAATTTGGCAATATCGACAGCGATTCGGGCCAGCGTATGCGTGCCGCACTGGCACTTTTAGACAGCTGCAATCTTGATTTCGAATATGAGGGTGAAATGAACATTGACGCCGCACTGGACGCTGATCTGCGGCAACGCATTTTGCCGTCAAACCGGTTGGACGGGGCTGCCAATGTGTTGATTTTTGCCCATGCTGATGCCGCTTCGGGCGTGCGCAATATCCTAAAAATGCGGGCAGGCGGTCTAGAAGTCGGGCCAATTTTGATGGGTATGGGAAATCGGGCGCATATTGTATCACCGGCAATTACGCCGCGCGGATTGCTCAATATGGCAGCCATTGCCGGCACCGACGTCCAGCATTATGGCTAAGATTTGATCACGTAGCCGCACCACCGCGATAAAGACGCGATACCGACGTGATACAGATGCGGGGTTTTGGTGGTTTTCTGCCCTCTATGGTTTTCGCTGATTGCCGCCACGCAGGGCTTTTTCCAACCGGTCCGCATAAGCGCTGCGCTCAATAGCGCTCAACCCGATTAGGTAATTAAGCAACATACTGCGCGCTTCTTGCATACGCAGTTCTGCGCGGCTTGAGTGACCTTGCATCACCTTTGCAAAGGCATCGCTGTCAAAGGGCTCAGCGCGCAACACAGCAATCGCCTGTTCAAATCCTTGGGCAATTTCAGCACGTGAGTTTTTAGCCTTGCCGCCAGCCGGCCGCATTTTACGCCCCAACTCACGGCGATGCTTTTTGTCCAATGCCCGCAGATAGATTGACCTGCTATCAAGGACTTTGGCCGCCGGGTATGGACCATTGCCTTGAAACCGCCAAGTTGCCCCGACCACAACGCCAAGGACCGCCATATTCAGTGCCAGTGAGATCACAAAGATGATCTTCCATAGTCGCCGCGGCTTTTGAGTTTTGCTTTGCTCGGGTTCCATCTTCAGCCCTCCAGATACGTTAGATCAAGTCCCGCAAACGGATCTAGAAAATCAACTTGATCTGTTGTTTGAATGGACATCATTTCTAGGGAAGTTATTGAAATATTAGTTGAAAACGCGCCAACCCAAATACCTATGACCGCGGCGGCGGTTAGCCCGGCCAAGGATGGCATGCCGCCAATATCACGCCAGAGCTGACGCCACCACGGCAGGGCAAAGGATTGTTTAACCGGATGGTTATGCAAGGCTGACTGCTGCTGCGATGCGTCAATAATGCGCTCAACAAGCGCGGCAGACGGCGCTGGAACAGTCTGCCGGGCGGCGGCAAACAGATCGTCTAATTCATCATCTGAGGTTCGGTCAGACTGTGTCATCTTGGTATCCTAACGCCGTTTTACGGTTTTGCAAAAGAGCCTTTAGTTTTTGTTTTCCCCGGAAAATCAAGCTTTCCACGGCTCCGACCGAAAGCTGCATTTCACTGGCTATTTCCGGGTTTGTCAAACCATCGAGATGGCGCATACTAACCGCTTGGCGCTGCCGGTCGGGCAAATTATCAAGCGCCCTGTAAAGCGCATCAACGCGGGTCTGATCTTGCAATCTGCGGCCTGCGCTTGGACTTGGGTCTTCCGGCTCTTGCGCATCATCAAGCGGAGCGGTGCGCAATTTACGCAAACGGTCGGTACATAGATTGGCCACAACCCGATAAAGCCAGGTTGTGACCTTTGCCTGATCCTGCTTCCAGTCGGGCGCAATCCGCCAAAGCCGCACAAAAGCCTCTTGAGTTACATCTTCCGCATCTGCCCGGTTGCGCAACATATGATAGGCCTGCGCAAAGACTTTGGGGGTAAGCCGTTCCGTTAGAACATGCGCGGCCTCTTGGGTGCCATTAGCATAGGCCACCAAGAGTGCGTTGTCGCTAAGCGATGCGAGCTGATCAAAAGGCATAATTTACTGACCTGCGCCTAAAGCTACAAAAGTTGGCGAATGCTCTAAGGTTTATTTTTCTTTCGACCTTTATGCCCACGTTCTTTTACCGATGCAAATTCCTCGGCACTGATCATCCCGTCACCGTCATTATCGAGATGCTTGAACATTCTATCAGTATTTGGCGCTTTGCGGGCAGCTTGCATTTCAAAAAAGCTGAGCAGCCCGTCGCCATCTTTATCAAGTTTTTCGACCATTTTGGCGTGGCGTGATTTCGCTATCTCAGCCGCCTGCGCCATATGCATTTTAGCGATTTCCTCGGCTGAAAGGCTACCGTCTTTATTTGTGTCGATTTTGTTAAAATGGGCCTGTGCATGACCCGCGACTTCGTCGGGCGAAATCATTTGATCACCATTTATGTCCAGCTCTTCAAAACTTGGGAAACGATCCGGACGATCGCCAGCATGATTGTCGGCCATTATAAAAGTTGTTGATCCAGCTATAATCAAAGCCGTTAGGGTGAGGATAGGTGTTTTACGCCGCATTGTTTTTTCCTTATTCAGTGTCTTGCCAATTTTATTGTTTGGTAAACATAGAACGCGCCTCGCCGCATTTTCCGTCGAAAAAAATAGGAGGTTGATTACTTAGCATCGCGAACAAAATTATTGCGACAAGCAGCCACAAGGACTAATGCCCTGAATTGAATTAAAACAATAGCACGCTTTAGAAAATTTAATTGGTCGATTAATGGTGGAAACTCTCAACACAGTTGGCTCGACTGAGGGTCAAAGGAATCTGTTATCCGCAGTTCAAAAAGGCTGGCGTAGAAAGTGTCCTAGCTGCGGTCGGGGCCAGCTTATGGATGGGTATCTTAAAATCCGGCATAGCTGCAGCAATTGCGGTGCTCAACTCCACCATCATCGCGCCGACGATGGCCCAGCTTATCTCACAATTTTACTGGTCGGGCATATCATAATGCCACTGCTGCATTACACATTTGTTAAATGGCGCCCAGATCCCTATACTATGCTCGCTATTTTTGGTGTTGGCTGTATTGTATTATCGCTCTATCTTTTGCCTAGACTAAAAGGCGTTGTCGTTGCCTTCCAATGGGCACGACATATGCATGGGTTTTCAACCGAGCAGCAAACCACTAGCGAACAGGGCAAAAATGACCGAAGATAAAACCGCAATCAGAAATGCAGCAACCGTGATTGTCGTCCGCGACCGCGATCACACGCCAAAGGTTTTAATGGGTCAAAGGGGTTCAAAAGCTGCCTTTATGCCAAACAAGTTTGTTTTTCCGGGTGGCGCTGTGGATATTCAAGATGGCGCCATTGACCTAAAAGCATCCATCACTGAACCCTGTCGCTCGCGGTTGCAAAAAGATGCTGACCCCACGCTGTGCGACACTCTTTGTGTTGCGGCTATTCGCGAGCTTTTTGAAGAAACTGGTCAAATACTTGGCCAATCCGGTGTTTGGTCAGGCCAGCCACCAGAGGATTGGAGCGCATTTGCCAAAAACGGCTATCTTCCAGATGCTAGCGGTCTTCAGTTTGTGTTTCGGGCCATAACCCCTCCGGGCAGGACACGCCGGTTTGATGCTAGATTTTTTATGATTGATGCAGATCAGTTGCAAACAGACCTTGATGATTTCACGGCGGCAAGCGATGAGTTATCGCATTTGCAATGGATCGCGCTTGAGGACGTCCGCGCTTTTGATCTACCGTTCATCACCGAAGTCGTTTTGGCAGAAGTAACAGCCCGGATCAAAGACACCGCGCCGCCAGCGTCAGTGCCTTTTTTTAGAAACGATGATGAAGAAAGTTTGTTTCTGCGTCTTCGCGGCCATAACGAGCCCTATAAAGATTAAGCGCGCAACACCAAGATCACAATGCTGACCACCAAAAATCCGATCCCGCCAAGTTCGCGCGCAGTGATCTTTTCGCGAAAAAACAAAACGCTGGCTGCAAGGCTTAGAATAAGTTCAATTTGTCCAACCGCCTTTACATAGGCCGCATTTTGCAATGTGAAGGCCGTAAACCAGCCCAGCGAACCACCAAGGCTGGTCAAGCCAACCCATACGGCTGTTTTGCGCGCATGCCAAACCGCCCTTAACTGGCCAGGTTCACGCAGATAGAGCCAGATGGTCATCACGGCCATCTGCAATGTAATCACCAACAATAGCGTCACACTGGCCCGTAAAACCGCACTATCAAAGCCGACTTCTAAAGTGGCGCCGCGATAGAATACGGCTGAAATTGCAAATAAAAACCCAGATAATATGCCCAGCCCTGTTGCCCGGCTGGCAAATCTTGAAAGCCCTGTGGCGCCTCCAAAAGGTTGGTCAGACAGCAAAAGAACCCCGATTAACCCGATCAAAATGGCCACAAGACCAATTAGTGATACACCTTCGCCCAAAACGAGAATACCTACACAAACCGCTTGGATCACTTCGGTTTTTTTGAAGGTAATGCCAACGGCAAAATTGCGGGTCCGGAACAAGGCGACCACACAAACCGTGGCAAAAATCTGGCTCAGTCCGCCGATAGCAGCATATCCCCAAAATGCCATCGAAAGCTGTGGGGGGGCAAGATCATTAACCCAAAAGTACCCAGCAACCGCAATCCAGAAAAGCGGCGCTGAATAGCAAAACCTGGCAAAGGTGGCCCCCGCGGTGGACAACTGCCCACTGCTGAGTATTTTTTGCAGCATGAACCGAACGGTTTGCAAAGAGGCCGCAATTAAAGAGGCTAAAATCCAAAGTTCCATACTTTCTCTAACTTTATTTTCAGCGATTTGACCAGAGTAAATCCCGCTCTTAAAAATTTTGATCGCCTTTAACAAATTTCATTTTGAAACTATGCGTATGCGCCAAAGACTGGAAAAAATTTGCGCGCCAACACTTTTCCAAAGAGACAGCACGGTTTTTTACGGTTTGCGAGTTGCCTGCGATCAGTTTTTCCCAACTCGTATGTCTTTCGGCAAGAGTGCCCTTGAAACCCACATGAATTCTGCGGCATAGAACCTTTATGGCTAAGCTCTATTTTCAATACTCGACCATGAATGCCGGCAAGTCGACACTGCTTTTGCAGGCATCGCATAACTACCGCGAGCGCGGTATGCAGACCTATTTGTTGACGGCCCAGTTTGATAATCGCGCAGGTGAGGGCCAAATTGGGTCAAGAATTGGCATTAACCAAGATGCAGATACGTTTGCCCCGGGGCAAAACCTTTATGATGGGATTGAGGCGCATCTGTCCAAAAGCGCATGCGCCTGTGTTTTTATTGATGAGGCGCAGTTTCTAGAAGAGGCGCAGGTCTGGCAATTGGCGCGCGCCGTTGATGATTTAAATGTTCCCGTGATGTGTTACGGCCTCCGGGTTGATTTTCAGGGCAAGTTGTTTCCCGGTTCTGCTGCACTTTTGGCGCTGGCCGATGAAATGCGCGAAATTCGCACGATCTGCCATTGTGGTAAAAAAGCGACGATGGTGGTGCGGCAAAACGAAAGAGGCGAGGCCATGACCGAAGGCGAGCAAGTGCAAATTGGGGGAAATGAAACCTATGTCTCGCTCTGCCGCCGCCATTGGAGAGAAGCAACAGGCAACTAATTGTGGCTCAAAGGGGCCGCGCCGCTCAATGAAGGCGCGCACCCAATTCCACCGGTTTATCCGGCCCAATAAGCACAATACCGCCGTCTGGATCGGACAGGCCAAGAACCAGCACTTCGGACATGAATTTTCCGATCTGCCGAGGCGGAAAATTAACCACTGCCATCACCTGCTTGCCAATTAAATCCTCAGGCTGATAATGCGCCGTGATTTGAGCAGAGCTTTTCTTTTCGCCCAGTTCACCCCCGAAATCGACCCAAAGCTTGATCGCCGGTTTGCGCGCCTCTGGATAGGGTTCGGCTTTCGTGATTTGGCCCATACGGATATCGACCTTAAGAAAATCATCAAAACTTATCTCAGCCATTGGCAAGTTCTCGTGATCTGTCTGCGGCCGCGGCCACTGTGTTTTCCATCAATGGCCCAAGGCCACTGCCATCATTCATTAGAACTTCAAGACCTGCTTGCGTGGTGCCATTTGGGCTGGTCACATTGACCCGAAGTTGCTCAGGTGTTTCGTCAGAGGTTTCAGCCAATGCACCAGCGCCCGCCACTGTGGCTTTGGCCAATTGCATTGCTATCTTAGATGATAGCCCCTGCGCGCGGCCGGCTGCGGCCAGCGCATCAATCATATAAAATACATACGCGGGCCCCGATCCCGACACGCCTGTCACCGCATCAAGCTGGGCTTCTGCCTCGCACCTTACTGTTTGGCCAATGGCTTTTAGCAACTGATCTGCAACCTGCAACTGGTCCTCTGAGACGTGAGAATTTGCACTGATGGCGGTGATGCCCTTGCCAATGGCGGCCGGTGTGTTAGGCATCGCACGGATCACCGGTGTTTGCGTGCCTAACATGCTTTCATATGCTTTAATTGGCGTTCCAGCAGCAACAGACAGAATAACTGTTTCCGGTGCATTTCCAAAGGCCTCGATTTGAGGCAGGGCCTGCTCCATCAGCTGTGGTTTAACCGCCACCAAGATGATCGCAGGCCGGGGCGGCAAGCTTTGGTTGACATGAACGCCCTGCTCTAACAGCCAGTTTGAAGGTTGCGGATCAATGACCCAAACTGCTTTTGGATCCAAACCATCACGCACCCAACCGGCAAGCATTGCCGATCCCATTTTCCCGCAGCCAAGAAGTACCAGACCCCGACGGGATATATCATTAAAATTCATAGTGTCCCCAATGTGATTACTCTGTTCACGTTGGGGCGATGTTACGCGCGTCCGTAAGCCTCTGCAATGGCGACCTGTAGCGCCTGCTTCGGGGGTTGATCGCCGTAGACAACCAATTGCAGCGCCGGATAATAGCGCTCGGCAGAGCTGACGGCAGAGGAAATCAATGTATCAATTTGCTCTGGGCTCGCAATCTGACCGCCGCTTAAAACCAATCCATAACGGTACACCATCAGGCTGTGATCCTGCCAGAAAGTGAATGCGCCAGCCCAACATTGATCATTAATTGAGTTTAAAACCTCAAACAAAGCACCTAGTTTTTCTTTCGGAGGCTGCATTTCAAACGTGCAGATCATTCTTAATGTTTCATCAAAACCTGACCACGCCAGGGTAATAGAATATGTTCGCCACTGACCTTCCACCGCCATGGCAATTTGATCGTCTGCAATCCGGTCAAAATCCCATTCATGGTGTTCGGCAATATGTTCAACAATGTCGATAGGATGAATTTCTTCTTCGTAGAAGTGTTCTGTTAGTGCCATAGCGCCACCTCTTTATTTAATTAGCGTGGGGATATGGCAGCATCCCCAAGCGCTTGGTGCCTGCTCTACAGAGTGCGGTTGATAACCGCTACCCTTACTACATATGGTGATGCGCTTTGCTCTCTCTGTAAAGAGAAATCTTTGGTCTACACGTAATAATCTGTGGATAGATCGCTTATGGCTCTTAAATGAGGCCAAGCTGACAAAAGGCCGCCCAGTGGATCAGGCGGCCTAACGGTGCAGTCAGGATTTAGGAGATATTTTGCCGGTTTTTGCCGTCTTCTCAAGCGCATCTAGGCGCGATTTAAGGGCTTCGTTCTCTTCACGGGCCTTGCGCGCCATGGCGTGAACCGCATCAAATTCTTCTCGGGTTACGAAGTTTTGTTCGGATAACCAGCGATCAATCAGGGATTTCATTGCATTTTCAGCTTCTTCTTTAGCCCCTTGGGCCACCCCCATTGCATTGGTCATCAGTTGCGACAGGTCATCTAGCATTTTATTTTTGGTCTGCATCAGACTCTCCAAAGTTACTTTCTCTTTTATATGGTCACTCTATGGTCAGTCTCAAGGTTGACTTTTTTGTTAAACCAGATGCACAGAGGGGCAAAGGTAAATTATGATCGCATTTCCCAACATATCCCCCGAGATTTTCTCGATAACCATTTTTGGAATGGAATTGGCTTTGCGCTGGTATGCTCTGGCCTATATCGTCGGACTTATACTGGGTTGGCGGATTGCAGTATTGGCCGCCAACAGACCCGCGCTTTGGCGTGATAATCTTTCCCCGATCGAAGCGGTACAAGTCGAGGATCTGCTCACATGGGTGATAGTGGGCGTTATTTTGGGGGGCCGGCTTGGCTATGTTTTCTTTTATCAACCGCTCTATTTTCTCTATCATCCCTTGGAAATTGTGATGATTTGGCAAGGCGGCATGGCGTTCCATGGGGGGTTAGCGGGCGTATGTGTCGCTGCATACCTGTTCTTTAGGCGAAATTTGGTGCCATACGCTTCTGGTGCGGACTTGCTGGCACTGGCGGCACCTGCAGGGCTGCTTTTGGGACGTGTGGCTAATTTCATAAACGCCGAACTGTGGGGGCGGCCCACTGATGTTCCGTGGGGTGTTATTTTCCCCGGAGACGCCGCTCAGGCCTGCGGCCAAATTGCCGGCCTTTGTGCACGCCATCCATCTCAGCTTTATGAAGCTGTCCTCGAAGGTTTACTTTTGGGCGGGCTGCTACTCTTTTTAGCGTTTAGAAAGAATGCTCTTAAGAAACCGGGCCTGATCACAGGAATTTTCTTTGCCGGCTATGGGATTGCGCGCTGTTTTGTAGAACTGGTGCGCCAACCAGATGCGCAGTTCCAATCCGCAGAAAACCCATTGGGCTATGTCTATGAATTGGCTGGTATGGGCATCACCATGGGACAGATTTTGTCCCTGCCAATGATCGCAGCCGGACTGTTTTTGATTTCCCGCGCCCGTAGGCGCCGTACCTCATGACAGAGCTGACGAAAGTCCTACATCACCACATTGCTCAAAGTGGACCGATGTCGCTGGCTGAATTTATGGAAACCTGCCTGTTGCATCCCGCGCATGGGTATTACACTCAGGAAAATGTATTTGGCGCTAGCGGTGATTTTGTCACTGCGCCGGAAACCAGTCAGATGTTTGGCGAATTGCTCGGTCTATGCCTTGCACAGAGCTGGCAGGATCAAGGCTGCCCCGCTCCTTTTGTTTTGCTTGAACTTGGTCCCGGCCGCGGCACATTGATGGCAGATATTTTGCGTGCGACATCGCGCATTGAGGGCTTTCATCAGGCCATGCGTCTGCACTTATTTGAAGCCTCGAAAAAGCTCATTGATCAGCAACGAAAAAGCCTAAGGGGCTTTGATCCAGTTTGGCTTGATAGTTTGGCAAACTTGCCAAACCTACCGCTGTTTTGCGTTGCAAATGAATTTTTCGACGCCCTGCCCCTACATCAATATCAACGCAAGGGGGAAGGCTGGCATGAACGGCAGGTTGGCTTATCCGATGGCCAGCTGTCGCTTGGATTGAATAAAATCCCAAGCATCACGCCGCAACTTACAGCCCGTATAGAGGATACGGCAGAGGGCGATATTGTGGAAATAAATTCTCAAACCCGAGCCATTGCAGCCCAGATTGGCAGCCACATAGAAACCTATAAAGGCGCAGCAATACTTATTGATTATGGGGATTGGCGCTCGCTTGGGGATACGGTTCAAGCGGTAAAAAACCATCAATTCGTGGATATTCTTAGTGCGCCGGGCGAGGTCGATCTGACCGCACATGTTGATTTTGAAGCCATTGTGAACGCCGCCTCTTGCTCGGCTTCGCGGCTCACACCACAGGGGGTTTTGCTTGAAAGGCTTGGCATTACGCCGCGCGCTCAAACCTTGGCAAAAAACCTAAGCGGCCCAGCGCTTGAGCAACATATTGCCGCGCATCGGCGCTTGACGCATCCCGATGAAATGGGAACAGTGTTCAAAGCCCTTGCGCTGTTTCCAAAGGCATCACCGCCGCCGCCAGGATTTTAAATATGACACTTGAACGGATTACATCGCCGCTATTACAGCCGTTCAAACACGGGTTTTACACCCGATTGGGCGGCGCCTCTTCGGGCATTTTCGCCGGTCTTAATTGTGGGCTATCATCTTCAGATCAAGCTGAAATCGTGTCCATCAACCGAGCCCGCGTTGCCCAAGATTTGGGGGTAAAACCACAAAGCCTTGTCACCGTTCATCAAACACACTCCGCTGATGTTTTGATCATTGACGCCGCGATACGTCCAGCCACCTCGGCCGATGCATTGGTAACCGCAACCCCGCAACTGGCCCTTGGCGTGCTCAGTGCAGATTGCCAGCCAGTGCTGTTTGCCGATCCCAAAGCTGGCGTGATCGGTGCCGCGCATGCCGGTTGGCGGGGCGCTTTAGACGGTATTTTGGAAGCAACTCTAGAGGCAATGGAAAACCTTGGTGCGCAGAGAGAGAACATAAGCGCGGTGATCGGCCCCTGTATTAGCCAGGCCGCCTATGAAGTGGGGCAAGAGTTTTTTGAACGATTTGCCGATCATGACCCAACGGCTTTACAGTATTTTATCAACAGTCAAACCGTTGGAAAATATCTGTTCGACCTGCCCGGATATGGCCTAAGCCGTTTGCGCGCGGCTAATGTTAAAACCGCCGCTTGGACCCGTGATTGCAGCTATGCAGATGCGCGCCGGTTCTATTCCTATCGGCGTACAACCCACCAAGGCCAAGCCGATTATGGCCGGATGATCGCCACGATTAAATTAGGCGCTTAAACCGCCTTAGGGCTGCATTGCCAAACGCTCTTCAAGCACTTCAAAGGGCACGCCCGGGTCTTCTTTCGCGGCGCGGATCACCAAAGATGTTTTGACGCTTCCCACATTTGGAGCGGTCAGCAATTGCCCCGTCAGAAAAGATTGAAAACTGCTTAAATCCGGCGCTACGCATTTCAGCATAAAGTCGACTTCACCATTGAGCATATGGCATTCGCGCACCAGCGGCCAGGCCACGCAGCGCTCTTCGAATTCGCGCAAATCAACCTCGGCCTGACTTTGCAGACCGACCATTGCAAATACCTGCACCTCAAAACCAAGTTGCCGGCTGTTGACCTCGGCATGATAGCCGCGAATAAACCCAAGCTCTTCTAGCCCGCGCACCCGCCGCAAACACGGAGGCGCCGAAATCCCGACGCGGCGCGCCAGTTCAACATTTGTCATGCGCCCATCAGCCTGTAATTCCGCTAAAATCAGCCGGTCAATAGGATCTAAACGAGTTAAAGGCATTGTAAAGCTCCGATAATTTTCCGTTTCTTACAGCAATTGGGGGGGCTTGCGCAATAATATTTCAATTTCCCGCAATATTATTCTCAAGAGCGGGCCTGTGGCTTTGCCTGAAAGATAATTGGCGCTAAGGGGTTTTACAGCCGCCCTTAGGGCGATATATGCCTATGGAACGTTTGAAAACGAATAGGTAAATGATGTCCGATACCCGCCATACCAAAGTTTTAATCATCGGCTCTGGCCCGACCGGATACACCGCCGGGGTCTATGCCAGCCGCGCGATGCTAGAGCCCATTTTGGTGCAGGGTATTGAACCGGGTGGGCAGCTGACCACCACCACCGAAGTTGAAAACTGGCCCGGAGATACCGAAGTGCAAGGCCCTGATCTGATGGTCCGGATGGAAGCCCACGCCAAAGCCATGGGCACCGAGATTATCGGCGACATCATCAGCGATCTAGATCTCAGCCAGCGGCCCTTTACAGCCAAGGGCGATAGCGGCGCAACCTATACCGCCGATGCAGTGATCCTTGCCACGGGTGCGCGCGCAAAATGGCTCGGCTTGCCGTCCGAAGAAAAGTTCAAGGGATTTGGCGTCTCTGCCTGTGCCACCTGTGATGGGTTCTTTTACCGTGGACAAGAGATCGTCGTCATCGGCGGCGGTAATACAGCCGTGGAAGAGGCGCTGTTTCTGACAAATTTTGCAAGCAAGGTTACGCTGATCCACCGCCGCGATGAATTGCGGGCAGAAAAGGTTCTGCAAAACCGTTTGCTAAAGCATCCAAAAATTGAACCGCTCTGGTTTCATGAATTGGACGAAGTGGTGGGCACTGATGCCCCTCTTGGTGTCGAGGCCGTGCGTGCAAAGCACACGAAAACCGGTGAAATTACAGAAATTCCCTGCAAAGGCGTTTTTATCGCCATTGGCCATGCCCCGGCCAATGAATTGGTCAAGGATGTGCTCGAAACGCATAACGGCGGCTACGTTAAGGTTGAAGCGGGCAGCACCCGCACCTCGATCCCGGGCGTGTTTGCCGCAGGCGATTTAACCGATCATATCTACCGCCAAGCTGTGACCAGCGCAGGTATGGGCTGTATGGCAGCACTGGACGCGGAAAAATTCATCGCCGAGCAAGAATAGCTCAAGCGCCTATGCCACAAGGCTTAAAGAAGCAACTCACCGCTCATCAGCACATGGCCGGATCCGGCAACCTCAACCCCTGTGATGGCCTCTGCTGGGCCTAACACTTTGACATTCGCCTGCCCCGGCCGGCCCATCCAATGGCCTTGCTCAGCGATAATTGACGGCTGTTTGATTAAACCGTGATGCCACAGATAGGCGGCCATGGCGCCGGTGGCAGATCCGGTAAAGGGATCTTCGGCCGGATTGGGCGGCAACATCAAAAGCCGCGAAAAAGTATCTGCCCCCTCGCTGATGCCTTGCAACGATACCCAAAAGGGTTCCATCCAATCGGCAGAAGAATATTTTTCTCTTGCCTTTTCAAGGGATTGCGCATTAATTTCCAACTTACGCAGAACCTCGTGATCCTTTACAACAGCAATGCAGAACGGCAAACCGGTCGAGACAATCTGTGGCGGCGCAATAATGTCAGCGGCATCAATTGTGCCAATGTCCGCAACAGTTTTAGCATCAATAACCGGCCCAAATTCAGGCGCTATTTGTGTCATCATAACCTTTGGCCGGCCCGCACTTAGGTCAATGCGAATAGGGATAATCCCAGCGCCTGTTTGCAAGGTCAAAGGCCCGCCCGCAATTTTCCCCCGATGCAGCAGTGATAGAACTGTCGCTACGGTCGGGTGCCCTGCAAATGGGATTTCGCCACTGGCCAGAAAATACCTAATTTTGACATCCGCTGTGCTTGAAGGCTCTACAAATGTGCATTCTGACAATGATGTTTCGCGGACAAATTTAATGCAAATTTCGTCGCTCAGACCACCGGCGTCATGGACAACGGCGCATCCGTTTCCGGCAAAAGCTTCGCTGGCAAACGCATCCACCCAATCTGTTTGATATCCCATTTATCTCATCTCTCTTAGACTAAACTCTTTTTGATACTATAGGGTTAATCTAGCGATCCGGGATTAATTGCACCAGCCTGCGTTGGTATGGAGTTAATGTACCGCGACCGGAGATAGATCATTTTGCCGGGCGAGCATAAAGGCCATCTGCCGGTCTTTGACCAACGCCAGCCTTTCGCCATCAGATTTATGTACCGCATACAAAATTTTGCCATCTTCGATTTGATCGCGCAATTCACTGGGCAGGTCTTCGGCCATGACGGGCCTTACATAAACGATGCGGTCCTGTTTATCGATGTCTTTAAACGCCTCTACATTCATTGCTCTAGCCCTTTTTTATTTTAATTGTTTGCACCACAGTATCGGGAACCGTTTGGGAAAGGTCCACATGCAAAAGACCGTTTTCTAAAATTGCCTCACCCACATCAACACCTTCGGCCAAAACAAATGAGCGTTGAAATTGCCGCGAAGCGATCCCGCGGTGCAGGAATATCCGATCAGCGGCGTCCTCAATTTGCCGCCCGCGCACCACCAGTTGATGGTCCTCAACCGTGATCGACAGATCAGCTTCGCTAAAGCCTGCAACAGCAAGTGATATGCGGTATGAGCGATCCGAGGTCTGTTCGATGTTAAACGGCGGATAGCCTTCACTACCGGATTTTGCAGTACGTTCCAGCAAACGCTGTAATTGCTCGAACCCAAGCATATGGGGATAAGAGGCAAGCGTAAGTTTTGTCATCAAAGTGTCCTTTACGAAAGCGACAATTTATAATGCGGTCCCAAGAAGGCAACCATACAAAGGATATGGGGGCCAAGTTGATGCAACTCAAGGGCTTTGCAGCAAAAAGTCCTTTGGTTACACTGGTATCTTAACGACTCAGTAGGCAGGCTATGACCGCATCTTCCGATATTTCGATGAAACATGAAGACGTCCTACGAATCGAGCTTGAAGTCTTTCGACGCGAACACCGCGACCTTGATGATGCTATTGCTGCGCTGAGCGAAAAGGGAACCGCGGATCCTTTAACCCTTCAGCGGCTGAAAAAACAAAAACTGCATTTGAAAGATAAAATTGCCCAAATCGAAGACCGTTTAACGCCGGACATTATTGCCTAGCCGCTCACAATCGCTATAGTGCGGCGCTCAAACTCGAGGATTGTGAATGACACAGGCAAAAGTTGGGATCATTATGGGAAGCCAGTCGGACTGGTCAACCATGCGCGAAGCAGCTGAAATTCTGGAGGCTCTGGACATTGCGTATGAGCGCAAAATTGTCTCGGCGCACCGGACACCGGACCGGCTTTGGGATTATGGTGCAAAGGCGGTCTCGCGCGGCCTGCAGGTGATCATCGCAGGCGCAGGGGGCGCTGCGCATCTGCCCGGCATGATGGCATCGAAAACCCGTGTGCCGGTCATTGGCGTGCCGGTCCAAACCAAAGCGCTTTTCGGTGTCGACAGCCTCTATTCCATTTTGCAAATGCCGCGTGGTTTTCCGGTGGCCACAATGGCCATTGGTGCAGCCGGCGCCGAAAATGGCGCCTTGATGGCCGCTTCCATTTTAGCGCTACAAGACAGTGAGGTTGCCGCGCGGCTTGACCAGTGGCGCGCCGATCTTAGCGCTTCAATTGCCGATGAGCCCCGCGATGAATGACCCCCTTGCACCCGGTGCAGTGATTGGCATTTTAGGCGGCGGCCAATTGGGCCGGATGCTTTCTGTGGCGGCCAGCCGCCTTGGGCTTCGCACCCATATTTTTGAGCCCTCTGATGCACTGCCCGCCGCCGATGTGGCCCATGCGGCGACCGCTGCGCCCTATGAGGACAGCGATGCGCTGAAACGCTTTGCCAAAGCGGTGGATGTGATCACCTATGAATTTGAAAACATTCCCACATCCGCCCTTGATACGCTGGAAAAAATCCGCCCAATTCGGCCTGGCCGCGAAGCGTTGCGGGTCTCACAAGACCGGCTTACAGAAAAAGATTTCCTAAGCGAATTGGGATTGAAAACAGCGCCTTACGCTACGGTCGACCAATTTGAGGACCTAGAAAAGGCGATGGAAACCATTGGTGCCCCTGCCATTTTGAAAACCCGCCGCTTTGGCTATGACGGCAAAGGGCAGGCGCGTATCATGGCCAAGCAAGATATAAATCAGGCCTTTGACGATATGGCGGGCCAGCCCGCGATTCTAGAAGGGTTTGTCGATTTTAGCCATGAAGTTTCGGTGATCGGCGCGCGGAGCGCCGCAGGTGATGTCGCCTGTTTTGATCCGGGCGAAAATGTCCACCGCAACGGGATTTTGCACAGCACCACAGTGCCTGCAAAACTCAGCGCAGGCCAGCGGATGGATGCGGTTTTGCTCACGGCCAAAATACTCAACACGCTGGACTATGTTGGCGTCATGGGGGTTGAGCTTTTCGTCACAAATAGCGGACTGGTGGTCAATGAGATCGCGCCAAGGGTGCATAACTCGGGCCATTGGACCCAAAACGGATGTGCGGTTGATCAGTTTGAGCAGCATATTCGCGCCGTGGCCGGCTGGCCGCTGGGCGATGGCACGCGGCACAGCGATGTGGTGATGGAAAACCTGATTGGCGAGGATGTTCTGCAGGCCGAAAAACTTGCCAAAGAGCCGCATACAGCACTGCATCTTTACGGTAAAGCCGATGTCAAACCGGGCCGAAAAATGGGCCATGTTAACCGCGTCAAAACCCCGTCATAAACCGCAAAATTGCGGGGTCGGTATTGCGTTGGTATCACGGCAGTTTCGCGGTGGTGCCAAATTTGGCCCATTTAAAACCGCTAAGAGCCAAAAAACCGCTGCGCAAGATCGCCGCTCATATAGCTCAAAGCGCCGCCTGCTAAACAGGCGGCCACCTGTTGGCTTTTTGCATCAAGGATCAAAAGATCGGCGCGGTAACCTGCCTGTAAGTGGCCGCGATCCTTAAGCCCTAAGCTAGCTGCTGGTCCGGCTGACACCATATGCCAAGCCGCGGGCAAACCGATCTCTTTGGCCAGAGCAAACGCGGCCAAGCGCGGCGATGGATAATGATAATCCGAGGCCAGCGCCGAACAGAGCCCCTGTTGGACCAATTCCAAAGCGCTAATGTTCTTTTTATGCGATCCCCCGCGCACCACATTCGGCGCGCCCATTATGACCGGATTGCCCAGCGCCGCCGCCGCTTCGGCGGCCTCTTTAGTTTCGGGAAATTCGCAGAGCGCCGCGCCCTTTGCAGCCCAGCCGCGGCGATCTTGCGCACAGGCATCATCATGGCTGCCAAGCAACACCCCTGCCCCCAAGGCAGCGATTAAATCCGGCAGGGCGAGTGCAACGTGATCTGATTTTTCATGCAGCGCTTTGAGCAGTTCAAGATGTGCCTCGGGGCTGCGGCCACTTTTGAGCGCTTGGCCCGTAAACCGCGCGGGGCGTTTGCCTTTTGCAAGCGCCTGATGCGGAAGGTGGTCATTAAAGACCACATAAGGCACCGCATAGCGCGCGCAAAGCGCTGCAAACTCTGTGTAGTGATCCAGCATATGGGTTTCAAAGCGCAGCTGCGGCAGAAGCGTGCTGGGCACTTTTGGGGCAAACTGCTTTAAATGTTCTAGAAATGTCCGGGCAAATTCAGGGCCGCGCATGCCGCCTTCCCAACTGTAAAACTGCGCCAGAACTGCGGTGGTTATACCGTTCGATGCAAGCTCGCTGTGCAGTGCGTAAAACCCGCTTTGCAAGTCCTTGACTGCGCCGCGGCGCGGGGCGAGATGGCGCTCGAAACCGTCGCCATGCAGATCAACGATACCCGGCAGGATATGGTAGCCCGTAAGGTCAATTTGTCTGCCTTTGCTGGCCTCGACAATTAATCCCTCGTCAATACACAGTTGCTTACGCACAAAGCCCTCTGGAAGGAGCACCTCGGCGTTGACAAAAGACAGCGCCAATGCGCTCATCGACCGAGTACCTGCATTAAAGCCTGCCGATCTGTCAGCGAAGGATCAAACCTGCCAGTCTCAAGATAGATGAGCACCTGCGCCATAACCGAAGGTGAATTCATCATAAAGGTATGCGTGACCGGCAAGATGATATGATCGCTCATCCCGTCCACTTTGGTCGATGCAACCGCAACTTTGCCATCATCGCGCCCGTCGATCAGGGCAGAATAGGCCGGATTGACGGTTTGCGATCCAGCGATGACCCCAAGATCAAAATCCACATTGGGCAGACGCAGGATGACGCCGTCTTGTCCCAACTCAAGCCCGGCAGGTCCGTTGATCCACTTGAAGGGCGGTATATCGCCCAACACATCGACCAACTCTGATCCGTGGTTTGGCGGTGCCAGCATCACCACCCGCCCAAGGTTTTCAGGTCGGTTTTGCGCCAGCCAATAGCGGGTGAGGATGCCGCCCATTGAGTGGCTGACAATATGGGTTGTTTCGCCCTTGCAGGCGTCAAACCCAGCCGGCAGCACCAGCCGGGCCAACGTATCAATCGATGCCTTCCTTGATGGGTAATCCATCAGCGCAGTGCGATAGTCTTGTCGCTGCAGCACTTCGTTGAGCAAGGTTAAAGACAAAGACGAACGCGCCAGACCATGCAGCAGGATGACACAGTCCGCCTTGGCGGTGATAGGGGCAAGCGCCAGAATGAAGGCCAGTATCCTAAGCATGTTTTGGATCATGAACTTATCCCGTTTGAGGATTTTTTGCGGGGGGCAAGCGGCAGAGCCGATAGGGCAATGCCGCCCAGTACCACCGCAGCGGCACCAAGCGCTGTAGCGCTTATCACTTCGCCCAGCAAAAGCGCGCCACCAAGCAGCGCAATCACCGGCACGCTCAGCTGCGCAACAGCGGCCACACCGGCGGTAATTTTTGGCAAAACTGAATACCAGAGCGCGTAGCCAAGCCCCGAGGTCACGGCGCCGGACACCACGGCCAAAAAGGCGCCATAAGCGCTTATGACATCCGGCAGGATGAACGCTACAGCCACGCCTAGAGGCACTGCATAAATGAAATTTCCTGCCGTGTCGGCAAGCCCGTCCACTGATGTGCGCCCGATCAGCGAATAGAGGCCCCAGCCCACGGCGGCACCCACCATCAAAACCGCCCCACCAGGGTAAACGGCAGACCCGGGCACCGGCCACAAAAGCCAGCACAGACCGGCAAAAGCAATTAATGCCCCAAGCCACCGGCGCGTTGGGATCGGCTCACGCAAAATGACCGATCCGGCAAACATGGTGATCTGAACCCCGCCAAACAGGATCAGCGCCCCAAGCCCGGCCGGCAAGCTGACATAGGCAAAGGAAAATCCAAGCACATAAAGCGAGAGCGACAGCATGCCATAGGGTTGAAAGCGCGGCAGTGAAAATCCACCGCCACCGCGCGCGCGCAGCATGATCGCAAGGCAAAGCGCGCCTGAGATGAGCCGCAGCGCTGCAAATGACGATGGGCCCATCGCACCACTGGCCAGCGCCGCTCGATTGAGCAGCGAATTGGCGGCAAAAGCCACCATGACCACGATAATCAATAAGAAAAGCCGCACCCGGAATTCCTTTTGTCATATGCATTTAGTCCTACCACAAGAGCAGGGCAAAAAAAATAGGGCCCAGCGCAGGCTGGACCCTAAAATTCATCAGCAATAGCTGAGCAGCTTACATCATGCCGCCCATGCCGCCCATGCCGCCCATGTCCGGCATGCCGCCACCTGCGGCTGCGCCTTCTTTGGCCGGCTTGTCGGCAACCATAGCTTCGGTTGTGATCAAAAGACCCGCGATAGAGGCGGCATCTTCGAGCGCTGTACGCACGACTTTTGCCGGATCAATCACGCCGAAAGAAAACAGATCGCCGTATTCTTCGGTTTGTGCGTTAAAGCCGAAAGTGACATCGTCGCTTTCGCGCACTTTGCCGGCAACAACCGCACCGTCAACACCTGCGTTTTCCGCAATCTGGCGCAAAGGCGCTTCGATTGCGCGGCGCACGATGGCAACACCTGCGTCCTGATCAGAGTTCACGCCTGTGAGACCTTCGAGGGCTTTGCCAGCCTGAACCAAGGCCACACCGCCGCCAACAACAACACCCTCTTGAACCGCTGCGCGGGTCGCGTTCAGTGCGTCATCAACGCGGTCTTTGCGTTCTTTCACTTCAACTTCTGTCATCCCGCCAACGCGAATAACAGCAACACCGCCGGCCAGTTTGGCAACACGCTCTTGCAGTTTTTCACGATCGTAATCAGATGTTGTTTCCTCGATCTGAGCGCGGATCTGGTTAACCCGTGCTTCGATTTCTGCTTTTTCGCCTGCACCGTCGACGATGGTTGTTTCGTCTTTGGTAATCTGAACTTTCTTGGCTGTGCCAAGCATGTCCATAGTGACGGATTCAAGCTTCATGCCGAGATCTTCGCTGATCACCTGACCACCAGTCAGAATGGCGATATCTTGCAGCATTGCTTTGCGACGATCACCAAAACCAGGCGCTTTCACGGCCGAGATTTTCAGGCCGCCGCGCAGTTTGTTCACCACCAAAGTGGCCAGCGCTTCGCCTTCTACATCCTCAGCAATGATCATCAGAGGCTTCTGTGACTGGATCACAGATTCCAACAGTGGAACCATTGGCTGCAGCGACGACAGTTTCTTTTCGTGCAACAGGATCAAGCAATCCTCAAGCTCGGCTGTCATTTTGTCAGCGTTGGTCACAAAGTAAGGTGACAGGTATCCGCGGTCGAACTGCATGCCTTCGACAACATCAGTTTCTGTTTCCAGACCTTTGTTCTCTTCAACGGTGATCACGCCTTCGTTGCCAACTTTTTGCATCGCATCCGCGATTTGCTTGCCGATGTCGGCTTCACCATTGGCAGAGATTGTGCCAACCTGCGCGACTTCATCGCTGTCTTTGACTTCGCGTGATGCGCCTTTGATCTCGGCCACGATGGTTGAAGTTGCCAGATCGATACCGCGCTTAAGGTCCATCGGGTTCATGCCCGCTGCAACCGACTTCATGCCTTCTCTGACGATGGCCTGAGCCAAAACAGTGGCGGTCGTTGTGCCATCACCGGCTTCGTCATTGGTGCGGCTGGCGACTTCTTTCACCATTTGCGCGCCCATGTTTTCGAACTTGTCTTCCAGTTCGATTTCTTTTGCAACGGTTACACCATCTTTGGTGATGCGCGGGGCACCGAACGACTTGTCGATCACCACGTTGCGGCCTTTCGGGCCAAGAGTTACTTTTACGGCGTCAGCCAGAATATTGACACCGCTGAGCATGCGATTGCGTGCATCTGTGTCGAATTTGACGTCCTTAGCAGCCATTGTGCTTATCCTCGTCTAAAAATTTCAATTAGGGGTGCGATTAGGCAATAATGCCTAGAATATCGCTTTCTTTCATGATCAAAAGCTCTTCTCCATCGAGAGTGACTTCTGTACCTGACCATTTGCCAAACAGGATTTTATCTCCTGCGGACACAGCCATTTCGATCAGCTCGCCACTGTCTTTACGGGCGCCTTCGCCGCATGAAACAACGATACCTTCGGCTGGTTTCTCTTTTGCGCTTTCGGGAATGATCAATCCCCCAGCTGTTTTATCATCGCCTTCTACGCGACGGACCAGAACGCGGTCATGAAGCGGTGTAAATGCCATCTCTAAGGCTCCTTACGCTCAAATTTAAATTAAACCCTTGCGGGCCATTACCACTCACACTGGGCGAGTGCTAACGGACGTTAATTAGGGAGGGCAATGTGGACTGTCAAGCGGCAAGTGGAAAAAAACCATGTATGTTCTCTATTTTGTTCACCACCCCAAAAACAGAAGGGCTTGTTTCCATTCACATTGTTCATTTCCAACACGCTATCACATTAAACCAACAAGCCGCGGCCTTTCAACAGCGCCCCAACACCCGGCAGACGCCCTCGATAGGCTTTATACAACACCTCAGGATCCTCCGAGCCGCCGCGCGACAGTATATTGGCCTCGAGCGATTGGGCCAAATCGGCATCAAACGCATCACCTTTTTCCTCAAACGCGGCAAAGGCATCGGCGTCCATCACTTCTGACCACATATAGCTGTAATAGGCGCTTGCGTAATAACCGCCGGAAAACACATGGCCAAACTGCGGCGTTGCATGGCGCATTCCGATCGCTGGCGGCATGCCCATTGATTGCAAAATATCGTCCTGACGCGCGATAATATCTGTCGGCACGTCTTGGGTGTGAAACGCAAGATCAACCATGGCTGAGGCCACATATTCCACGGTCTGAAACCCCTTATCAAATGTTGCCGCTTTCAATACCTTGTCCAGCAGATCGGCAGGCATTGCCGCGCCAGTGTCCACATGGGTGGCAAAGCTTTGCAAAACCTTTGGCACTTCGAGCCAATGCTCGTATAGCTGGCTGGGCAATTCCACAAAATCACGCGGCACTGAAGTGCCCGACACCATTTCATAGCGCACATTTGACAGCATTTGATGCAGAGCATGGCCAAATTCGTGAAACAATGTGCGCGCATCATCATAAGACAGCAGCGCCGGATCAGATTTGGCAAAATTGCACACATTGATCACAATCGGGGCTTGCACCTTGGGCAATTTGGCCTGCGACCGCATGGCTGAACACCACGCGCCTGAGCGTTTTGATCCACGGGCAAAATAGTCGCCGATAAACAACGCGATATGGTCGCCGTTTCGCGTTACCTCCCATGCGCGGCAATCGGGATGGTAGAGCGGGATATCAACCGACTCAAAGCTCAAACCGAACAGCCGATTTGCGCAGTCAAAAGCGGCATCAATCATCCGATCAAGCTGAAAGTAGGGCTTTAGCGTTGCCTCATCCAGATCATGCTCGGCCTTGCGCCGCTTTTCCGCATAATAACGCCAATCCCATTTTTCGAGGTCGCCATTAAGACCATCGGCCTGCATCATTGCAGTCAGCACCTCTGCGTCCTGCTCGGCGCGAGCCTTTGCAGGTGTCCACACATCATCAAGCAGTTGGCGGACATTTTCGGGCGTTTTGGCCATTTCGGTTTCGAGTTTGAATGAGGCAAAATCGGGATATCCCAGCAGTTTCGCCATCTCTTGGCGCAGCGCCAACATCTCGCGCGCCAGATCACGGTTGTCGGTCGCGCCGCCATTGGCGCCCCGCGCAGTCCAGGCTTTATACGCCGTCTCGCGCAAATCGCGCCGCGGTGAAAACTGCATGAACGGCACCACCAAAGACCTTGACAGGGTTATAATTGCCCCCTCCACGCCTTTTTCTGAGCCCGCCGCTTTGGCCGCAGCCTTCAAGAACTCAGGCAGGCCTTTCATGTCACTGTCCGACAGCTGCATATGCCAGTCGCGCTCATCTGCCAGCAGGTTTTGGGAAAACTCGGTGCCCAAAACCGCAAGGCGCTCTTTAATCTCTTTCATCCGCACCTCGGCCGCGCCGGTAAGCCCAGCGCCCGCACGGATAAAGTTGCGGTGGGTCAGCATCAGCACCCGCGCCTGTTCATCATCCAGATCAAGCGCGCCGCGTTCGGTCCAAAGCCTATCAATACGGGCAAAAAGTGCCTTGTTGCTATAAATCTCAGAGCTATGGGCGGATAATTTAGGGGAAAAATCGCGCATCAGTGCTTCGCGCGCAGCGTTACTATCTGCGCCCGCAATGGTATAAAACGTAGAAAGGACTTTATCCAGTTTCTGCCCTGTGGACATCAGAGCCTCGATTGTATTGGCAAAACTGGGCGCGTCTGGGTTTTGCGCAACAGCAAGGGTGTGCTTTAAGTCCTGCGCCAAAGCCTGCTCGAACGCTGGCGCAAAATCATCATCTGATATTCTGTCAAAAGGGGCGATTTGAAACGGTGTATCCCAGTCGGTCAGTAAGGGGTTGGTCATAAAAATCTCCTTTGGTTCAATCTTTGTCTCTATCGGCGCATATTAAGAGGCTGCGCCCGCACCGCAGATCGGGCAGTCCGCGCGGCGCGGCGCTTTGAGCCGCCGGCTTTCGCCATAAAGCGCATCATAAATGAGCAATTCACCGCGCAGCGGTGTGCCAGCATTAGTAATTAACTTTATCGCCTCGCCCGCCATCATGGACCCGACCACGCCGGGCAAAGGGGCAAAAACGCCAGCTTCCGCGCAACTGGGCGCAAGCCCTTCGGCGGGCGCTTCGGGAAAGATGCATTGATAACACGGCCCATCGGTTTTGGGATCAAACACCGATAGCTGACCTTCCCACTGGCTCAGCGCGCCGGATACCAGCGGAATGCCCAACGCCACTGCCGTGCGATTGGCCAGATAGCGCGTGTCGAAATTATCACTTCCATCCAGCACAATGTCGTATTCACCAAAAAGATCTGCGGCAATCTCTTCGGTCAACCGCCGATGATAGGGTTTGACCGTCACAAAAGGGTTTTGCGCCTGCATTGCGGCTTGCGCAGAAAACACCTTGGCCGTTCCAATATCAGTGTCTCGGTGGATCACCTGCCGCTGCAGATTGGCGTTTTCCACTTCGTCATCATCAATCACACCAAGGGTGCCCACCCCGGCAGCCGCAAGATATTGCAGCGCAGGCGCGCCAAGCCCGCCGGCGCCAATAACCAAAACCCGCGCCTGTTTTAGACGCTTTTGCCCCTGGCCACCGATTTCACGCAGCACGATATGCCGTGCGTAGCGGTTCAGCTCGGTGCTGGAAAAACTGTCTTCGGTAGACGGCGGATCTAGCGCTGCGTCAACATTGGTTTTTTTCCTCAAGGCGGCAAGCGCCCGGCGATACAGCAGCACCACTATGATGAGCGCTAGCGCCGTTGCCCAAGGCACAATGGTCTCGCCTGTTGCCGTCCGGAGCGCGTGCCCCTCGGGCAGCACCAGATGCATCAGCATAATGCCTGCGTAAAGTCCTGTGAGCAGGCCAAGGCGTAATGCGCGCGGCCAATTTAGAAGCTGCCCACCAAACCAGATAAGCAGCGCCAGAACCACAAGGAATATCATTATCCCTGCCCCGTCGAGCCAAAGCCGCCAGTACCGCGCTGGGTTATGCTCAAGCCGTCTGACAGCTCAAAACCTGCCTGCGTAATGGGTGCAACCACCATCTGCGCAATGCGGTCGCCATGGGCAATATGGAAATTCTGATCCGAGGCATTGAATAAAATCACCCCGACAGTGCCGCGATAGTCACTGTCAATCGTGCCCGGGCTGTTTAAAAGCGTAATGCCATGTTTCAGCGCCAGCCCTGATCTTGGCCGCAGCTGCACTTCATAACCGTGGGGTATTTCCATTCGCAGGCCGGTGGGGATTAAAGCCCGCTTACCAACGGCCAAAACCACTCCTGCCGCACGTTCATCAGGCAAGAAATTGGCCCGAATGTCTGCCCCTGCGGCGCCAGATGTTTCATACATTGGCAAAGCCACCGCACGGTCAGCGTCCTCTGACCAACTCAGTTTTATTTCAACCATCATGCGTCCTTGTCAGTCGCCAAATACTGCGCCATCCGGTCGGCCAGTTCGCCGGCTACTTGCGATTTATCCATGCGCGGCCAGCTTTCCGAGCCGTCCGATGTGATGAATGTAATTGCATTTTTCGACCCGCCCATAATGCCGGTCTCGGGCGAGACGTCATTAGCAACGATCCAGTCACAGCCCTTGCGCGCGCGTTTCGCGGTGGCATTGGCCAGAAGATCATCTGTTTCGGCAGCAAAGCCGACCACCAGACCCGGACGCTTCGACTTCATTTGGCTGATGGTGGCCAGAATATCGGGGTTTTCAGAAAGCTCCAAAACCGGAAGCGCGCCGTTTTGTTTTTTGATTTTTGAGCTGCTGGCCGACGCCACGTGCCAATCGGCAACGGCGGCCGCAAAAACAGCTGCCTCCACCGGCAAAGCCGCTGCCACCGCATCGGCCATCTGCTGCGCGGTTTCGACGGCGATAACTTCTGCGCCCAAGGGCGGCGGCGCTATGGCCGGACCCGAGATAAAAACAACCTCAGCGCCACGATCTATCAAAGCGCGGGCGATCGCGCTGCCTTGCACCCCAGAGGAACGGTTGGCGATATAGCGCACTGGGTCAATTGGCTCATGGGTTGGCCCTGATGTGACCAGCACTTTTTTGCCGGCAAGTGTGCGGTTTTGCAGCCGTGCTTCAATCGCCGCAACAATTTCAAGTGGTTCTGCCATGCGCCCCGGACCAAACTCACCACAGGCCATATCGCCCTCTTTGGGCCCGACAAAGCCAATCCCATCTGCCGTAAGCGTGTTGATGTTGCGCTGGGTCGCCGCATGGGTCCACATGCGTACATTCATCGCTGGCGCAATAAGCACCGGCGTATCGGTTGCCAGCAGCAGCGTCGAGGCAAGATCATTGGCATGGCCGCCGGCCATTTTGGCCATCAAATCAGCGGTGGCAGGGGCAACAACAACCAAATCAGCGCTGCGCGACAGCTCAATATGACCCATTTCCGCTTCAGATGTTAAATCAAACAGCTCGCTTTGCACTTTATGTCCAGCCAGCGCAGACACCGCCATGGGCGTGACAAATTCTGCCGCAGCAGAGGTCATCACAGGCGTCACGCTGGCCCCGCGCTCGCGCAGGCGGCGGATCAAATCGAGCGATTTATAGGCCGCAATACCGCCACCGATAATCAATAAAATTCGGGTATTTTCCAGCATCATACGCCTCGGATAGGGTTTCCCAAGACACTAGGCGCTCTGATGAGGCTCTGCAAGAGCGGCCGCCGCGCACTCTTACAGAAAGTGATGCACCTCTTGGACATTTTTTTGCAGAAAATTGCGCATTTTGCCGAAAGCAGCAGCTTCCAGCTGACGTACACGCTCTTTCGACAGACCCATTTCCTGACCCAATGATTCCAATGTCCTCGGCTTTTCGCGCAGCTTACGCTCACGAACGATGAACTGCTCGCGCTCGTTCAGCGATGTCAGCGCATCGCTCAACCACAGGCGCAGTTTGTCTGCATCATGGTCGGCTTCAAAGGTTTCTTCGGCCTGCTGGCTGTCATCTTGCAAAGTTTCGATCCACTCGCGGCCCTCGTCTTCTGACGACTGCACCGCATTTAAGGAAAAGTCTGATCCAGACAGCCGCCCATCCATCATTTCGACATCCTGAAGGGGCACACCAACTTCGGTCGCGATTTTCTGGTAAAGCTGATGCTTATCCAGGTGTTCGCCCTCTTGAGCAGCTTCGCGCTCGATCTGCGCCTGCACGCGCCGCAGGTTGAAAAACAGGGATTTTTGGCTGCTGGTTGAGCCGGTGCGCACCATCGACCAGTTGCGCATCACATAATCTTGGATGCCCGCTTTGATCCACCAGACCGCATAGGTCGAAAACCGTACGCCCCGATCCGGATCAAACTTATCAGCGGCTTTCATCAACCCCAATCCAGCTTCCTGAATCAAATCGTTCATCGGCGCGCCGTAGCGTTTAAATTTCGAGGCCATTGAAATCGCAAGACGCATGTAAGCATTAATCAACCTGTGCAAAGCTTGTTCATCGCGATGGTCCCGCCACGCATATGCCAGTTGCAATTCGGTTTCTGCATCCAAAAGCTCAGCCTTCATCGCCCGACGCGAAAACATTTTTTCTGATACGCCATCAAAAGCCATCTTTTAACCCTCTCTCACTTAATCAACCGTGATCGTCATTCATCATTGTGTTTTGTATTAGAGTTACGCACAAAGACATCGACTGGATCACTTCGGATAAGAAAATGGGACAACACATAGCTTTGGTGCTTGGTGGCGCCGCATCGGGAAAATCAAGTTGGGCAGAAGCCTATACAGCGTCGCTTGCGCCAGATTTAATCTATGTCGCAACCGCCCAAGCATATGATAATGAGATGAAAAATAAAATCATTGCACATCAATCCGCACGTTCTGACCGCTGGAAAACCTTTGAGGAACCGCTCAATCTTGCGGGGCTTATAGGGACATTAGCCGCAGATCACTCTGTGTTAATCGATTGTGCCACCATGTGGCTTAGCAATCAGATGCTGGCGGAAAAAAATTGCGATCAGGCCGGTGATGCACTGCTTAAGGCGCTTCCGGCTGCGGCTTCGCCTATTGTGATTGTCAGCAACGAAGTGGGGCACGGCGTGGTGCCGCAAAATGCCCTTGGGCGGCAGTTTCGCGATGCCCAGGGGCGGTTGAACCAACGCCTCGCTGCCGCTGCAGATTTGGTTGTAATGATTACAGCCGGTTTGCCGATGGTTTTAAAAGGTCAGCTGCCCGAGAACCGCTCATGACCAAACTTCATTTTATACGGCATGGGCCAACCCACGCTAAAACCATGGTGGGGTGGTCCGATCTGCCCGCAGATTTGTCAGATCATGCCGCGCTTGCGCGCTTGCGATCGGAACTGCCCGGCGAGGCGGTGATGGTGTCTTCGGATTTAATCCGCGCCAGCGCCACCGCAGATGCGGTAAGCTCGGGTCAGTTGCGCCTGCCAAACCAACCAGAGCTGCGCGAGATAAATTTCGGCGATTGGGAGTTGAAAAGCTTTGATCAAATCAATGCGGATGATCCGGATCGGGTGTTTGAATATTTTGACAGCCCCGGCACGGCCACCCCGCCAAACGGTGAAAACTGGATCGGCTTTTCCGCTCGGATCAACGCCGCAGTGGATAAGTTGATGACAGCGCACCCGGGCAAAGAGCTCATTATTGTGGTGCATTTCGGGGTGATCATCAGCCAGATTCAGCGCGCCGAAGGCGCAAACCCAAAGCGCGCCCTGCGCCATGCGATAGATAATTTATCCCTGACCCAAATCAGCTTTGAGAACGGAACATGGGATATTCACAGGATCAATCATTCCGCTTAAGCCTAGTGCGGCCCTTGCTTCATTCATGCAAATTTAACCATTTCTAAATCATTTGGCCAATAACTGTTTTGGCTATGGCTTTTGTTTTATGATCACCCGCGCCCACACTGTGACCTTTGAGGGTATGGAGCCGCGCGAAGTGGATGTGGAATGTGCCATCAGCCCCGGTTTGCCGGGCTTTGCCATTGTCGGCTTGCCCGACAAAGCCGTCAGCGAGGCCCGCGACCGAATTCGCGCTGTGCTCAATGATCTGTCTTTGGCGCTTCCAGCCAAAAAGATCACCATTAATCTGACTGCCTAGCCCTATCTGATTGGTCCAAGACGATTGTTAGTGCATGATTGGCCTTTGGTCCATCGGTATGATGGTTTCGGGTGCT
>CBFHXE010000007.1:26553-62672 GCA_965659715.1 uncultured Paracoccaceae bacterium | reverse complement strand
ATACTATCGGCCCAAATGCTATCGACAGCACCAAGTTACAGTTTCCTCTTCTGTCGTAAAAATATACTCAACATATCGCCCTATTACGAGAACAATTGGGGTAAAGTAATATGCCTAAAATACTATGGGTTCATCACCTCCCAGCACACCCCACTGGCAAAGCCCAAGTATAAACAACGGGTATAGGGGGTGTGGCCCATACGGTACCCCCCTAAGATTGTCTCTGTCTCTAGCATGAACCACTCAGCAAAGGTTTTTCACAAGGGTCGCATTAGTAATCTTTTGGTCGTCACACACTTGGACACATCTTGTCACACATTTGGTCCACATTGGCACACATCGAGAGATTGGTCGTGTATTGACAGGCAGAGTTCACCGTGTGTACTGACACGCAGGAATTGACGTAAGTGTTTGACTTAGCGTGTCTTTGCCCAGGTGGCGGAATTGGTAGACGCGCAGCGTTGAGGTCGCTGTTCTTTAACCGGAGTGGAAGTTCGAGTCTTCTCGGCCGCACCAAAATTGGAACTTTCCAAAAATGTTTCTCGATCGTTGAAACCTCAAACCACATGGTTTTTGTGTTGTTTCAGGCATTGATGTCAAAAGTCTGTAGGGTTCTTTCGGGTGCTGGAGGCTAAAAATACGCAAATTGAGCTGTTTCGGCCATTTTGCGCAGTGTAGAGCAAAAATTCGACACGATAGAAGCCTAAACTCAATCGAATGCATCGCAGATGAAATTAGCGGATAATTATTCATAGTTCTATCAAACAGTTTCTTCTTTTGCCTAGTCCAAAAAGACCGATTAAATGCAGATCTTCCTTTTAATCCTTCAAAATGGCAATATCTGCGAAAACCTTCGAGATTGCGTCATGGATAAACTTAGTTATTCTAAGGCAAATCAATTTAGTGTTTGCTGTGCTTGGTCTTGCAGTTGGAAGGACGCTATGCATTTTTCAATAAACCATATGACTGCACCGAATTTAGAATGGCTTGATTTTCTGAAACTCGCAGAAGCAGTTGGCGCGGAAGGAGTGGAGTTTAGAAATGATCTTTCAACTCCTTTGTTCTCGGGTAGTCCGCCAGAAAAGGTTGCTGCGGCTTTGAAGAAAACTGGCCTTCGTTGCTTTGGGCTTTCGCAAGTCTACCCATTTAATTCCTATTCAGATGAAATATCACTTGCTGTAAAATCCCTAATTGAGTCAGCCAAGGCCTATGGTGCACAATCAATTTCGTTGATACCGCGCAATGATGGGATCGGCAAAGGCACCAGAGAACGCCAAACTAATCTCCGTTTAGCATTGCGAGAGATTAAGCCCATGCTTGAAGAGGCGGGCATTATTGGCCTTGTTGAGCCTCTTGGGTTTGAACGCTCATCCCTGCGCACCAAAGAAGAAACTTTAAATGGGATTGAGGGAGTGGGCGGTGCCAACGTATTTAAAATTGTGCATGATACTTTCCATCATCATTTGGCACAGGAAACTAGTTTTTTTGCGGAACATACAGGAATTATTCATATTTCAGGTGTCGTTAATCCGGCCGTAAGCATCAGTGAAATGGAAGATGAGCATCGCGTTATGGTCGATGGCAAGGACCGCCTTGGCACTGTCGAGCAGGTAAAATCTCTTGTGGAATTTGGATATCGAGGCCCCATTTCGATGGAATGCTTTTCCCCGGAAATCCACAAGTCTTCGTCCATAGCAGAGATGCTGCAAACATCATTTAGTTTTTTGACAAACAGGCTCGATTACACGCGTAGCTCTTGAATGCTCAAGCATATTCCAAACTTATAGTCCCTATTCAATTAGCAGAGTGGATTTTTCATAACCAATAACTTTTTTGATGCCGTTAAAAAAGTGAATGGTTTGAAAATGCCAAAAACTGCTTTTCTGTATAGTGTACTTTATTCTAAAAATAAGCATGAACAACAGCGCTAGACTGAAAAAAATGTAATAAAAACAATGTGGTTATGTAAATTGGGGTAGTTTTGACCACACCCAAAAATCTATTAACAAAATAGGGTCCATTCATTCCCATTACAGCATGAGTTGAGTATTCGTTCTGTTTCATACCTAAAGCCAAATACCATATACAGTCCTTGGCCGTCTTAATGATCCTTGCTTAAAGAGCTTTACCAAATTCAATGCGCAAATGAGCCCTTAGTGTTGAGTTTGCAAACAATTTACTGGCAATACGAACTTCTCTTCAGCTACGCTTCACCTTTAAATGGAGGACGCAAAATGGTTGAAGTCGACTGGGCGCGGTTAAAGGCCCATGAACTGCGAAAGTTAGCCAACGAAAACGCAATCGTCATATTGCCTATCGCATCAATTGAACAGCATGGGCCGCATCTGCCCGTGATGACCGATACGCGTCTGGGACAAGAAGTTGCTCATCGAGCCGCACGCAAAGCCTATGCGAAGCGCCCAGTGGTGGTAGCCCCTACAGTTTGGTCAGGACTGTCTGAGCATCACATGCCTTTTGGAGGTACACTGACTTTGTCACATGACACATTTAGACGGATGTTGCGGGATCTAATTGAGGCTATAGCGCGACAAGGGTTTAAAGATATTCTTATCTCAAACGCGCATGGCGGAAACATAATTGCCATGCAGCAGATATTGGATGAACTTTCTCCAACATCCAAAGCAACCTTGGTGGCAACCACCTACGTTATGGAAGCCGGAGAAGATCTATCACAACACTTAGAAGATCAATCAGGGGTCATGCACGCTGGTGAAGCTGAAACTTCCATGATGCTTGTTTGTGAACCTGACCTCGTTGACCTGTCGAACGTAGATAAGATTGCAAGTCCAGAAGGTGGCAAAGATTTTCTATCTGCAGGGCGCAACTCTTACAGGTGGCGACCTTTTGCCCATATGACAGAAAATGGATTGGCGGGAAATCCAGCACGCTCCAATGCTGAGAAAGGTGAAAACATGTTAGAAGCTGGTGCAGAGGCGCTGGCAAAGCTGATGATCGATCCCGAAACTTGGGCAGTTCCCAAAGATTTAAGATTGGCTGAAACGGGTGGTGTACCTTTTCGATAAGATGCGAATCATTGGTCAGGAATGATTGCTCGACCTGGTGAACCGTTAAACCAAACTGTGGGGCGTATATTTTGCGATGTCTAGTGGATTAATTCCATTTTTATGCGCGACTTAAAAATGCAAATTGTTTATTTTTTTCCTTTACTTTTATGCTCCAAGGCAGTGCATGTTGATAAATATCGACACCATTCGAAACTAAAGGTAAAAAAAATTGTTAATGTTTTTATGGTTACAAACTGAGTACTGGAATGCAATTAATTGAAGCAGTTAAAAAAGAAGAAGCTGAAGGCGTTGTCAAAGAATCATTGGAGGCAATCGAAAGCGATCTTGGTTTTATTCCAAATGGTATGGCTGTTGCAGCGAATTCTCAAACAAGCCTAAAGTTAATGTTTGCTATCGATAAAGCGCTAGAGCAAGGCGAATTGAACTTTACCCAAAGGGAAATGATTGCGCTGGCTGTTTCACAGGCAAACAATTGCAGATATTGCCTTTCTGCCCATTCAGAATTTTGCTCAATGGCAACAGAACTAGATTCAACTGACATAATAAGAGCGCGACTATGTGAAGCGGATGATCCCAAAGATCAGGCAATGCTTGACCTCGCGGTTGCGATCGTTGAGCGGAAGGGCGAATTGCCTGAAAACCAATTGGAAACTGCAAGAAAGAGTGGGCTATCAGATAGTGTGATAATCGAAATTATCTCGAATGTGATAAGCGCTATGTACGGCAATTACATAAATCATGTGGCAAAAACAGACATTGATTGGCCTCTATGTCGAATGGATTTGTAAATCTAACAGCTATATTTGTTAGTCCAAATTACCTATAAGATCACATGGCTACACATGTTGATGGAAGTTCAATTCCACCTTTGTGTGGGCTGTTATATTGCGACAAGAAACGCCTAATTTTGAATTTGGCCAGCACAGCGAAAAGCATGTCTGCCGGCACTATATTGCCGCTTCTTCGTGGGTTGAAATCGATTGCTTTACCCAAACTAGATAGTAGTGTGGGTCAAAGTTTAGCAGAGCGCAAACGGGGCAAGTTTTGATTGTTCAGAAAGGTCATGCGTGTATATTTTTCTGGCTGTTCTATTTGCTGCACTTTTGCACGCATGCTGGAACGCGATTATCAAATTTGGCGATGATAAATTTCAAGGCATGCTGCTGTTATCCTTTGGCCATGGCATTTTTGGCCTATTTCTTATCGCACTTTACCCAACCCCCGATCCAAGAAGCTGGTTATTTCTCTTAGGATCTGTCTTCTGCCATTTGATCTATAAGTTTTTTCTAACCTTTGCCTATACAAAGGGTGACCTGAGCCGGGTGTATCCGATCGCCCGCGGCACCGCGCCAATGATTGTGCTCATAATTAGCCTTCTTTATTTGCCCGATGCCGTCAGCAATATGCAAATTGGGGGCATTTCTTTGGTGTGCCTGGGCATTTTACTAATGGCCAGAGGTGTTATTTCACACAAGGAAGAATATGCGCTGATACCTTTGGCAGCCATGGCAGCGGTTGGAACGGCCGGGTATTCGATTTTTGACGGCTTGGGAGCGCGCGCATCCGGAACGGTTTTGGGCTATGTCGGTTGGCTTTTTTTCCTAGATGCCGCATTATTTATCATTGGAGGCCTCGCTCTGCGCGGCAAAACTATGTTTCCAAAATCAAGGCAGGTTTGGGCCCAAGGGCTGCTGGCAGGTTGCGCATCGGCAGCCGCCTATGCAATTGTCGTTTGGGCCATGACCGACGCGCCGATTGCGGTAATCACGGCGCTGAGAGAAATGTCTGTACTCTTTGCGGTGATCATCGGGATATTCTTTTTCAAAGAAAAACCATCCGTTGATAAACTTATTTCCGCATTAATGATTGTGACCGGTGTGATTGCGATCGGGATCTAAGCCAGCACCCTTACATTTTGGCACATTCTGGCACCGGGCTGATCACTGTGCCCTGCTCAAAATGTTGCAGCAGATTATCGACGGTCAAAGCCCCCATGGCAGCGCGGGTTTCATGCGTGGCGCTGCCGACATGGGGCAACAGAACTACATTTGACAGGGCGCGCAAAGCTGCAGGCACCTTGGGCTCCTGCTCAAATACATCAAGGCCGGCTGCCCCTAGACGCCCCTCTTCAAGTGCGGCGATCAAGGCCGTTTCATCAATAACAGAGCCGCGACTGACATTGATTAAGATCCCCTTTGGCCCCAAAGCGTTGATAACATCGGCATTGACCAGTTTCTGGGTCGATGGTCCACCGGGCGTAATACAGATCAAAACCTCACTATCGCGGGCCATTTCTGTCAGATCGCTATAATAGGTGAATTTGACGGGTTTCTCATTGCGGGCGTGATATAGAATTTTCGCGTTGAACGGCGCAAGCTTATCGGCAATGGCCTGACCAATTCGTCCCAGTCCAACAATCCCCACTGTGCGGTTGTCTGCAGTGCGCGTGAGCGGAGCATTACCATCGGTTTGCCATTTTCCAGAGCGCACATAAGCATCATCTGCCAATAGATTGCGATAACAGGCCAACATCAACATTAAAGCTGTTGTTGCAACTTCGGCATTTAACACATTGGGGGTGTGCGTGACCAAAATTCCACGGCTTACAGCCTGCGCAGTATCAATCGCATCATAGCCGACGCCGTAACAGCTGATAAGCTTGAGATTGGGCATAGCCTCAACATATTCGGGCCTGATCCCGTCTTGGCCGTTGGTAGACACATATTGGATTTTGGCACCGTGAATTAAAAGCCATTCGAGCGGATCTGCCATATCCGCCAGCTCATGAATGGTAAACTTTGCCGCCAAGCGCGCGCGCATGGTGTCGGTGACATCACCAATTAACAAAAGCTCTGTCAAATCTATGCGTCCTGTGTTACGTTTTGCCTTTGTTTTCCAAGTCCTTCAATACTGAGTTCCATAACATCCCCCGTTTTCAAGAAAACCGGCTCGGGCTTGATCCCCAAACCCACGCCCGGAGGCGTTCCAGTACTGATCACATCACCGGGGTGCAGCGTCATTAGGCCGGACAGATGTTCGATGATCTCGGCAACACTAAAGATCATGGTTCGGGTGTTGCCATTTTGCATCCGCTTGCCGTTGACATCCAATGTCATATCCAGATTTTGCGGATCGGCAATTTCATCACGGGTGACCAACCAGGGCCCCGTTGGGCCAAAGGTGTCACAGGATTTTCCTTTGGTCCATTGACCGGTCAGGTTGGCTTGAAAATGGCGCTCGGACACATCGTTGACAATGCAATAGCCCGCCACATGATCGAGCGCGTCGGCTTGACCGACATATTTTGCAGTTTTGCCAATCACTACGCCTAATTCGACTTCCCAGTCGGTTTTGACGGATCCACGCGGCATCGATACATCATCATTGGGGCCGACAATGGCAGAATTGGCTTTAAAGAACAAAATTGGATGCTCTGGAATGGCCGCGCCAGTTTCGGCAGCGTGATCTGAATAATTCAAACCAATGCAGAGGAATTTTCCAATATTGCCAACGCAGGCACCGATACGCGGATTGCCTGGGACCTCGGGCAAACTGGCGTGATCTAAAGCGCGCAAAGCCTGCAGGGCGGGATCAGAAAGAGTTTTGCCGGTGATGTCGGGGGCATGTGCGGACAAATCGCGCAGAACGCCATTGGCGTCGATGATGCCGGGTTTTTCAGCGCCCAGCGCGCCGTAGCGAACTAATTTCATTTGTTATTCCTCAATGGTTATCTCTAGGCGTAAATTTACGCGCGATATCGCGATATTGATCCGCATCTTTTAAGGTCATGCCCTCATCAAAACGCCCAACTTTCTCGCGGAAATATTGCTGCCAAGGCGATTGGCTTTCCGGATGCGGGTAGCCCTCGGCTTCAAAAATGCGGGCGCGCTCGGCCAATTCATCCAACGGCACCAACATATCGGCTGTGCATTTATTCAGATCAATACGAACACGGTCACCAGTTTTCAGCAAGGCAAGCCCGCCGCCTGCGGCGGCCTCAGGTGAGGCATTTAAAATTGACGGGCTGCCAGAGGTGCCAGATTGGCGGCCATCACCAATGCACGGCAAAGCCTCAACCCCTTGCTTTAAAAGATAGGCAGGCGGGCGCATATTGACCACCTCTGCGCCGCCCGGATAACCGATAGGACCCGCGCCGCGCATGAAAAGGATAGAGTTTTCATCAATGTTTTCGGCCGGATCATCAATGCGGTGGTGAAAGTCCTCTGGTCCGTCAAAGACGATGGCCCGCCCCTCAAAAGCGTTCATATCTTCTGGGTTCGAAAGATATGCTTTGCGGAAATTTTCGCTAATCACGCTGGTTTTCATGATCGCACTGTCAAACAGATTACCGCTCAAATTGATGAAGCCCGCATCCGCAAGGATTGGCTGGTCAGCTGTTTTAATCACCTCTGCATTCTCTGAGCGGCGCGCGCTGCAATTGTCGCCCATAGAGCGGCCATTAACCGTCAGCGCATCTGGATGTGGCAACAGACCTGCGGCCAGCAGCTCTCCGACTACGGCCGGCACACCGCCGGCGCGGTGATAGTCTTCGCCCAGATATTCGCCAGCAGGCTGCAGGTTGACCATCAGCGGCACATGATGCCCGACCGCTTGCCAGTCATCGTTGTTAAGCTCTACGCCCAAATGCCGCGCGATGCCGTTTAAATGAATGGGCGCATTGGTTGATCCTCCGATGGCCGAATTTATCACAATGGCATTTTCAAAAGCACCGCGGGTCATAATCTCACTGGGGCGTAAATCTTCCCACACCATATCCACAATTCGCCGGCCGGTTTCATAGCTGATCTGACCGCGCTCGCGGTAAGGTGCAGGAATTGCCGCCGCGCCGGGCAATTGCATGCCCAGCGCTTCGGCCAGCGAATTCATCGTGGTGGCTGTTCCCATGGTATTGCAATAGCCCACCGAGGGCGCCGAACTGGCCACCAGTTCCATAAAGCCATCATCATCAATTTCGCCTGCAGCAAGCATTTCGCGCGCTTTCCAGACGATTGTCCCAGATCCAGTACGCTCGCCCTGAAACCAGCCGTTCAGCATCGGGCCAACCGATAAGGCAATGGCGGGAATATTAACCGTTGCGGCCGCCATCAAAAGCGCTGGCGTGGTCTTGTCGCAGCCAATATTCAAAACGACACCATCCAAAGGATAGCCAAAAAGCGTTTCAACCAGTGACAAATACGCCAAATTACGGTCCAGCATTGCTGTTGGCCGTTTGCCGGTTTCCTGAATGGGGTGCACAGGAATTTCAATCGGCGTGCCGCCCGAGGCAAGGATACCGTCTCGCACCCGCTTGGTCAGTTCAATATGATGACGATTGCACGGGCTAAGATCGCTGCCGGTTTGGGCAATACCAATGATCGGCTTGCCAGATTGCAATTCTTGGCGGGTCAGCCCGTAGTTCAGATAACGCTCGAGATACAGCGCGGTCATCTCGGGATTATCTGGGTTCATAAACCATTTGCGGGATCGTAAATCTTTAATATCTATTTTCTTCATGTTCCTACCCTGACCAGCCGCCGTCTATCACGTGACCTTGTCCTGTTGTAAATGCGCTATCGTCGCTTGCAAGATAAACCACCAACGCAGCAATTTCTTCGGCCTGTGCAATCCGACCCATTGGTTGGCGGGCTACAAACGCTTTCATCGCGGCATCGTAGTCGCCCGTTGCATGCAGCCGGTCGTGAAGGCTTGGGCTATCCACTGTGCCCGGACAAATCGCATTACAGCGAATGCCCTGGGTGATGTAATCAATCGCAACAGACTTTGTCAGCCCCAAAACCGCAGCTTTCGTGGTGCCATAGATAAACCGGTTTGGCGCACCAATGATCGATGAACAGGCAGAAGACATGTTTATAATCGATCCCGAACCGCGCTCTAACATTCCCGGCAGGCTGGCGCGAATGGTGCGCAGCATTGACCGCAGATTGAGATCAAAAGCAAAGTCCCAGTCATCATCCTGGGCCTCTAAAATAGTCCCGCTGTGCACAAATCCGGCGCAATTGAAAAGCACGTCTGGCGCAGCGCGTTGCACGCCTTCGGTTACGCTATCATCATCGCACACATCAAGTTCGAAAATTTCGATATTTTCGTGATTGGCCTGTCGAATCGTCGACAGAGTTGTCATGTTGACATCCGTTGCAAACACCTGAGCGCCCTCTTCCGCCATTGCCAGCGCCGAAGCGCGACCAATACCTTGGCCAGCGGCTGTGACCAGAACATTTTTTCCCTTAAGCCTATGTTTCATATATGTAACCCTTTAAAAAAGCAGAAAAGGGAAGCCCTCTTCTGCTGTACAGCTTCGACACTTAAAGTCAAATTCTGGCACCACTTCCAGTCTCGAGACCCGCAAAAAATTGGATACTTCGGACTGGCACACAGCCTAATTTACAAGAAATAATTTGGCCATAGCCATAAGTGAATACAGAAAGATAACCTGCCTAATTAAAAAGCGGGTATCTCTTTGAAAACTTGACAGTTTGCACCTCTTCTCTGGCCTGACTATCGGTGCGTCCAAAGGCTTTTTGTTTGGTCATAATAGGGGCTTTTTAAATTGTGCAATCAAGATTAATCAGCAAAAATTGCACATCGGTATGAAAGGCAGGGCTTTCCAATTTAGTTTAGCCATGCAGTTTGCTAGTTATTAATGATGAGCAATGGCACAGGGGAATTGTTAGTGGAGATAGATGAAACACAATGATGCCAATTTATGAAAAATCCATCCGGCTCTGCCTGAGCAAAGAGATTTAACTTATTATGCCCTTTTTTGATCTGCTGCCGGCGCTAGGCTTTTTCTTACTCAATGTCTTTGTGCCCGGCCCGAACGTTTTGAACACAATTGCAACCTCAACTGGTTCTGGATATCGCGCAGGGTTGGCCTGTGCGCTTGCTTGCGGCTTGGGCATACTTCTTTGGGCAAGCGCCGCTTTGTTTGGGACGGCTGCTTTTTTTGAAACATACCCATTAGCCAATCAAAGCCTGATTATTCTTGGAGGGAGCTTGCTGATCTATTTCGCTGTTCGATATCTGAGAAAGGCCTTTAACCCACAGAGCCAATTGGAAAGCATTCAGGATCAGTCATTTTCTTTAGCTTTCTGGCAGGCTTTCGTGGTCATGATGACCAATCCAAAAGTTCTTACAACCTGGCTTGCTGTTATTTCTCTTTTCCCGGCAATTACACTTGGCTTGCAAAATATACTTGGGTTTATCCTGCTCTCTGCCGTAGCATCTTTTTCTGGTCACGCCATTTTTGCGACTTTCTTTTCCTCCAAAACAGCTGCAGCGATGTATCTTTTGCTGTACCGCCCGCTGAATGGCCTAGTTGGTATCGGGTTTTTTTTCTATGGTATAAAACTTCTATCGGGTGCATTTGTGTGATCGCGGACATCGCCGGTGCCAAGCCAGAATGTAAAGCTTGTTGGGAGCCACTGCACACTATCTTACACGCAACATAATTTCGGACAGTTGAGCTGTTCTCCAATCAGGAGCAACACTAATTGAACCACTTAAACTTTGCATTAGATCATCAAAAAAACAAATGCGGGTTCAATGCAGTTATGTCCTTTCCAGCCACCAAAGCCACCGCACTACATCACTTGAATAGTTTTGCCCCTAGGGCTGGAATTAGCTATGCGAAACAGCGCAATTTTGACCGCGGCGCAGGCGGCCATACGCATGTCTCTTGCCTTTCCCCGTATATCCGCCGCCGGATCATCACCGAAAAAGAAGTGCTGAAGTCGGTTCTCGACCGTCATTCGTTCAAGGACGCAGAAAAGTTTGTTCAAGAAGTTTTTTGGCGCACCTATTGGAAAGGCTGGTTAGAAATGCGGCCCTCGGTTTGGGCAGAGTATCAAGCTCAACTGGGGATCCAATGCAATCAAATCGCCACTCAATCCGGTTTGCGCCAGCAATGGGAAGCGGCCTGTTTGGGGCGAACAGGGATAGAGTGCTTTGATGCCTGGGCACGAGAATTGGCAGAAACCGGCTATTTACATAATCACGCACGAATGTGGTTCGCCTCAATCTGGATTTTCACTTTAGAGCTGCCGTGGGAGCTGGGGGCGGATTTCTTCCTGCGGCATCTTCTTGATGGCGATCCGGCTTCAAATACATTGAGTTGGCGCTGGGTAGCTGGCTTGCAAACGGCCGGTAAGACCTATCTGGCGAGACCTGACAACATCGCAAAATATACCGATGGGCGTTTTTTCCAATCTGATCTGGCGACAACCGCCCCGCCGCGCACAGAAACTGTTACGCATCCGCGCCTGCCGGCACCTCAGAGACAAAACTATGATAAAGCCGCGCCGACATTCGTGCTTCTTCACGAGGATGACATGGATTTATTGCCTCTTGTCAATAGCTTTGAAAATATTGTCGGAGCCGTTCGAGTAAGCTGTTTGGAGGGGCTGACACCGTTTGAAATATCATCTGCGCTTACAGAATTTGTAGGAAGGCTATCTGAAGATGCAGATTGCAGGTGGTTCGAACGCATTGGCGCTGTTTATCAAGCCAGCAGCGTAGAAGATGTTATCGTAAGGGCCCTTGATGGCGCGGCGACACAAATTGTGAGCCCCTACGCTGCTGTCGGCCCGGCATCTGATCTGATTAAGACTGTGAGGCGCACAGCACATGAGAATGGGATCGCGGTTGTCCCGGTCCTGTCGCAGTATGACCAAATGTGCTGGCCCAAAGCAACGCACGGTTTTTTTCGCTTTAAAGAGCACATCTCGCAATTTCTGCGAGATTTAAACATCGGTCCCTAAATCTGATCGGGACTAGCGGCGCAAAAGCCTTGCCACGGCGCGCAGCCAAGCACCATTTAAAACATGAATAAGGAGGTCTAAGTGCTTTGGTTTAACGGCGCCATTGCTCATATTACGAAGGGTGCTTAGCCGCATTGAACATACAATCGCTTCCTGCATTTTTTGCACCACTGGGCTTGGAGTTTGGCCGCCAGTATGCTCCCGCATCATTTCATTGACTTTTGCGATCAAACGTTTGCCCAGCCAGTGATGCTTTATATCCTCTAAGGTCGTTTGCACCGAATAGGGGCGAATTGGATCTGGAGGCGTCATTTGCAATCCCAAATCGGACAGGGCTGCGTCGTCCATAATATAATAGGGCTGCTGGGCTTTGGGACTGTATGAGGGGTCTGCTTCACTGATTATTTCGACACTGCTGCTCAGTCGGATATCACAGCAGGATGCACCAATGAGAAGCTCAAATTCGCCGGGCTCTATTTGCCAGTCATCAGTTTCAAGATCGAAATAGGCAAAGGCACGCGCATCAAGCTCAAATCTGCATGTCTTTGTTTCCCCGCTGGCAAGAGACAGTTTTTGAAATCCCTTCAGCTCACGATCGGGTCGGTAAACCGATGCCTCACAATCACGAACATAAAGCTGAATGATTTCTGCGCCGCTGCAGGCCCCGATGTTGGTGATCTCAAGCGTCACCTGAACCAAAGGGTTGGCCGCATTATATTGCCCTGACACCTTGAGGTTGTCATAGCTAAATTCAGTGTAGCTTAACCCATGACCAAAGGGGAAAAGCACCCCGTCTTGTGCCCCCCCATAGGCGCGGTAACCGACATTCAAACCCTCACGATAGACAATCTGGCGCGGATGATTGGCAAAGTTAGGCTGCGAAGGAACATCCGCTAAGGATAGCGGGAAGGTTTCGGCCAATTTACCGCTAGGCGATAGCTTTCCAAACACCAAATCCACCATCGCCTCGGCTCCGGCCTGCCCACCTAGATAGGCCTCAAGGACTGCAGAAACCTGATCAAGCCATGGCATTTCAATCGGGGAGCCGTTCGACAATATAACCGCACAGTTTGGGTTGGCTTTTGACACCGCCTCAATCAATCTATCGATTTGCGCGGGTTGTTTGAGCGTTGTTCGGTCAAACCCTTCGGCTTCAAACAGCGGCGGCAATCCTGCCAGGATCAAGACCTGACCTGCTTTTTCAGCGGCCTCAACAGCCTCTTTGATCAAGCCCGGATTATCATCTGCCAATTCAGGATCAAAGCCAGGCGCATAGGTGATCTTCGCGCCGTTCATTTTGCGCAAAACCTCAAGTGTTTTTTCAATTCGCGTCGGATTGACCTGCGAGCTGCCTGCACCCTGAATGCGTGGGGTTTCGGCAAAGGCGCCGATCACCGCCAGTGAGCGCTTGGTATCAAAAGGCAAACACCCATTTTGGTTTTTGAGCAAAACCGCGCCTTCAGCAGCGCCTTTGCGCGCTAGATCATGATGCGCGTCAAAATCAACCTTATAGCTTTTGGAATTGCTCTGGGCGGCCAGCATCAGCGCGCTCACACGCTGCGCCGCACGCTCCAAATCCTCTGCTGCCAGTGCATTTTGCTCAACTGCAAGCGCAACCGCATCGTCATTCACCCCGCCGCTGCTCGGCATTTCAAGCTCAAGACCGGCCGAAACCGCTTTAGCACGATCATTGATCGCCCCCCAATCCGTGACAACCAGGCCTTCAAACCCCCAACGCTCGCGCAGAATACTGGTCAAAAGCGGTTCATGCTCACTGCAGAAGGTGCCATTTAGCTTATTATAAGCACACATAACGGTCCAAGGTTGCGCCTCTTTGACCGCGATTTCAAACGCTGGCAGATAGAGTTCAAACAAGGTGCGGCGATCAACCAAAGTGTCGACAACCATGCGGTGCGATTCTTGGTTGTTGGCGGCAAAGTGCTTGAGACTGGTGCCTGTACCGGTACTTTGCACGCCCTGAATAAATTTTGCGGCCAGCTTGCCTGATAAAAACGGATCTTCCGAATAATATTCAAAATTGCGCCCACACAGGGGGTTGCGTTTAATATTTACACCGGGACCGAGTAAAACAGCCACATCTTCGGCCTGACATTCGCGGCCAATCGCAATGCCTACCTCTTGCATTAGTTCGATATTCCAACTGGAAGCAAGTGTTACCGCAGTGGGAAAGCAGGTGGCCGGCACCGAGGCATTAAGACCGGCTTGGTCCACCTTCATATCGGCTTTTCTCAGACCATGAGGCCCATCCGCCACCATGACGGCATCAAGTCCCAACCTTGCAAGAGGCTGCAAATGCCAAAAGCTACTGCCTGACACAAGACTTGCGCGTTCTTTCAATGTCATTTCCGACACCAATTCGGCCGCGTTCTTTTTAAGATCTCGTGGGGATTTCACTAAAATAAGCTCTCCTGCCGGCACCCTATTGAAGTTAGGAAATTTATCAAGAAAAATTTTACTGGCCTTTACAATAGATGAGATGCTGAAATTTTGAGGGCTTTAAAATTAGCAACCACGTGGCACAGAAAAAGTTTAGTCAAAAATTAAAACGGACTCAGATTTCACAAAGAGTTCAATTTCTGTTTTTGTTGGGTGTTAATTTTGGTGGCCCTTCTAAGGTTCCTCAACGGCAATCTTTCTGGCGACACAACGAATGAGATGATTTTTCCTTTTTTCTCATTATCTTAGCAGTAGAAATTGCTCCATGGGATTATGTTACAAAGACATATTTTCTGCTCAGCAAGTGAGCGGAACCTTACAGGTAAAGGTAAGCCGTGCTTATTGACGCGAAATTCCACTTTGACCATCGCGCAGCACAAATTTCTGAACTTTTCCGGTTGCGGTTTTTGGCAGTTCTTCGACAAAGCTCACCCATTGAGGGGTTTTGAAATGCGCCAGATTGTCCCGCACATGCTGTTTAAGGTCAGCTTCGACGACCTGTGATCCAGGCTGAATGACAACAAAAGCATGCGGGGACTCGCCCCATTTCTCGTGCGGCATTCCAACAACAGCAACCTCTTGAACGGCTGTATGCGTCAGCAAGCATCCTTCGATTTCAATTGACGATACATTTTCGCCGCCGCTGATAATCACGTCTTTGAACCGATCCCGAATTTCCACATAGCCATTGGGGTGCACCACGGCCGCATCGCCGGAATGAAACCATCCGTTTTTAATAGCGGCAGCGGTTGCTTCTGCATCGTTATAATAGCCTTTCATCACCACATTGCCGCGCACTGTTATTTCCCCCAGCGTTGCACCATCGTGCGCCACCTCATGGCCATCGTCATCAACAACCCGTAGCTCACCCGACGAGACAAGCTCGACCCCCTGACAGGCTTTTAAAGCCGCGCTTTCGGCAGCGGATAAATCGCGGTGTTCGGGGCGCGGTTCGCAAATGGCGATAAAGGGCGATGTTTCCGTTAAACCGAACACATGGGTCAGTGACCAGCCCAATTCGCCCTCGACGATTTGAATGGTGGCGGCGGCAGGGGGCGCACCAGCAGTGAACACATTGACTTGCCATGATGTTTTTGCGCGCTGCTCAACCGGAGCACTGGTCAGCCCGATTAAAACCGTTGGCGCGGCGCAAAACATGGTGATCTTTTCTTTCTCGATAAGCTCAAAGATACGCTGTGGTTCCACTTTTCTAAGACAGACATGCGCCATCCCACGTGCTGTATTGATCCATGTAAACGTCCAGCCGTTTGCATGAAACATCGGCAAGGTCCAAAGATAGCGATCGCCGGGCTGCAGATGGTGATGTGCCAAGGTGCCCATCACATTGAGATAGGCATTTCTATGGGTGACCATCACACCTTTGGGACGCGCCGTTGTGCCACTTGTATAGTTGATCGTGATCAAATCAGTCTCTTTGATGGTCACGGCAGAAAATTTAGGCGACTGTGCAGCAAGTGTCTCTTCGTAATTGATCCAACCCTCAGCGCTGCCTTCAAGCGCAACAAAATGTTCGACGCCCAGAAGTTGGTCGCGAATGCTGTTTACTGCCTCTATCAGATCGGAATGAACGCAAACCACTTTTGCGCCGCTATGATTGATAATATATTCAAAATCCTGCGGGATCAGCCGGAAATTAATCGGCACCATCACCGCGCCGATTTGCGGGACCGCATAATACCCTTCGAGATGGCCATGGGTATTGGGCGCAATATAGGCCACCCGATCGCCCTGCCCCACATCAAGCGATTGCAGCGCAGAAGACCATCGATCGCAACGCTCAAGAAATTGCGCATAGGTAAAGCGTAAGTCTCCATCTACGACGGCTTCGCAATCTGGGTAAAGCCGCCGCGCGCGACGTGAAAACTCCATTGGGCTTAATGCGATTTCCATTGTGCGGTCTCTCCTTGGGCTGAAGGTTTGCTTTGCCTAGGTTATCGAAAAAATAAATAGAGTGTAGGTTTTTTTGCATAACGCGACGAAAAGCGGTCTTGGCTGAAATGCCCTGACTTTTCAGGCAATAGAATATCTCGCGTAATCACAGTATCGCACTTGAGAGTGAATAAAAATTAAAGCAACTTTCTAAAACAAACCTAAAGAAGGGTTTTAAAAATAGAAAAGCGCCTAGAATTTAGTAATTTAAATATAAATTTACTAAAAATTATTATTTTATTACTCAAGACAGCCAAAAACCTTTGCTTTGAACGTATTTTCAGTAATTATTGACGGTAAAAAATTATACTCAAGGAAAACGTTATGAAACTAGAAACTCTTTATAAAGTTTTTGCAGTGCTTCACGGTGTGATGGGGCTCATGATGTTATTTGGCGGGCCAATGATTTCAAACATGAATGGCTGGGACCATTCTATTGGCATTGTTACCATGGCAGAGCATCACGGCGCAGGTTTGTTAGGTATCAGTCTATTATTCTGGATGCTGCCCAGATGGCTCTCTGAGGATGGGCTAAAAGATGCGACCCCGACAGCGCTTTTGGTGCAAGCTATTCTCGCAGCAATGCCGCTATATCATGCCGCGGTTGGTGCAATACCTTTAGATGCCAGCTTGGCCGTTATGATGATTGTTTTGCTGGGCCTGATGTATTTGTTTTTCCAAGCTGCAAAAAAGGAACCAGAGCAAGAGTAAATAGCCCTAAGTTTAAAAACCGTAGTAGCCAAGAAACATGGGATATAGAGACCTCAGAGCATGATTAAATGTCCATCTTGTGCGAAAGTTAACAAACCTGCAAAACGCGTGGATTTTGCGGGGGCAAAACAGATTTGCCCCTATTGCAGATTTAGCTGGATCGAGCCTTCTATGGCGCTTAAAAAACATCGCGAAACCCGATATTCACGACTTTTTGACCTGCATGAACTTCTGCGCGAACGGCAGTATAAAAATCTAGAAAACAAATTTAACAGCAGAGTAATCTCTGCACAAAAATATAGCGACGAAATTGCCAAACTTGAAAGCCGCGATGAAAATATCGAGTTTGCGCTTGAAACGGTCTACGCCAAGTCAATTTAACGCTACAGATTAACCATAAAGCGATCGATAAGCCTCAAAATCAAAGTGCTTTGCCTCTGATTTATGCGGTTTGGCGCTTATCGAAACCGTGACGTCGGCCTTGTATTTTTTGTTCCGGCGCTGCTGACCTGATTTATCCGCTTTAGCCGTTGCCTTTGTGCCAACCGCAAAGCTAGACATCCCAGATTGCGACGCGAGAGTGTGGGTTGGTATTTGCATCGAGACACCTCGCTCATCGGGTATGTGCCTCTATATTAAACGGCCGATTGTTAGAAAAGTTTAAAGGCACGCATCTTATATGGGTTTAAATGTATGACAGTGTCTGGACTGCAAACCAACTTCTATTTTGCGAAGGGATCGCCCGGAATATCTAAATTGGTAGCGGACAAACGCCAAAAAAGGATAATTAATACTGGTTTAAATTATTATTTTGACTGTATATTGTCGCAAAAGCGTTACCCAAAAACTATTACATTCAACTGCACAGAGCGCGTCCATGTCAGATAAAATCATCCGTAAAATCGCTGTTATTTTTGTCACCGATGTGGTGAGTTTCAGCAAGCTAATGGAACGCGACGAAGACCAAACGCTGCAAAGCTTTCGCACCTGTAAAGCTATTTTGGATAATTTGTTCCAAGAGCACAGCGGCAGAATTTTCAACACTGCGGGGGATTCAGTACTTGCCGAATTTCCAAGCGCCGTTTCGGCGGTTATTTGCGCCGCCGAATTTCAAAAGCTGATTAAAGAGCGGAATTCCTCGGTGGATAGTTCGGCCGAAATGCACTTTCGCGTGGGCTTGAATATGGGCGACGTGATCGTCGAGGGCGATAATCTTTATGGCGACGGGGTGAATGTCGCCGCGCGGCTCGAAGCGCTGTCGCAACCGGACGGTGTGTGCCTTTCAAAAAGCATTCATGATTTTGTCAGTCAAAAGGTTGATCTGGCGTTTAAGGACCTTGGGGATCAAAAGGTCAAAAATACCGTAGTACATGCCTTTGACATGACATTTGAGGGCATGGCCGTAAGAGACTTGCAAGACAAGCCAGTCGAGACGCAAGCCGAGGGTGGCAAACCACCTGCAATCGCAGTTTTACCGTTCAAAAACATGAGCAACGATGAAGAGCAAGAGTATTTTGCCGATGGGGTCACCGAGGATATTATCGGGCATTTATCGCTGTGGAAAACCTTTCCGGTGATTTCGCGGAACTCGAGCTTTAGCTTCAAGGACACGGCGTTAACCACGGTTGAGATTTCCGAAAAACTCAATGTGCGCTACCTTGTGGAAGGCAGCATTCGCAAGGGCGGCAATAAAGTCCGCATCAGCGCAAGCCTGATCGATGCTGAGCAGGATAAACAAATCTGGTCGGGCCGCTGGGATCGGCCGATGGATGATATTTTCGATGTACAGGATGAAATATCTCTGACCATCGCGCGCAAAGTCAATCCAACCATTCGCAGTGAAGAACGGGCCAAAGTCCTGACCAAATCGGCCACCAGCGCCTCGGCTTGGGATACCTATTTAAGGGCGCTTGATCTGTACAATAAACGCTCAAATACGGAAGAAATCCACCGTCTCTGCGATCAGGCCATTACAGCGGATAATAATTTTGTAGATCCCTATGCGCTTAAATGCCGAACTTTGATCCGCGAGCGGTATAGCCCAAAAAATATCAAGCATCACGATAGAATTTCCAAAAAAATCTTTGAAATTGCGACAGATATTCTAAATCGCGATAAAAACAATTCCGATGCACTCAACTGTATGGCGTCCTACTATATGTCGATCAACGATGTCGTCAATTCAAGCCATTATGCAAAGCTGGCCTCTGACGCGAACCCAAACAATGCGCAGACCGCATTTAATCAAAGCTTGGTCAGCGCGCTAAACCACGATATTGAGAGCGCTCTGGAATATCTAGAAAAAGTCAAGTTTCTAGATCCATCTGAACTTGAGGAATGGCCTCAGTTCGAGGTTGGCCTTTTGATGGTGAATGATCGTATGGATGAGGCCTATGAGCAAATTCAGCGGGCGATTTCCAAAGATCCAAATAATAATATGCTGATTGGTTTTCTGGTGGCCGTGCTGGGTAATCTTGACAGGTTGCCTGAAGCTAAAGAGAAGCTCGAACTCTTCCGTAAAATGCGGCCAGATATCACATCACGAGAAGATTACGGCAAAGTGGTGCCGGATTTTGCGCGCGATATCATCCTTCAAGGTATGGAAAAAGCTGGCTTGAGCTAAATCAACGGATTGCGACGGCCTGTGCACTTTCATCCCGCTCGCGGCAGTGGTCCGAACCGGCGCCAAACCCATATTCCCACCCCCAAAAGCGCAACCGCCAAACCAAAGCCCAAAACCTCATAGCCGGGAAAGAGCGCATGGCTAAGCATTCGCCCCGGCAAAAGCGTGAAGACGCCCGGAATACCCAAGGCAAGAAAATATAGGGTTTGCATTTGTTTGGCGTGTTCTGCCCGGCGCCCCTGCCGAATGAGCCGCACCCCGCGCGCGAGGCCGAAAAAGGTTAATACAGAAAGCAGATGGATAGGGCTAAAAGGCCCCCAGATACGAAACCCGAAGATAAAAACGAGCTAAGCGCGGTCAGCGCCAGCGCCACAAACCAGCTATAGCCAAGCCAGCGGTGCAGTTTATCACGTCGATTTCGAAAGATCTCCAAAGGGCCGATAATCAAAGCGTAGAGCGCGCAGACGATATGAAACTTTATTTGTACCGGCGCTTCTAAAATCAGCTCCATTATCTTTGTTTGATCCCAAATGACCTGCACGTTTTGGTGCTTGAAAGGTCATAGCACTTGAATATGTCATTACTGGGGCAGGACATTTCCGGTCGCCTAAGACAGATTGGCAATCCGCCGCTAATCCTTTAAGGATGGTTTCAAATCCGCGCAGTTCCAGTTTCTGCAAAATTTAAAAACGGCTCGGATGTAATCACATTCGCAAACCAAGAGGGCCGCATGGTTGAATGGATTATCTCGGATCGGTTGATCGAATATCAAAGTGCCATCGACTGGATGGAGGTTCGCGTCAACGATATTTCTGCGGGGCGTGCCGGTGAGGCGATCTGGCTGCTTGAGCATCCGCCGCTTTACACTGCCGGCACCAGTGCCCGCGCGGCGGATCTGATAGAACCGGATCGCTTTCCGGTCTATGCCACACGCCGCGGCGGACAATACACCTATCACGGGCCCGGCCAGCGGGTGGCCTATGTACTGCTTGACCTAAACAAACGCGGCAAAGATGTGCGTGATTTTGTTCAAAAGCTTGAGCGCTGGATTATTACCACTCTGGATCAGTTCAATGTTCGCGGGGAAACCCGTGAAGGCCGCATTGGGGTATGGGTGGAACGGCCGGAAAAGCCGCTACTGCCCGACGGTAGCCGCTCCGAAGATAAAATCGCTGCTCTTGGTATACGGTTGCGTAAATGGGTGTCTTTTCATGGGCTTTCGATCAATGTTGATCCCGATCTTTCGCATTTTGACGGTATTGTTCCCTGCGGCATCGCGCAGCACGGGGTCACAAGCTTGGTCGATCTAGGATTGCCCATAACCCTGCAAGACGTGGATATTGCGTTGCAGCAAGAGTTTGACAAAGTGTTTGGTTAGTTTTTGAGAGGGGAAAATCGCTCTATACGCGTCATTTTTCACCCCCTGCGGCAAAGTCGTGCATTGCCCCTAGATGCGATGCACTCTAAAACATTTTGCAAGACGGCAAAGATGCTTTGAGTCGCTTTGCCAAATGTCAACTTAATTAGGAGGCAGACATGGCAGACGCAGCCATTCAGGGCCACGAGCACGAAGATCATCGCGGGTTTTTCACACGCTGGTTCATGTCAACCAACCATAAAGATATCGGCATTCTTTACCTTATAACGTCAGCGTTGGTAGGGTTTATCGCGGTTGCTTTCACCGTTTACATGCGGATGGAGCTAATGAACCCCGGGGTTCAGTATATGTGCCTGAACGAAGCCGGAGAGGCCGCAGCGAGATTGGTCTCAGGCGGCACGAACTGCTATGCTCCAAACGGCCACCTTTGGAACGTGCTGGTGACCGCTCACGGCATTTTGATGATGTTCTTCGTGGTAATTCCAGCACTGTTCGGCGGTTTTGGGAACTATTTTATGCCCCTGCAAATCGGTGCGCCGGATATGGCCTTTCCGCGGATGAACAACCTGTCTTATTGGATGTATGTCGCCGGCACCAGCCTTGCGATTTGCTCGGTTCTTTCACCGGGTGGAAATGATCAGCTTGGCTCAGGCGTTGGCTGGGTTCTATACCCGCCTTTGTCAGTCAACGAAGGCGGCCTGTCGATGGATTTCGCGATTTTCGCGGTGCACCTGTCTGGGGCTTCATCCATCCTTGGCGCGATCAATATGATCACTACGTTCCTCAACATGCGCGCACCGGGTATGACACTGTTCAAAGTGCCATTGTTTTCATGGTCAATCTTTGTAACCGCATGGCTTATTTTGCTAGCGCTGCCGGTGCTTGCTGGCGCGATCACCATGCTGCTAACCGACCGGAACTTCGGCACCACATTCTTCGATCCTGCTGGCGGCGGTGATCCGATCCTCTATCAGCACATCCTGTGGTTCTTTGGCCACCCTGAAGTCTATATCATTGTACTGCCGGGATTTGGCATTATCAGCCACGTGATTGCCACCTTTTCGCGCAAGCCAGTGTTCGGCTATCTGCCGATGGTGTGGGCATTGATCGCCATTGGCGCGCTGGGCTTTGTGGTCTGGGCGCACCATATGTACACCGTTGGCATGTCGCTGACACAGCAGTCCTATTTTATGCTGGCCACCATGGTGATTGCGGTGCCAACTGGCGTGAAGGTCTTTAGCTGGATTGCCACTATGTGGGGCGGCTCAATCGAGTTTAAAACTCCAATGCTTTGGGCCTTTGGCTTTCTCTTTTTGTTCACAGTTGGTGGTGTAACCGGTATCGTATTGTCGCAGGCCGGTATCGACCGGGCCTATCACGACACCTACTATGTGGTTGCGCACTTCCACTATGTTATGTCGCTTGGTGCGGTGTTTACAATATTTGCCGGGATTTACTTTTATTTTGGCAAGATGACCGGACGGCATTATCCTGAATGGGCGGGTAAGCTGCATTTCTGGATGATGTTTATCGGATCGAACCTTACGTTTTTCCCGCAACACTTCTTGGGCCGTCAGGGTATGCCGCGTCGTTATATTGATTACCCAGAGGTTTTTGCCTATTGGAACCAATGGTCAAGTTTTGGCGCGTTCTTATCCTTTGCATCATTCCTTTTCTTTATTGGGATCATCGCCTATTCGCTGCTGCGCGGCGCTAAAGTGACTGAAAACAACTACTGGAACGAATATGCCGATACGCTGGAATGGACTTTGCCATCTCCCCCGCCCGAGCATACTTTTGAAATCCTGCCCGAGCAGGAAGAGTGGGACAAAGCACCGGCACATTAATCCGTGCGATACTTCACAACAAAGAGCCCCGTTAATTCGGGGCTTTTTGCATTCTTGAGATAATTTTTATGTGTTTGGACTATTTTTATGACCCATTTTGACGTCATCTCATTCGATATAGATCAAACTCTCATCGATTTTAAAGCAGCGCTTGATCAAGCGCTGCAAGCAACGTCGGACTGGCTGTTTGACTATTCTGGCCACAGGGTCAGCCTTGCCGAATTTCAGCACCAGCAAAATCTTATGGCAAAATCTGTTGTCGGCAAAGCGGTTAATATGCTTGACATAAGGCATGCCTTATTTAGTCAAATCGTAACTGCCAGAGGCCTTTCCGTGGGAGCTGCCGATTTACTTCTTGATGTGTTCACCCGTGTTCGATTTGGCTCTGTAAAGTTCATCTCAGGCGCGCGCGCGATGCTGGAAAAACTCCCTAGCGGGCTAAAGGTTGCCGCCCTTACCAATGGAAACTCAGACCCAAACAAACTTGGCTTTGGCCAATATTTTGACCTTACAATTTTGGCCGAAAACTATACGTTTCAAAAACCTGATCCGCGTATCTTTGCGGTTTTGCTGTCGAAATTGGAATTCACCGTACCTGGGCGCGTAATCCATGTGGGCGACTGCCTGAAAAATGACGTGGGCGGTGCCCTGCAAGCCGGGTTAACATCAGCTTGGTACAACCCGAACCGAGAACCCGCGTCATCGACTATAAAACCAGATTTTGAAATCACAGATTTGGCAGAGTTAACTTCACTCTTAAAAACCGCGAAAGTACCCTAAGCTTAGCCCCACCAATTAGGGATACATTGCGCCCGTCGCCCACGCGTCATACAAAATTATGCATGCGACAAAGCGGCACCTTTGCTTTGTTCATCGCCTCACTACTTTTGGTGAGGAAAGATAGGGTGCGTTATGCCATATGATTGGATCCAAAAACAGCAAAGCCCGGACAGCCGTATAATTGAGCTTTGGCCACATAATTCGTTACCGCCCAATGGGTTTGCGGGTTTTATTCTGGCAACTTTCACTCTTATCACGCTGCCGCTATATGGCTTGATCGGGACAGCCGTCTTTTGGGCATTATTGCCGTTTTTAATGGTTACACTTGGTGTGATTTGGGTCGCTCTACGCCGAAGCTATTTTAACCGCCAGATTCTTGAGCGGCTCACATTGGACAGCGAAGAGATAGAATTGGTGCGCCATAATCCCTCTGGTGCCACTCAAAGCTGGTCCTGCAACGGGTATTGGGCCAAAGTTCAACTGCATCCCAAGGGCGGACCAGTACCAAATTATGTCACACTAAGCGGCAATGGACGCGAGGTCGAAATTGGCGCTTTTCTGAGCGAAGAGGAACGCAAAGCGCTCTATGATGATTTGCGCAATGTCGTGAAGGCCTACAAACCATAGCCTATTTTACCGTTTCAAGCGGGATAGGCGACAGTTAACAAGATAGTTTGCCTTTTACCATCGGACCAACTGCGCCAAAATCCATTTGGCCAGTGTATTTGGCTTTTAAAGCCCCCATGACTTTTCCCATATCACGAATAGACGACGCGCCAATATCGTCCACCGCTACTGCAATGGCAGCCTCGATTTCCTCTTGTGATAATTGACGGGGCAAAAATTCTTCAATCACCTTGATCTCGGCCAGTTCGCGCTCAGACAAATCAAACCGTCCGGCTTCTTCATAGGTGCGGGCGCTTTCTTGTCGCTGGCGGGTCATCTTGCCCAAAATCGCCAAAACCTCGGCATCATCGACGCCTTCGTCGTTTCCCTCAGAGCGGGCTGCGATATCCCGATCCTTGATGGCTGCATTGATCAACCGAACTGTCGAAAGACGCGCTGTCGCTTTGTCCCTCATCGCCTGTTTCATAGCCGCATTAATCCGGGCGCGAAGTTCCATAGCAATCCTCATGCATTAAAACCGTCGGAACTGCCATAGTATCCAAAAGAAATTTCAGGAGCAAGAGTTTATGATAATGATTAATCCAACCTCCTATATGAAGTGCGCTTGACCCTCATCGCCCATAGAACTAGGTTGCGCTCAAGTCACACCCAAGAGAGTCGCAGCATGGCAAAATCGCCCCCCCCAACGCCGACAGCCTGTCTGGCGATGCAAGATGGAACACTGTTTTACGGTCACGGCTTTGGCGCCACTGGCCAAGCGGTTGCCGAGCTATGCTTTAACACCGCCATGACCGGCTATCAGGAGATTATGACCGATCCTTCCTATGCCGGGCAGATTGTGACCTTTACATTTCCTCATATCGGAAATGTCGGCGTCACCGATGAGGACAACGAAACCGGTGATCCGGTGGCCGCCGGAATGGTGGTAAAATGGGACCCGACAGAGCCGTCAAACTGGCGCGCTCAGGGGCATTTGGCCGATTGGCTTAAAACCTGCGGCCGGATTGCCATTGGCAGCGTTGATACCCGCCGGCTCACCCGCGCAATTCGCCAGCAAGGCGCGCCGCATGTGGCGATAGCACATAATCCAGACGGCGTCTTTGATACCGATGCCCTAATTGCCGCCGCGCGCGATTTTGCCGGTCTTGAAGGGCTGGACCTGGCACGTGAAGTGACCTGTGCCCAATCCTATCGCTGGGATGAAATGCGCTGGGCGTGGCCCGAGGGCTACACACGCCAGAGCGAACCAAAGCACAAAGTGGTGGCCATAGATTACGGCGCAAAGCGCAATATCCTGCGCTGTTTGGCTTCTGCGGGATGCGATGTGACCGTCCTGCCGGCAACCGCAACCGCCGAAGAGGTGCTGGCGCATAATCCGGACGGCGTATTTTTGTCCAATGGCCCCGGTGATCCGGCGGCCACAGGCACCTATGCCGTGCCTATGATCCGCGAAATACTGGATACAACAACATTGCCAATCTTTGGTATTTGCCTCGGCCATCAGATGTTGGCGATCGCGCTAGGCGCCAAAACCGTCAAAATGAACCACGGCCATCACGGCGCAAACCATCCGGTCAAAGATCACGACACTGGCAAAGTTGAAATCACATCAATGAACCACGGCTTTGCCGTGGACAGCCAAAGCCTGCCCAATGGTGTGATTGAAACCCATGTGTCGCTTTTTGATGGCTCGAACTGCGGCGTCAGGATGCAGGACAGACCCGTCTTTTCGGTTCAGCATCACCCCGAGGCCAGTCCCGGGCCACAAGACAGCTTTTATCTTTTTGAGCGTTTTGCAGCACATATGGCTCAGCGCGCTTAAACCTGTCACAGTTTAATTAAATTTTAATCACCCATGCGCATCCTGCGGGCATTGTAACCCCGAGGGATCAGGTGATTAAAATGAGCGCACCGCAAAGGCCAAAGCCGCGCACTCGTCAAGCACTCAAACCTGTTGCAAAACCGCTTGGCCAGATTTTATTGGCCACGGGCGGTGTATCGCGTAGCGGATTGTCTTTGGCCCTTGATCAGCAAAAAACTACAAAAGGACCGCTTGGCGAAATCCTTATCGCGCAGTCTTTAAGTCCCGAAATATCTGTGATCAACGCACTTGCCGCTCAGAGCGGGAAAGCGGTAGCAGACAATAGCAATGCATCAAAACCCTTTGAAACCGATGATCCGATCTACTGGATCACCCAGGCAATGGTACCTTGGAGCAAAGATGGCGGCCATTGGCAAGTTGCCACCAGCGATCAATCCCGCTTTGACAAACAGCGCGCAGCAATCCAAGGCAAGCTAGGTCCGGCCTCAATGGTTTGGGCCAGCCGGGCGCAAATTCAGGCCCGCCAGCAACAGCTTTTTGGGGCCCAACTGGCCCGCCATGCCGAGGTTTGCGTCCCGCGCGCACAAAGTTGCGGAGGTTTAGGATTTACATCCCTGCACAAAGGCGTCCGCTGGGCTGTGATGGCAGGCCTCGCCGCTCTGGTGTTTTTGCTCATTACCCTGAACGCTGCTCATCCTTTTTTTATCCTTGGCGTTCTGTTGATAGCGTCCAATTTGATCGCCTCAACGCTGCTAAAAGCGATTGCGTTGCTGTTTGCGCTGCAGTCCCAACAACCTTCAAAAAAACCCTTGGAAGGGCTTCCGGACGTGCTGCCCAAAGTGTAGATCCAGATCCCACTTTATCGCGAAAAAAACATAGCAGCGCAGCTTATAACCAATCTTGAAAAGCTCAATTACCCGCGCTCGCATCTGGAAGTTATATTGGTTCTAGAGCGCCATGACACACAGACCAAGGCCTGTCTGGCAGCAATTGAATTGCCCAAATGGATACGCGTTATTGACGCTGCCCCAGGTACGATCAAAACCAAACCGCGCGCTTTGAATTATGGTCTGCCGTTTTGCTCGGGTGAAATTATTGGCGTGCTTTATGCAGAAGATGCCCCTGAACCGGATCAATTGCGCTCGGTGGTGACCAAGTTTTCGTCGGTCAGCGCAAAAACGGTCTGCTTGCAAGGCCGGCTGGATCACTACAACCCCCAAAGCAATTGGCTGGCGCGCTGTTTCACCATGGAATATGCAAGCTGGTTTCGCGTCATGTTGCCAGCACTGGCGCAGATCGGCTTTGCTATTCCGCTTGGGGGCACAACTCTTTATTTTCGCCGCTCGGCTTTGGTCGAGCTTGGCGGATGGGATGCCCATAACGTCACCGAAGATGCCGATCTCGGGATCCGGCTGGCGCGCGCGGGCTATCGCTGCGCGATGCTGGACACCACCACCTTTGAAGAGGCAAACAACACACCGCTGTCGTGGGTGCAACAGCGATCACGCTGGATCAAAGGCTATTTCATGACTTATGCGGTGCATATGAGGTCGCCCAAAGCATTGCTACGTGATCTTGGGATTTGGCAGTTCTGCGGGTTTCAGGCGGTCTTTTTACCGGCCATATTGATGTTTCTGCTGGCCCCAGTAAGCTGGAGCTTTTGGCTCATCGCTTTGGGGCTTGTACCGCAAGAAAGCTTTGGGGTCCCTGCGCTGGTTCTTGTCGGATTAATCTGTCTTTACGCAATCGCTTTTACACTCGATCTGCTGATATCAGCCATTGGTGTCTTTAAGGCCGGGCATTTGCGGCTATTGCCCTGGATTCCAAGCCAGTATTTTTACTATCCTCTGGCCACATTAGCGGCGTTCAAGGCGCTTTTTGAAGTGGTTATAAATCCGTTTTATTGGGATAAAACCAACCACGGAAACAAACTCAAACGCGGCCTTAAACAGCCGCAGACTCTTGTTTAAGCCGGGTGACAAACGCGGCTGATATATGGTCGCGAAGGGCCTTGCAGGCGGCCTCTTCATCGCTTGCTGTGATGGCGGTTACAATTGCCTGATGCTCTTCCATTGCCCGCTCGCCACGACCCGCCACCGCCAGTGACGTGGTGGCCATCAACGCCATAAACCGATGCACCAGATCAAGCTGCTGCACCAGATAACGATTGTGCGAGGCAAGATGGATTTGCTTGTGAAAGCGCCGGTTTGCACGGGACAGAGCCTGCGGATCGCCCAGCATTTTGCGATCTTCATCCACCATTTCCTGCAGCACACGCTTTTCTTCAGGGGTGGCATGGCGGGCGGCCAACTGGGCGGCAAGGCCTTCCAATTCTGCGCGCACGACATAAAGTTCGGCAACTTCATTATGATCCAGCGAGGCAACGATTAGGCTGCGCCCATCCCGGGTCAAAAGCGATTGGGTTTCCAGCCGTTGAAGCGCTTCGCGGATCGGCGTGCGCGATACTCCAAAGCGTTCGGCAAGATCGCTTTCAACCAAACGATCCCCGGGTTTATACACCCCGCTGTCAATCGCTTCTAGAATCAGCGCGTAGGCATCTTTATTTTGCTGTTTGGTTAGGCTCATATTGCACTCCGGCATTTGCCTGCTAACTATCTGCTTAACAGATCAAAAATCAACCCCACAACACTGGTGCCCACGCAATGCCCAATCCCGCTTTTGACCATGTCACCGATTGGGTCTTTGACCTCGACAACACTCTTTATCCTCCGGCTGTGCGGTTGTTTGACCAGATCGAGGTGAAAATGACTGACTATATGGTTCGGCTGCTTGGCATTGAGCCCGCGGCCGCCAACGAGCTGCGTCAGCACTATTGGCAAACCTACGGCACAACTTTGGCGGGTTTGATGCAAGAACATGATATTGAGCCTGATCCGTTTTTGCATGATGTCCACCAGATCGACTTTAGCGCCTTGATGCCAGACCCTGACCTGGCTGCGGCCATTGCAGCCCTGCCCGGCCGCAAAATCGTCTATACAAACGGGACAGCCCCCTATGCGCGCGAGGTTTTATCCGCGCGCGGGCTGAACGGCCTGTTTGATGCCATCTACGGCGTGGAACACGCCAACTATTATCCCAAACCTAAAGCCGAAGCCTATGAAAAGGTGTTTAAACGCGACGGCCTTTCGCCAGCTCGCGCCGCGATGTTCGAAGATGAAGCGCGCAATCTTGCAGTGCCGTCCTCGCTTGGTATGCGCACGGTTTTAGTGCATGGCACGCGCCCAGAAGGGGCAGACTATATTGACTATGAAATCCATGCGTTAACCGCGTTCCTGCGGCAGATCGTCTAAACGCGGCCGCGCTCTTGGCCGCAGCAGATTAAAGCCCTATGTTAAAACCATGATTAAAAAAGCCGATCATATGACCACGGATGTGTTTATTTCCGGCGGCGGGCTGGCCGGTTTGATCGCAGCACAAGCCTTTGCCGAGGCTGGCTTTTCGGTGATCTGCGCCGAACCCAATGCCCCTGTCACAAAGCGCGGCAGTAAAGGCGCCGACTTGCGCACCACCGCTTTTTTGCAGCCCGCGCAGCAATTTTTGGCAGATATTGGCCTTTGGCAGGCTATGGCCGATCACGCCATGCCACTTGAAAAAATGCGGATTGTCGACGCCGGGGGTGCAGAGGCGCCCGCAACGGTGCGAAAGCAAAAAGACTTTGACGCGCATGACATTTCTGACGGCCCGTTTGGATGGAATGTTCCCAACTGGTTTTCGCGTAAGGTTTTGGCGGGCGCCTTAAAGGCACATCCAAAGGTGACGTTTTTAACTGGGGTTGCCAGCACCGGTTATTTTTCCCGAGACGCAGAAGCGCGGATCACATTAAGCACTGGCGAAAGGGTGCGCGCGGCTCTTGTTTTGGCCGCTGATGGGCGCAATTCCGCTTTGCGCAAAGCGGCGGGTATTTCCGTGACCACGCGCCGTTTTGGGCAAAAGGCGCTTGCCTTTGCCGTCACCCACCCGATCCCGCATGAAAATATATCAACTGAAATCCACCGCAGCGGCGGGCCGTTTACCTTGGTGCCACTGCCGGACTATGAGGGAATGCCCTCTTCTGCCGTGGTCTGGATGGAAACCGGCCCCGAAGCGGCGCGGCTTATGGCGCTGCCGGATGACGCATTTGAAGATGCGATACAGACCCGTTCCTGTGGGCTTTTAGGGCCGCTTAAACTGGCCTCCCAACGCACCCTCTGGCCCATTATAAGCCAGATTGCCGGACGTCTTAGCGCCCAGCGGCTGGCATTGATTGCCGAAGCCGCCCATGTGGTGCCACCTATTGGGGCGCAGGGCTTGAACATGAGCTTGGCCGATATTCAAACCCTGAATGATCTGGCAAAAGCCAGCCCTGATAGATTGGGCGATACTGCGATGCTAGAGGCCTATCACAAAGCCCGCATCAGTGATCTGCGCACCCGTGTTGCCGGCATTTCCCTGCTTAATCAGGCCTCGATGGCCGATCCGCAAATTTTGCGGGATCTGCGCGCGCAAGGTCTTGATGCGCTGCACGGGGTTGCGCCAGTGCGCCGGGCCTTAATGCACCTTGGACTGGGTGCGAAAACTTAATCTTGAGCAGCTGCGCGGCTTTATAGCACTTGATCTATGACCCGCTGCAAGCGGCCCACCGTTGCACCTACATCATAAAGCTTATCCAGCCCGAAAAGCCCCAAACGGAAGGTCATAAAGCCTTCGGGTTCATCGCAGGCAAGCGGTACGCCGGCCGCAATTTGCATGCCCTGTTGGGCAAATTTACTGCCGTTCTGCACCCCGGGGTCTGCGGTATAGGACACCACCACGCCCGGTGCGCCGAAACCTTCTGCTGCCACGGACCTCACGCCTTTTTCGCGCAGCAGCTCGCGCACGCGGCTGCCCAGTTCCCATTGCGCATCGCGCAGCCGGTCAAACCCATAGTCGCGGGTTTCAAGCATGGTATCGCGAAACGCGCGCAGTGCATCTGTTGGCATGGTGGCATGATAGGCATGCCCGCCGCCTTCATAGGTTTGCATGATCGCATGCCACTTTTTTAAATCAATGGCGAAACTGTTTGAGTTGGTGGTCTCAAGCCGCGCCAAAGCGCGCTCGGACAACATCACAAGCCCCGCCGACGGCGATGCAGACCAGCCCTTTTGCGGCGCCGAGATTAGCACATCAACACCGCTTTTGCGCATATCCACCCAAGCGCAGCCCGAAGCGATACAATCAAGCACCATCAGCGCGCCAACCTCATGCGCTGCGCTGGCCATCGCCGCGATGTAATCATCAGGCAAGATCACCCCTGCAGATGTTTCCACATGCGGCGCAAAGACAATATCGGGACGCATCTTGTGAATTTTAGCCACCACATCTTCGATTGGCGCGGGGCGAAACGGGGCTTGCGGCGCGTTGCCCTGCGGGCGCGCTTTCATCACTTCGGTTTCGCTTGCATCGGCGCTGGCCTCAAAGATCTGCGACCAGCGATAGGAAAACCAGCCATTGCGCACCACAAGCACATTGGCGCCTTGACCAAACTGCCGCGCCACAGCCTCCATCCCATAGGTGCCGCCGCCGGGCACCAAGGCCACCGCATCAGCGCCATAGACCTCTTTCAGCATGGACGAGATGTCCTTCATCACCTGCTGAAAGGAACTGGACATGTGGTTTAAGGATCGATCCGTGAAAACAACCGAAAACTCTTCTAACCCGTCTGGATCAATATGCTCTAGCAACGCAGCCATCTGTTCACTCTCCTAATATTTATTCACAAATAATTCAGCCATCCTGCAAAGGCAAAGTCTATTTCGACACAGGTGCGTCTAAAACCGCCAGTTTAAAGTTAAAGCGGCCCTGGCCGGCGCTCTTCGCTCAGCAGCACATTGGCCTCGACATCACCAGCCCCGGGCAGTGTCATGATGCGGCGGCGCAAAATACGCTCAAAATCGGCGATATCACGAGCCACCACCCGCAACCGGTAATCATAAAGGCCCAGCACATGCTCGACGGTCTGCACTTCGGGGATGGCGGTCACAGCACGCTCGAAATTCTCAAGCAGAACACCGCCCTTGCCCGAGAGTTTCACACCCAAAAATACAGTCACCCCAAAGCCGAGTTTTTCGCGGTCAAGCACCAGCCGCTGACCTTTGAGAACTCCGCTTTGCTCAAGCCGGCGCAGCCGCCGCCATATAGCCGGTTGCGACATACCCAACTGCTGCGCCAGCGCTGCAGCCGATTGATCTGCATCGCGAGATAACTGCAGTAGCAGCGCATGATCGGTGGCATCCAAACTGCTCATATGGGCAATGCCTCGTCCGATTTGATCCGCGCCACCTGCATCAACGCCTCGATATCCGCAATATGCGGCAGGGTTAAAATACGCGTGCGATAAATCCGCTGATACTCGGCCATGTCTTTGGCAATCACCGACAGCCGCACATCAACGCGGCCCAGAAAGGTTTGAATTTCGATCACTTCGGGCACTTCGCGCGCTGCCACAATAAAATCATCAAACGCCCGGCTTTGGGTTTTATCCAGCCCGATGCGCAAGGAAACCTCGACGCTGTAGCCCAGTTTGGTCCAGTCGATGATTGCCTCTTTGCCCAAAATCACCTGCTCGGCGCGCAGCCGCGTCAGCCGGCGAGAGATCACCGCCGCAGTGCTGCCCACCGCATCGCAAAGCTCGGCCACCGGCATTGCGGGATTGATTTGCAGCCGCCGCAACAAACGGCGATTAAGATCATTAAGCATAGTTTTTATCTTTTATACAAGTAATGCGCATGATATGGCTTCTTTATAGAGTATATTAATAAATTTAGAAACGTATATTCAGATTTTTTCTCTATATTCATTTCATCAATGAAATCAGAAAGGTGCTGATATGCGAGTTTATTATGATCGCGATTGCGACATTAATCTTATCAAAGACAAAAAAGTGGCGATCCTAGGCTATGGATCACAAGGCCACGCCCATGCGCTAAACCTGCGCGACAGCGGCGCGAAAAACCTTGTGGTTGCGCTGCGCGAAGGCTCTGCCTCGGCGCAAAAAGCCCAAGGCGAAGGCCTTGAGGTGATGGGTATTGCCGAAGCTGCTGCTTGGTGCGACCTGATCATGTTCACCATGCCCGATGAGTTGCAGGCCGAAACCTATAAAAAATATGTGCATGACAATATTCGCGAAGGCGCGGCGATTGCCTTTGCCCATGGCCTTAATGTTCATTTCGGCCTGATTGAGCCAAAAGCCGGTGTTGATGTGATTATGATGGCGCCAAAAGGCCCGGGCCACACGGTGCGCGGCGAATATTCCAAAGGCGGCGGCGTTCCCTGTTTGGTGGCGGTCGACAATGATGCCTCGGGCAAGGCACTTGAAATCGGCCTGAGCTATTGCTCGGCCATCGGCGGCGGCCGCTCTGGCATTATCGAAACCAATTTCCGCGAAGAATGTGAAACCGACCTCTTTGGCGAACAGGCCGTTCTATGCGGCGGTTTGGTTGAATTGATCCGCATGGGCTTTGAAACGCTGGTCGAGGCGGGTTATGCGCCCGAAATGGCCTATTTCGAGTGTCTGCATGAGGTCAAGTTGATCGTTGATCTGATTTATGAAGGCGGCATTGCCAACATGAACTACTCGATCTCAAATACCGCCGAATACGGCGAATATGTCAGCGGGCCACGTATTTTGCCCTATGATGAGACCAAAGCCAAGATGAAGGCGGTTCTAACCGACATCCAAACCGGTAAGTTTGTGCGTGACTTCATGCTGGAAAATGCCGTTGGACAGCCGTTCTTTAAAGGCACGCGGCGGATGAATGACGCCCATCAGATCGAAGAAGTTGGCGAAAAGCTGCGCGGCATGATGCCGTGGATTTCCGCCGGCAAAATGGTCGACAAAGCAAAGAACTAATTTTTAAACGCCTTTCCCGGACCTGCGCTATAGCCGTGGGTCCGGAGTGCTTTTTTATCAAATTTATTACCCCTGCAGGCCGTTTTTTGGCACCCCCGCAATACAGCCGCGATACTGACGTAAAACCGATGCCTGTTTTGGGTGGATTTTAGCCTGGATAAAGGACCACGAATAAATGCAGGATCAGCCCCAGATCACATTAAAAAGCTGGATAATGATCACCGCTTTGGGGTTAATCTGGGGCCGTGCATTTACGGCCATTAGGCTTGGGTTAGAGGGCATATCACCGATGTGGCTTTCCGCGGCAAGAATGAGCATAGGGGCCGCCCTAACCACTGCTCTTTGGGGGTTTATGGGTTGGAAATTCCACCTTAGCCACGAGCGTTCTTGGGCGATGTTATTCACTGTAGGAATTTTAGGCACGGCAGTGTCGTTTCAATTAATCACTTGGGCGCAGCAACACGTCACATCAGGCTAAACCGGGGTATCAATGGCAGCAGTTGCTTTGATAGTTTTACCGCTTGCACATTTCTTAGTGCCGAGCGAACGGCTGACCTTACGCCGTGTGGCGGGATTTGGTATTGGCTTTACTGGGGTTGTTATGCTTATCGGCCAAACCGCCACTTTCTCCTCCAACGCCGAACTTGAATGGGCCGGGCGGATCGCCTATTTTTTAGCTGCTGGATGCTATGCGCTTAGCTCGGTTTTAATGCGCCGATTGCCGCCCATCGACCCTATTGGATTGGCCGCTGTGTGCTTAATCATCGGTGCTTTTTTCGTTGTTCCAATGGCTATTGCGATCGAAGGCCCAACGCCCAGTATCAACTATACAACATTGTTATATCTAGCTTATTTAAGTATTTTCCCCACAGCATTGGGAAATCTTTTTAGGGTGTTGGTGATCCGAAGTGCCGGACCAGTCTTTTTGACACTCACCAATTACCAAGTGCCAATGTGGTCCGTTATTATGGGAATTTGGTTTTAGGTGAAAAATTTAACCCCCAATTAATACTTTCAATGGCAGTGATTTTATGTGGGGTCGCAGTGAGCCAGTATAGTGATTTGCGCCGCGTATTCAGGTTTTAGTGGTTTCATACTCGCACTAAAAAGGGCATTGCCTGTAATTGTCTAGATTGCAGCGCTGGCGTTTTCAACAGCTGCGCAAATGCTATCGACTGTTTCAATGAGCAGCGCCTGATCTTCGCATTCGGCCATCACTCTAATCAATGGCTCGGTGCCGGATTTGCGGATCAGCAAGCGCCCTTGATCGCCCAGCGCAGCCTCTGCCGCACTTATTTCCTGCTGGACTTTAGACACATTCAAAGGGTCTTGCCGTGGCGAAAAGCGTATATTTTTCAAAAGCTGCGGCACCGGCTCAAACACGTTGATAAGCTGGCTGGCCGGGGTGCCGGTGCGAACAATCTCGGCCAAAAACTGCAGGCCCGCCATCAAGCCGTCGCCTGTTGTCGAATAATCGCTCATCACGATATGGCCTGATTGCTCCCCGCCAAGGTTAAAGCCGCCCTCACGCATCTGCTCAACCACATATCTGTCCCCTACAGCAGTGCGCTCTAAAGCAATCCCCTGCGCGCCCAGAAAGCGCTCAAGACCAAGGTTGGACATCACCGTGCTGACCAATGTATCGCCGCGCAACTGCTTGTTTTTTGCCCAGCGCGTGGCCATCAACGCCATCAGTTGATCCCCATCTGCCACCGCGCCAGTTTCATCAATAATAATGACCCGGTCAGCGTCACCATCAAGACAAATACCCACATCTGCCCCATGGTTGACAACTGTTTCAGCCGCCGTTTGGGGCGCGGTAGATCCGCATTTATCGTTTATATTTGTACCATTAGGCGTTACGCCAACAGATATGACTTCGGCGCCCAACTCCCATAAAACTTCGGGGGCTGCACGGTAGGCTGCCCCGTTGGCGCAATCAATGACAACCTTCATGCCATCAAGCCGCATTCCGCTGGGAAAAGAGGATTTGGCGCGCTCGACATAGCGAAACAAACCATCGTCAATCCGCTGCGCGCGCCCGATACGCTCGACCGGTGCAGGCGCAACGCCATTATCAATCAGCAGCTCAATTTCAGCTTCAACATGATCTGAAAGCTTAAAACCATCAGGGCCAAAAAACTTGATCCCATTATCTTCATGCGGATTGTGGCTGGCTGAAATCATGATGCCCAAATCTGCGCGCATGGAC